>JBBQPO010000375.1:0-4526 GCA_038217285.1 Chthonomonadales bacterium
CACCGCAGCAATCGTTGCGATTTGAGCCTGTTTCAGATCGGTTTGATCTGGCTGGAACACTGTCTGACCGAAGGCTTACACATTTGGGCGGGCTTCGGGTTACCCGTCATACGTTTACCGGAATATGTGTAGGGTAGTGAATCGGGGAAAAGGGTTTTCAGTTCGGCAAGGCGATCTGCATTTGGGGATAACGAATTCAGCGGGAGGCGAGCGCCGGACGGCATTCGGGTTTTACTCCTGCGAGTGAAGGGCGGAGGCTATGATCTTGCGCCGGCAGGTGGAAAACAGTCGAATAGCAAGACAGACCCTATTTCGCCAGAGAACAGCGGTTTTCCTTATTCGTTCCGACCCTGAAAGAGAACGAGAACTGTCCCCGTACCAAGCTGGAGCAGTTGCGACAGCACCCCAACCCGGATCACAGGAATCAGGACGATAACGAGAATCAAGGGACGAAGTCCCTCGCTACGCGCCTTGGGCGGGCCGTCCTTCGGACGGAGCGTTCGGTTCTGCTTCGTAGATTTCGCTGTCTCGTTCCAGGTTACTGTCTGTCGTGCCATCGGCATGATGTTGTTTTTGGTTATGGATGTAGGTGATGATACGCTTCCGATGTGAAGGCGAAACGGAGATGGCCGCGTAACCGTTTTGCCAGTCGAACCAGGTGTCGGGTTTGAGCGTCCCCAACATGAAATGTGAGGAGCCCGCTTTAAGATCCCGCATCAGATCGCAAAGGCGAATGGTAGCCGACAACGCGATCAAGAGATGGACATGATTTTCGGTGCCGCCTATTGCCAGTACGTCACAACCTTTGCGGCGAGCACCCTCGGCGAGATAATCGTAGAGGCGAAGTTCAATGTCCGGCGTAATATATGGCTGGCGGTCCCGCGTTGCCCAGACCAGATGCAGCGTGATGGCAAGGTAACTTCTGCGTCGGATCAATTTGCTTCCTTTCTCCACGCGTCCGAAGGACGACCCGGCGAAGCCGCGTAGCGAAGGACAACGTCCTTTGATTACTTTGATCCCATATCAGATTTCTTTGAATCCGTGATTCGTTGCTTCGGGATCGGCCTCGTGCGCGGGCGACGGATCGCAGTAGTCGCCGTGAAACTGTCCCGGTGGTTCGTCCATGTGGCGCAGCAGGGACGGTTACGCAGTCAAATAGGGTCGGCTTAAATTTAGCGGTGCAGGCGCTCTACTCCTTTGCGCCGGAGGCTTTGAGGAGAGCAATCACTTTCGGATCGACCGCAACGCTGTGGAGAGATCGCAGGATGGTCTCCCCGGCGGTATCCCTGGCGTTCACATCGGCCCCATATCCTATCAGAAATTTGACCATTTTCCGCCGGCCCGCAAAGGCGGCCTGTCGAAGCACGGTGTAACCCCTGTAGTTCTTTTCTTCGGGAGTGGCCCCGTGTGCGAGGAGGAGTGCCATTGCGGTCGCGTCGTCGCGAAAGGCGGTCTGGCGAATCAGGACGGTGTCGCCTTCATGATCCTGCCCGTCGATCTGCCCCCCACCCTCCAGAAAGGCCGTGAGGAGCGCCGTATCGTTGGTGGACATCAGGGCCGTCCTGCCGTCTTTATTCGGGCGGTTCGGGTCGGCGCCGTGCCTGATCAGCAGCAAAGGAACCTCGCGCCCCTTGTCTCGCACCAGCGCTTCCAGCAGGGGCGTTTCTCCATAGGAAGAGAGGACATTCGGATCCGCGTGGGCTTCTAACAGGGCCTTCACCACCGGCGCGTTGTCCGGGCGCGCAGACGACACATCCGCTGCATAGACACGGCCTACCGCTATCATCAGGGCAGAGTCTCCGGCTGGAAAGGTGTGCCTGCCCTGGAGCAGATTCAAGAGAACCTCCCCAAGGGACATGGGCGGAAAGGCAGGCTTACGCGCATTGGCGTCCGCGCCCTCATGCAGCAAGTGGGTTACCTGATCCGCCTGGTTGCTCTCGACACACGCAATCAGTTGTCGGTCCAGAGTCTGCTGTCTGAGCGTCCGATTGGCCTTCCAGAGCATCAGAACGACGATCACCGTCAGAAATGCCAAGAAGACAAGGAAATGCGAAATTTTGTGATATCGGTGTTTCATCAGAAAGGAGCAGTATCCTTTGCACTCTAACGTGGTTCGAAGTCTCTTCTCTTCGCTTCCGGCGCTGGTGTCATTCTAGGCGGTCTCGCGGCAATGACCACAACGGCACACTCGCAGACCTCGTTCGTCAAAGCGTCTTCCGTTTCCTCTACTCAGGCAGGCGACTTCTTTATCGGTTTCGAGTTCCATGCCGCTGCGGCAGCCACCGTTTTCGCCCACAGCTCGGCAAAAACAAATACGTGAGATACCGTCCAAAAATACGTAGTTATCCGTATTACCTCTACGGTTCAGTCGGGCTATACTATGAATGACAATCACACACCTCTTCGGCGCGGGTCGGCGCCAAAAGAGAATTCTGAAAAAGCCTGCGAGGGTCGCCTCGCAGGCTTTTTCGTGTCGGAGGCGTTTAGACGCTCCGACGGTCAGCGGGGAAGGATCTCGGCGAGTTCACCGGTGAAGCCGGTCAGTTGGGCTTCGGTGACGCGAACAGGCACGAGTTTGCCGACCAGGGATTCCGGGGAGCGCGTGCCACCTGCGGGGACTGTGAAGTTGACGGTCTTGAGGGTGCGGGTGTAGCCCGTCAGTCGGTTGGGATCGCGTTGGCTGCGGCCTTCGACGAGCACTTCGAACGTCTGCCCGACCTGCGAACGGTTGATCTCGACCGTGATGCCGTTCTGCAGGGCGATCAGCGCGTTGAGGCGGGCAATCTTGACCGGATGCGCCACCTGATTCTCCATTACGGCGGCCTTGGTGTTCGGGCGCGGACTGTAGGCGAACATGAAGGCGGAGTCGAAGCGGGTTGCTGCGACGAACCGCATGGTGTTCTCATACTGGGCGTCGGTTTCGCCGGGATAGCCGAGCATGATGTCGGTGGTGATGGAGATGCCGGGAACGCGCTCCCGCAGCTTATCGACGATCTCCTGATAGCGCGCAACGGTGTAGCCCCGGTGCATCTCGGCCAGCAGGTCGTCGTCTGCGACCTGAAGGGGCAGATGGACATGCTCGCAGACGCTGTCGAGGCGGCCGATGGCGTCGATCAGGTCGTCGGTGAAGTCGCGGGGATAGGGCGAGGTGAAGCGGATGCGCTGGATGCCGCGGATGGCGTCGATGTCGGTGAGCAGGTCGCAGAACGGTACCCTTCCCTCGGGCATATTCTTGCCGTAGGAGTTGACGGTCTGCCCCAGCAGCGTGACTTCACGGGTGCCGCCGCGCGCCAGCCCTTCGATCTCCGCGAGGATCTCCTGCGTCGGGCGGCTGCGTTCGCGGCCCCGCGTCAGGGGTACGATGCAGAAGGTGCAGAACTTGTCGCAGCCGTACATGATCGGAACATGCGCCTTCAACTTCGGCTTGCGTTCGATGACGCGCTGCGGCACATCGGAGACGATGGCGCCCTTACGCGCGGGCAGTTCCAGCGCCGTCAGCGTCGCGCCGTGCGGCTGCGACTTCGCGGGCAGAAGCGTCAGAGGGATCAGGTTGCGATATTCGCGCTGAGCCTGCCGGTCTGCACTCGCTTCGGCCGTATCCTCGCCCTTGGCCTGACGAATCAGGGCTGGCAGGGAGGCGATATTGCCCGTGCCCACGACCATATCCACGAAGGGAGCGCGGCGTTTGATGGCAGCGCTCTCGACCTGCGCCATACAGCCGCAGACGCCGATCACCATATCGGGGCGCTCCCGTTTGAGCTCTTTCAGGTGGCCGAGTTCGCTCCAGACCTTCTCTTCCGGCTTGGCGCGCACCGAACAGGTGTTGAGCAGCACGACCTCCGCCTCCGCCGCCGTAGCGACGGCACGGTAGCCCATGCCTTCCAGATAGAGGCTCATCTGCTCGGAGTCCTCCTCGTTCATCTGGCAGCCCCACGTCATGATATGGTAGCCAGGCGCACGCTCCGCCACGTCGCCAACCTCCACGCCCGGCAAATTCAAAATATCCGTCACCATCGTTCCCGTTCCTCACCATCCCGACATTTACGTTCTGTGAATGCTTTAGTATAGCATGGCACATCGTTTCCCGGCACGACCTGATCCTCACTTCCCGAATAGGCACGGTATAATAAGGTTTAAGGCCGCTCTCATGATATGCTAGAGACAGCAATGGAGATAACAAAGTCAATGACTCATCAACCTATTCACGAAGGTACGCCGCAGGAACTCGCTCTCTATTTGGCCCAACGCCCGCAAGGGCGATTCCGCTTGATCGAACTTGAAACGGACCAAGAGCCATCCCGAACCGCAGGCGAGACTAAACATGTGATTGATGCCGAAAACGCCGCTGCTCTGACTCTTCTCAAATCCTGGCTCGCAGAGGCCGCTACTGATGATCCCGAAGAGATCCGTAAGTCTGAGGAAGAGTATGACGAACTCAAACGCAATCTGAACGCGAATCGTGCGCTCACGGGGGAAAGGCCTGTCTTTCCATGACACGTCACATTGTGCTCGACTCTTCGCCCTTA
>JBBQPO010000376.1:0-4510 GCA_038217285.1 Chthonomonadales bacterium
AACAGCAGCAGTAACATGTTGAGCGTCCAGGGCAATCTGCTCTCCACGGCGAGTGCAGACAATCCGGCTATTCTGACAGCCAACTTCGACAACAGCCCGTACGGTGGCACCGATGCCAATAACGCTTACTGGCGGGGAATAGCTTACGCAGCCGGGCTTACGGCGAATTTGCAGGGCATCGCCATTCGTCATGCGAACATCGGGCTGCAAGCGGATACCGCCAATTTGACCGGCTGTACCTTCACCCTCAACTCCACTGGCGTACTCAGCAACCAGGGAGGTGGGCTCTACCGAGGATGTACCTTCACTCAAAATGGAACCGCCATTCAGAACGGCAGCACTAACGACATCGATGCGCGCGGCAATAACTGGGTCGATCCCTCCGGACCCTACAATGCCCACAACAATCCTAGCGGGCGTGCCAACCCCGTCAGCGATCATGTCCTCGTCGGCAATGCCGTTCCCCTTCTCAACGTGCTTACCCCTGCCTCCGCTGTCGCCGGAGCCGGAGCCGTCACCCTGTCTCTGACAGGCAGTCTCTTTGTGCCCGCCTCCCTTGTGCAGTGGAACGGGACTAACCTGACGACCACCTTTGTCTCGGCTACCAAACTCACCGCTCAGGTTCCGGCCTCGCTGACTGCGACACCGACAACGGCGAGCCTCACTGTCCTCAATCCTCCGCTCGGCGGCGGAACCTCGGCGGCGCAGACCTTCACGGTCACGGCGGCCGCTCGCCTGGTGCTGAGTTCGGCGTCGGCGGTTCGCCTGTCCGATGGTCGCGTTCAGGTGAGCTATGTCCTTACCAACAGCGGATCCGGATCGGCTGCGGGCGTCACGGCGACCTTGGCGAAACTGCTGGGGACCAATGGAGCGACCGCCTCCACTTCGGCGGGTCCGATGACCCTGGCTCCAGGGGCGACCTTGAGTGGCACTTCGATCTTCCCGGCCTCGGTGACGGCGGCGTCTCGGACGTTGCAGATCTACGGCAGTTCAAGCGGAGCCTCCTACTCCTGCATCCGAACGATGCTCGTCCCCTGATCCTCCCTGCACAAGGCTCCCGGGGCCGCTGCGTCCCGGAGCCTGCTCTCTTCCGATACAGAAAGCCAACCATGAAAAAACTCATCCCGGTTTGTCTTGCGATGCTCGCGCTCGCCCTGTTAAAGACAGAGGCCCGCGCTGATCTATCGTTCCTGCTCTCACCGACGTCCCTCACCAAAGTGCGAGGTGACACCTTCACGATCACCGCCGATGTCGCCAATACGAATCTACTCGGCGGCGCTTCGTATGCCGTGGACAATTATGCCCTTTCTGTCACCCCGAACACGCTGTCCCTGCCTGGGGATCTCAATGACGACGGAACCGGCTTCTATACCGACTTTCAGCGGACATTCGCGCCGGGAGACGAGGTCAACAGACCGATGATCGATTTTACTGTCGGCAATTTCGCGGCTCCAGGGAGCTACACAGTCATGCTCACGCTCCAGGACGTCAACAACCTCGGACTGGCCCAGCAGTCGTTCAATCTGGACATCGCTGCTGGCCCTTCGGATGTCCCAGAGGGTGGCGGGCTGCCGCTGTTGGCAGCGAGTGTGCTTCCCCTTACTGGACTGGCTCTTCGCCGCCGCAGAAGCAAGCGTTAAGCACAATTTGTAGAGGGACGAAGAGCTGAAATAGCCCCAATAGGCTCGTAAAGGTAGGATCGTGGCCGGGGAATCAGCCTTTGAAACGTGAGGAGCCGCGCTGTCGTCTTGACGAGTAGGGAAGGAGGGGTTATAATGCCGTAGAGACGGCGGGAATAACCCCCGAAACCGAAATCGGTAGGAGACGGTGACAAATATGGCGGCTTTGACGCTTACGGCGGAGAACTACTACGATAAGGTGTTGGGGGCGTGGCAGGGCAAGAGCGCGGGCGTGACCCTCGGCGCTGGGCTGCGCGGGCAGTTGACGCCGGGGCGCTACAACTACTACAGTCCGATACCCGGCCAGCCGGTCGCCAGTATCGCCCTCGATTTTCCGCTTGTCTGGCTGGGCGTGCTGGAGGAGTGCGGGCCGGATATTACGCCTGCCGATCTCGCGCTTGGCTGGCTGGAACATCTCGACTATCCGCAGGACGAGTTCGGGTATGCCGCGCTCAATCTGCGCCGGGGCGTTCCGCCTCCCGCTTCGGGAGCGTATGCCAACTGGTTTCGCCACGCCACGGGCGGCGTCATGCGGGCCGATCTCTGGGCGATGCTTGCGCCCGGCGCGCCGCAGGTCGCCGCCGCCTATGCCTACCACGACGCCAAACTCGACCATAGCGAGGAGGGCGTCTGGGCCGCCATGTTCCTGGCGGCCGTGGGGAGCGCCGCCTTTTTTCTGAGCGACGCGTTCACGCTGCTGACCATCGGGCTCGCCATGATCCCCCGCACCTGTCGCACCGCGCGCGCCGTGAAGACCGCGCTGGCAGCGGCCGGGCGTGGCGCCTCGTGGCTGGAAGCGCGCGAAAGCGTTCAGCACGAAGTCGGGCATAAGAACTACACCGACGCCCCGCAGAACATCGGCTTCTTCACCATCGGCCTGCTCTACGGCGGGCGCGACTTCGGCGCGGGCCTCTGCGCGGCCTGCAACTGCGGCTACGACGCCGAAGTGGTGGGAGGCGCGCTTGGGGCGATCCTCGGCATCCGCGAAGGCAGTATCGGCCTGCCCGACAACTGGCTCCGCCCTATCGGTGACATTGTGATTGCAGGCAACGGCCTGCGCGACTTCGACGCCCCCCGCACGCTGCACGAAGTCGCCAGTCGCACCGTCGCCCTCGGTAAAGAGATCGTCGCCGCCCGCTGTCCCGACATCGCCATCGTCAGCGGGTCGTCCGACCCGGTCGCCTTCACCTCCAACTTCGATCCACAGCCGCCCGCCGGTGCCGCCATCCGCCGACCCATCGCTCCCGAAACATCGGATCCCCTTGCGCTGACCGATCCGGAACGCGCGGCACTGCCGTGGCCAGGGGAGCCCGCGCCGGACGCGCTCTCCGTCTCACCCGCACCCATCGCAACGCCAAGCAGCGCCGAAAACCTGCCCGGCTTCACGCCGCAGGCCCCTGCCTTTCAGCCGTCGGTCGCCGCCCCCGCGCCCACGCTTCCCGGTTTCGTCACCGCCCAACCCATCGACTCTACAGAACCGAAACCGTCCGAACTCGAAGGTCAAACAACCGAAACCTCCCCGGAATTGCTGCCGACTGACGAAGCTCTTCTCACGCCGTCGGACATCGAAACGCAACCCTCGAGCCTCGCTCCCGTCGCCCCGGATCCTGCCGGCGCCATCGCCTGGGCAGACAGTACGCTGGTCAAGCCGCTGCTCGTCACGCCGCCCAATGCGCTGATCGGACAGGCCGGCGATTTCGAAGTCGTTCTGGATACCGGAGACGCGCCTGCCATCGCCTACAATACGCCGAAGATGCTCTCCCTGGCGATCTTCAATCGGGGAGAGGCGTTCAGCGGGCGTGTCGCCCTGCTCGCGCCGCCTGGCTGGCAGGTGCAGGCGCCGGCAGGGCTCGGGCAGCGCCAGTATGTCGCGGCGCACACGGGGATTTTGCGACTGGAGTTCACGTTGAACGTGCCGATAGACGGGGCGCGCATCGACATCGCCAACACGGTCGCCCTCCGCCTCGCGCCCGACGACGGTAGCGTCCCGGTGGAGATCGATTTTCAGATCATGGGCGCGTCGTGCTGGTGGACCGTCGGCGCGTTCGCCAATTTCGACGGCGAAGGGTTCGACCGGGCGTATGCCCCGGAAGATCGCCCCGGTCTGAACGAATCGTATGTGGCGCGCAGCTCCCAGCAGGCGCGGTGGGAGCGGCATAGCTTTCTGGAGCCGACCCTCGATCTGGAGCCGCTGTTTCGGGGTGGAGGCGGCGTCTGCTATGGGCAGACCCTGTTGCAGAGCCCGACGGCCCGCGACGTCCGGCTTGTCGCCAACAGCAACAGCGGCGTCAAAGTCTGGCTCAATGGCGCTCTGGTGCTGCGCCGCCATCATCGGGAGACCTTCCGGCCCGTTCTTGGCGAGGGCCCCTGGGCGCAGGAGGTGACGCTGCGCGCAGGCGCGAATGCGCTCCTTGTCAAATGGGTGCGCGGCACCGAACCGTATGAGTTCAGCCTGACCGTCAGTGATCGTTCCGGACGCGGCCTGCCGGAAGTCGGCAACACCATGTGGTAGTGTTCGAAGCGCCGGTGAACAGACGAAGCTATTGACAACGTTTCCCGTAACACGTCATAATAACGATGTCTGCTTATCTTCCACTTAGCCATTCCTTCCACTCACTGCGGCTGCGCCGGAGGCTTCTCTCCGAGAAGTGGTCGTCATTCAGCGCGCTCCGGCGCACTCAGGAGAACCTGTCTTTGAGCCTTGAACCCCTACCTGAAGGCGATCCTTGTTTTGACCTTCCTTCCGGGGAAGAGTTTGGCAACGAATGCCCGCGTCTCTCGATCGTCGTTCCCGCGTATGACGAAGAGAAACGGCTGGGAGCCTCTCTGAA
>JBBQPO010000377.1:0-4504 GCA_038217285.1 Chthonomonadales bacterium
TGTTCGAACGCCGTCAGCAGAGTAAATACGGCTTCTGGTCCTTGATCGTAGAGGTGTTGGAAAGCTTCGCGTGTTAGCATAGGTATCCTACGAGACGATAAGGCAAAAGATTCCCGGCGATTTCAGGCTGGACAGTAACAACCAGGAATAGAAAGACAGGGAGCCCGATGCCTCACAACCCCCATGAGAATACGCTGTTTGTGGTACGTCTGGGACTGGAATCCACCGCTCTCGTTCTCGCCTTCCACATCCTTTTTGCGGGACTGCAGGGCCTCCTGAATGTCTGGATCGCCCTGACGCCCCAGCAGGATCTTCAGTGGAAGCTGTCTCGATCGCGCGTTTAAATCTTCTCGTTCAGCAAGGCTTCGACTTTCGCGTCCAGGCTGCCGCTTTCGTCCAAGCCGGAAATCGAATCGCTGATATTGCCCTTTTTGTCGATAAGATACAGTTGGGGAATACCGTTGAAATCGTATTTCGTCCGTACATCGGGAATGTCGGTGTAGAGAACCACAGGATAGGTCATCCCCAACTCTGCCACCGCCGCCGGAATACCCGCCGCTGTGCCGGGCTCATCGACGGAGATGCCGACGACTTCCAGTCCCTTCTCGTGGTACTTCTTATAGATCCGCTCGATCTCCGGGATACTTGCACGGCAAGGTGCACACCAGGTAGCCCAGAAGTCCAGAATGACGACCTTGCCTTTCCAAGCCGACAAGGCCACAGGCGCGGCTCCCTTCTTGAGAGGCAGCGCGATCTCTGGGGCGACTTTCGTCTCTCCGGCCTGACTCCCCACTCCGGCGCTTGAATCGGCGTGCGGCCCACATCCCGCCAGCACGGCGGCCAGCGCCCCCAGCATCCATCCCATCCGTTGACGTTTCATGAACACAACCCGCCTTCCCACATGTGCCAGTCTCTCTTCGTCCGAAATTTTCTATCGAGGGGTGCTGTTTCCTGCTGGATCTTCAGCCTTTGAAGGTGACGACTGTCGCGCCTTCCCCGCCCTCGCCCTCGTCGCCGAGGCGCACGGAGGCGACGGCCGGATGGCCTCGCAGGAACTCCCAGACCGCTTTGCGGAGCGCGCCCGTGCCGCGTCCGTGCACGATGCGCGCCTGCCCGATTCCGGCGGCGTAGGCATCATCGACATACTTGTCCAGCAGCGGCTGCGCTTCCTCGACACGCATCGCCCGCAGCATCAGTTCCGGCGCGATCTGCATCGCCTTCCGCATCGCGATAGCGCCGGCTCCGGACGTCTCCGCCTCGCTCCTGCGGGCCTCTTTGCGTTCGGCGGCGGCGACCTCAGTCTTGGGCAGGGGCCGCAGTTGGTCGAGCGGCAGGGTGGCGCGCATCACGCCGATCTGGACGGCGACCACACCGTCGCGCGGCGCTTCCAGTATTTGACCGTCCATCTTGAGCGAGAGGACGCGCACTCGGTCGCCGGTCTTGTAGGTGTGGCCCGGCTCAATGGGCGCGAGCTCTTCCTGCGGCGTGTTGGTCGGGTTGTCGGAGAGCGCCGAGAAGGTGTCGGAGCGCAGCGTATTGACCCGCTGGCGAACGCTCACGCCTTTCTTCACACCCTTGTTCATCTTCTGCAGGTCATGAAGAATATTCTCCGCCTTGTCGCTGGTACGGCGCAGGATCTCCCGCGCCTCCTCCTGCGCCTGCTGTCGCACGCTCCGCTGAACCTCCGCGATCTGCTTCACGCGGGTCTGGTACTCTTCGCGGGCGGCGTAGGCTTCGTCACGAGCGCGTTTCGCGGCGGCCTCCGCATCGCGGGTCTGGCGGCGGCTCTGCTCGATCTGCTGCAGCAGATCCCCGGTCTCAAGCTCCCGGTTGGAGAGGAAGCCGCGGGCCTCCTCGATGATCTCCGGGCGAAGGCCGATGCGCGCGGCGATATAGAGGGCGTTCGACATCCCCGGCACACCGAGCAGGATCCGGTAGGTGGGCGAGAGCGTCTCGGTATCGAACTCCACGCTCGCGTTCTCCACGCCGGGGCGGGCATACGCATACTCTTTCAGCTCGCCGTAGTGCGTGGTCGCGACGATGCGCGCCCGTCGCCTCATTAGATGATCGAGCAGCGCTTTGGCGAGCGCCGCGCCCTCGGCAGGATCGGTGCCCGCGCCCATCTCGTCCATCAGAATAAGCGCGTTGTCACTGACGGTTTCGACGATACGCACCAGATTTTTGAGGTGCGCGCTGAAGGTCGAAAGGCTCTGCTGAATGTCCTGTTCGTCGCCGATGTCGGCGAAGACCTGATCGAACAGCGCAATGTCGCTATCGGGGGAGGCCGGAATCTGGAGGCCCGCCAGCGTCATCAGGGTCAGGAGGCCGATGGTCTTCAGCGTGACCGTCTTGCCACCGGTGTTCGGCCCGGTGATGAGCAGGGTGGTAAACGTCTCACCCAGCTCGATGTCGATCGGGACGACCTTACCGTTGAGCAGTGGATGCCGCGCATGGTACAGCTTCACGATACCGCGCCGGTTCAGATGTGGCTCGTTCGCGTCCATCTCCTCGGCGAGCACAGCTTTGGCATGGATCACATCGAGATGGCCCAGAATCGAGGCCATTCTCTGCAGCTCATCGTAGTAGCTGCCTGCCAGTGCGCCGAGGGAGGCGAGCACGCGTTCGACCTCCTGCTCCTCTTTCAGCGTTAACTGTTTGAGGTCATTGCCCATCTCGACCGTCTGCGCGGGCTCCATAAAGACCGTCGCGCCGGACTGGCTGGTATCGTGTACGATGCCGCCGAACGCCCGGGCATACTCGGCCTTGACGGGGATGCAGTACCGCCCACCGCGCACGGTGACAACGAACTCCTGCACGAAGGTCTTGATGCGGTCGTTGGTCAAAAAACTCTGCAGCCGGTCGTTCAGGCGATGCCCGGTGACCTTGATCTGGCCGCGCAGTCGTCCCAACTCCGGCGAGGCGCTGTCTTTCACATCGGCGGACTCGCTGATACTGCTTTCGATGCGCGTCTCCAGGATCTGCAGCACCGGCAGGTTGGTTCCCATCTCCGCAAGCAGCGGGCATTTTTCCGCCCGATTGATCAGGAACATGCGCATACGCCGCGCGGCCCCGGCCGTGTGCATGATCTCCAGCAACTCGTGCGGCGAGAGTCGGGCCGCGATACGAGCGCTCTCTGCGGTGGCACGAATGTCGCGTATCCCCCCGAGCGGCAGCCCGCTGTCGTGGTCGCGCAGTTCGCGGGCTTCACGAGTCTCCTGAAGGCGGCGCGTCACCGTCTCCGGATAGGGCAGCGGCTCCAGTTGCAGCGCAAACTCCCGCCCAATGCCGTTGGAGGTATGGGCCGCGAGCCGGTCCAGAATCTTTCTATATTCAAGTAGTTGCAGCGAATGTGCGTCCATTGTCGTCCTGTATTAAGATGGGAAATAGGTGACGAAGCGGTCTTGCAAAGAACTGTCCTGACCCCGCCTGCCCTCTATCGTTGCACTGCGAGCAAATGATAAATAAGGGGAATTCCGTGGTCTGTTTATTATAACATACTCATGCCAACGTCGTGCTATGAATCTTGCTCATGACACTTTGCCCGCGTCGTTCAAGAGGAATTCGGTACTCTTACCGCGAATTGCCAGACTGAGTTTTTCTTTTCAGACAGGATTAACAAGATTTACAGGATTTACAGGATTTCCCTATGAAACATGCAGATCTAACGCAAGAAATTATTGGCTATGCGATGAAGGTGCACCGTACTCTGGGGGCGGGCTTTCTGGAATCCGTCTATCAAAACGCATTGGCGTATGAATTGCGTCAGGCTACTCTCCTAACGGAGTGCGAGAAGAAAAATTCAGGTCTATTATGCGGATACCGTGGTAGGCGACTTTGTGGCAGATATGCTCGTTGAGGGGATTGTGATTATTGAAAACAAAGCCGTCCGAACACTGGATCTTTTCCACGAACTCCAGTTGGTCAACTACCTCACAGCTACCGGCATTGACATTGGAATTTTGTTTAATTTCGGCGCTCGTAGTCTCGAAGTCAGGCGCAAGTTCCGCACGTTTCGGCCCAAGCAAGATGTTGAAAAACAGAATTTCCAGGATCCGCAGGAGGAAAACCGTTAAAACATCGTACAGACGACTTACCCGAGTCAAGAGCAGAATAGCTTCCTCAAAATAATCCTGTAAATCCTGCAAATCTTGTTAATTCTGTCTCAAAGAGTTCTCTTCCGCTTCCCGAAGGCGTTCGGCGAGGCGGGTGTAGCGGCGGGTGGTTTTGTTGTTCTGGACGGCGCGGGAGATCGCGCGTTTGTCGCTCACCAGGAGGCAGAGGTCGCGGGCGCGGGTCAGGCCGGTGTAGAGCAGGTTGCGCTGGAGCATCATGTACTGACTGGAGTGTAGCACGAGAACGACAGCGCGGTATTCCGAGCCCTGACTCTTGTGGATACTGAGCGCATAGGCCAACTGCAGCTCGTCGTAGTCGGCATAGTCGTATTCGACCACGGCGTCCGAGTACTGCACGAGGAGGATCTGATCGTCGGGCTTGATGTCGAGGA
>JBBQPO010000378.1:0-4469 GCA_038217285.1 Chthonomonadales bacterium
ACCTCGGTGACCTCGGCGGCTTTACGAGTCATGGTTTCGGAATCAACGCGTCCGGACAGGTCGTCGGCGAGTCCGATACTGCCGACTTCAACACCCATGCTTTCCGCACGGCAGGCACGACCCTCTTGCCTGGCGATGATCTCGGCACACTCGGCGGCCTCACCAGCACGGCACACGGCATCAATGCCACCGGCGTCGTGACAGGATGGTCCGATACCTCCGGTGGTAATACGCATGCTTACCGCACAGCAGGCACAACCATCTTGACCACCGATGACCTCGGCACACTCGGCGGAACCGCGAATTTCAGTCATGGCTTCGGAATCAACGCAACTGGGCAGGTGACTGGCGACTCTGCCTCCGGGAGCGTTACCCACGCCTTTCGCACCACCCCCACCGGCACGATCAATTTTGCTGCCGATCTGGGCATTTTGCCCAACGGCACGTCCAGTTTCGGACGCGCCATCAACAACAGCGGGCAGGTCGCCGGCTATGGGGATACTACAGGCGGCGCGACACACGCCTTCCGCTCCTCCGGGAATGGCGCCGGTATCCTTGCCCTCACCGATCTCGGCACGCTCGGAGGCAGCAGTCAGGGTTTTGGCATCAACACAGGTGGGCAGGTTGTCGGCGCGTCGAACGGAAAGGCCTTTCTCTACACGGACGCTTTTGGGATATTGAATCTCAACAGCTACCTCGACGCCGCGTCCCAAGTTCAGTTTTCCACCTGGACACTGAGCGCCGCGAACGGCATCAACGACAGCGGCCTCATTACGGGCTTTGCCACGGATAGTAGTTCTGTGATGCATGCCTTCCTGCTCGAACCAGACGTTTCCAGCCCCACTCCCGAACCCGGTGCGGTCGCTCTCATGGCGGCTTGCGCACTGGCAGGCACAGGCGTCCTGCGTCGTGGCCGCAAACGTCCTTTCCCGACACAGATTCTCTAACCATGCTGAAACATCCCGAACTCACGCTCCGCCGTATCGAAAGTTTCCTCACCGAAACGCTGTCCCCCCGATTGTGGCAGACACAGGTTCCGCTCCAGGCCTCGGTCCATCAGCCGGAACCAGGAGTCCGCGACTATCGGGAGGGGAGCCTTGCACCGGAGGCGGCGGCACACTTCGCGTATACGGCGGTCGAGCCGGGATTCGCGTGGGGTCCGGTTTGGGGCGATGCCTGGTTCCGGTTTACGGGCACGATTCCGGCGGAGTGGGACGGCAAGACGGTCGTGGCACGACTGGACTGCGGGGCGGAGGCTATCGTCTGGGAGGGCGACAACCCGGTTCAGGGGATAGACACGCATCACGGGGAGTTTCTGCTCTCGATGGCCGCACAGGGCGGAGCCAACGTTGCGTTGACGGTTCAGGCCACGGGTATGAACCCGAATGTCAGCGTACACGGTGCACCAGAAGCGCCGTCACCAACGCCTTTTACGTTTCGCCGCGCTCATCTCGCCCTCTACGATGCCGAGATGTTCGGCCTCTACTACGATCTCAAGGTGGCGCTCGGGGTTCTGAAAGAGCAGCCTGCCGACACGCCGCGTTTCGGGCAGTTGCTCTCTTGTCTGAACACCGCTGTCAGCCTGTGCAGTCTCGACGATCCCACCGGTATCGCCGCCTGTCGCAAGCGCATCGCGAGTCACTATCAGAAGCCCGCCCATGCCTCAGCGCATCGCATCAGCGCCGTCGGGCACTCCCATATCGATGCGGCGTGGCTCTGGCCTCTGGAGCGAACGCAGTTCAAGTGCCTGCACACCTTCTCGACCGTCCTGCGCCTGATGGAGCAGTATCCGGAGTTCCGTTTCGTCTGTTCGCAGCCCGCCCTCTACGCGTGGGTCAAGCGTCTGGCTCCGAAGCTCTATGCGCGCATCAAAGCCCGGATCGAAAGCGGCCAGTGGGAGGTCGCGGGAAGTATGTGGGTCGAGGCCGACTGTAACCTGAGCAGCGGCGAAAGTCTGGTCCGGCAGATTCTTCACGGCAAGAACTTTTTTATAGAGGAGTTCGGCATCGAGACGCACGATCTCTGGCTGCCCGACGTCTTCGGCTACGCGGCCTCTCTGCCGCAGATCCTTAAGCGCGCCCGTATCGACACCTTTATGACCCAGAAGATGAGCTGGAATCAGGTCAACAAGTTCCCGCATCACACGTTCCTCTGGCAGGGTATCGACGGCACAAGGCTGTTCACCCACTTCCTGCCCTCCGATACGCCCAACGGCGATATGAGCCCCAAAGAGCTGGCGCACAGCAGCCGCAACTTCCGCGACCACGACCGCGCCGCCCGCTCGCTCTATCTCTTCGGGCATGGCGACGGGGGCGGTGGGCCGACCGCCGAAATGCTGGAAAACGCCCGCCGGCTGCAGGACGTCGAAGGCATGCCCACAGTGACCATCGAACCGGCGCGCGAGTTTTTCCGCAAGGCGGAATCGGAGTCAGACGACCTCTCCCTCTGGGTTGGGGAGCTCTACCTGGAGCTGCACCGCGGCACGTATACCACGCAGGCGCACAACAAGCGGAGCAACCGCAAAGCCGAGTTCGCGCTGCGCGACGCCGAATTTCTGAGCGTCGTCCGTCCGGAGGGGCTCGGAGCTTATCCCCAGAAGGAGTTCGACAGCCTCTGGAAAACCGTGCTGCTCAATCAGTTCCACGACATCATCCCCGGCACGTCCATCGCCGAAGTCTATCGGGACAGCGCCGAGGACTATGCCACTGTCGCCTCCGCCACCGCCGTCCTGATCACCGCGGCGACAGAGGCGCTGGCCGCCGAGGTCAACACGCGCGGCGTCAAACGCCCGGTTCTTGTCATGAGCAACCTGAGCCACTTCGCCAACGAAGCCGTGAGTGTGTCCCTGCGCGCCGGGGAGAACCCGGTCACGGCCATCGGACCGGAGGGCGATGCAATGGCGGTACAGATCATCGCCGATTCCGAGGGCGGGCGCAGCGCGCTGTTCGTCGCCAAGAACGCGCCGCTGCACGGCTACGCGGTCTGGGATCTCAACGCGACGACGGTTCTCGTAGACGCAAACGAGGACGCCGTCACCGCCTCCCGTACACACCTCGAAAACGCCTCTTTGCGGGTGGAGTTCGATGCGGCCACCGGCCTTATTACCCGGCTGTTCGACCGGGACAACGAGCGCGAAATCCTGCACGAAACCTACAACGTTCAGGCCAACGGCAGGCGCGATCTGAACGTCCTCCAGTGCGCCAACCAGTTGGTTCTGCACGAAGACAAGCCGCTCTTCTGGGATGCCTGGGATGTAGACCTCACCGCCTTCGAGAGGGGGAAAGTCGTGACGGAGTTGAAGAGCGCGACCGTCGTGGAGGATGGCCCGGTGCGCGGCGCAATCCGCTTCGAGCGGATGTTCGGCAAATCACGCATCGTGCAGACCGTGCGTCTGACGGCGGGCAGCATGCGCCTGGACTTCGTGACGGAGGTCGACTGGCAGGAGACGGAGACGATGCTCAAAGTCGCCTTCCCGGTCGCTGTCAACAGCAGTCGCGCCACCTACGAGATCCAGTACGGCCATGTCGAGCGCCCGACCCACATGAATACCAGTTGGGACCAGGCGCGTTTCGAAGTCTGTGCGCAGAAGTGGGCCGATCTCAGCGAAGGCAACTACGGCGTGGCGCTCCTCAACGACTGCAAATACGGCTACGACATTCAAGGCCACACACTGCGCCTCACCCTGCTGCGCTCGCCGCAGGCTCCCGATCCCAACGCCGATAGAGGCTCGCACCTCTTCATCTACTCGCTTCTCCCCCACAACGGCGATTTTCGCGAGGGTGAGGTCGTCGAAAACGCCTATGCCCTGAACTCTCCTCCCGCCGCCTCGCCTCTCCCCGCCAACCGTCCCGGCCCTCTGCCCCTCGAACGCTCGTTCTTCGAGGTCGATAACGCCGCCGTCTTCATCGAGGCGATCAAACGCGCCGAAAAGGAGAATGCCGTTATCGTGCGCCTCTACGAAGTCCATAATACGCGCGGCTCCGTCACCCTGACGACGACGCTTCCGGCCAAATCCGCCTGGTACTGCGACCTCATGGAGAATAGCCTGGCCGAGATTCCTCTGAACGGCGGTGAGATGCTCCTGCCCATCCAACCCTTCGAGATCGTCACCGTCAAGCTTTTATTCTAAACTGGCTCTACTTGTGGCGGCGTTTGCGGGCGAAACCCGCTCCCGTCAGCGCGAAGGCGGCGAAGAGCGCAAGGGTTCCCGGCTCCGGAGTGATGGCGCACCTGTCACAGGCAGGCGGCGGTCACTGCGACATTGCGTTTAGGCACTCTTTTTGACTTGTCTGTGCATTATATCATGTTCAGCTAGGTATATCAAGACTCCGAACCCACTATTCTGCAATTTGCCCTTGTCTTGATTTTTTGATTCCGTTCGGCAGTGCCAATGCAGGAGAGAGAACGGATTGGCACTGGAACAGGCGCAGCGCTATCCCTGAGCCTTTCTGGTGAGCGCCTCGAAGCCG
>JBBQPO010000379.1:0-4450 GCA_038217285.1 Chthonomonadales bacterium
TAAACTCAGTTCGGCGCAGTCGTATTTCGGCTTCTCTTGGAATGCCGGAGATGCTAACAACGAGATTTCCTTCTATAACGGTAGCCAGAAGGTCGGCTACTATGCCACCTCCCAGGTCATCGGGCTGCTGTCGCATACAACGGTGACTACACTCGATGGACAGACCTACCAATCCAGCGCTTACTATGGTAAACCCACAACCGGCGTAAATTCCGGCGAACCGTATGCTTTCCTCAACTTCATCTATACCGGTGGCGCGTTCGACAAGATCGTCTTCAGCAACTCCAATAGCACCGGCACCGGATTTGAAAGCGACAACCATACCATCCGAACGGTTGCGCCGACGGCGCCAGGCAGTTTTGTCCACGCCGGAAATGCGAGCACTCCAGAACCAGGCACCCTCACACTTCTGTCCGGTCTGGGTCTCTCCTGCGGCATCTTCCTGAAGCGTCGGCAGCGTAGAGCGCGCTGATACCGGCATCCTGAACCCTCTCCAACACACTGAAATGCCTCTTTCCTGTGGCACCTCCTTGCGGCTGTTTCCGCCTTTTGCTCGACTGAGATCTGCTGCGTACCCACAAAATTCGCGAAATATCCTCGGCCGACAACTGCCTGACGGCAATGTGGGGTAGAATATTCTGGCTCGGTTGGCCAGAAGGGCTCCCCTCCCCGACTGCCTTCCGCCGACTCCTCTTCGTGCGACTGCGCTCCCTCCCTGGATAGACCTTGTCATGGCACATATCGTAGTGGAAAATCTGGTGAAGACGTTCGAGGTAGCGGAACGTCAGGCGGGGATGTGGGGGGCGGTGCGCGGGCTGGTGAAGCGCACACACCGCACCGTGCGCGCTCTCGATGGCGTCTCTTTCGAACTGAAACCCGGCGAACTGGTCGGCTACATCGGGCCGAACGGCGCGGGCAAATCCACGACCGTCAAAACGCTGGCGGGCATCCTGGTGCCGACCTCCGGGCGGTGCGAGGTTTTGGGGCGCGTGCCCTGGCGAGAGCGTAAGGCGCATGTGCAGCAGATCGGCGTCGTGTTCGGGCAGAGGACGCAGCTCTGGTGGGATCTTCCCGTCGTGGAGTCATTCGACCTGCTGCGCGACATCTATCGTATTCCTGCGGACCGCTATCGCGCGCTCCGCGACGAGCTGACGGACCGACTCAGCCTCGCCAGCCTGCTCGACACGCCTGTTCGCCAGCTCAGTCTCGGCCAGCGCATGCGCTGCGACCTCGCCGCCTCCCTGCTCGGCCTATTCTTCCTGGCGCTGGCCCTGCTGGCCTGGCGGCAGGGGGTGCGTCACTATCACTCTACCGGGAGCTGAACAGGCGGTCGGTGTAACCTTCTCCTGCTCCTACGCCTCCCTTTTTCACTTTTCCGCGCGATTGTAACCTGACATCAACCTGAGTGTTACCTGAGCGTAAACAAGGCGGCGTATTCTAACATGTGTCACGTTAGGGAATAGGTGACACGTCCCGGTGAAAGGCGTGTTCAGAAAGAAGAGCGCTATGACGAGGATGGAGGCTGCAATCGTATTTCCGCTTCTGCCCGGAAAACGGCTTGCTCTGGCGCAGTTCATCCGTGAGTTGACAGGAGAGCATTGCGCGGCTCACGACCGATCTCACTCTATGGTCACGAGAGAAAGCTGGTTTATGCAGCCGACTCCGCAGGGCGATCTGGTTATCGTCTATCTGGAGTCGCCGGACCCGATGGAGGTGTTCGCAGAGCTTGCGGTGTCGAAGGGAGCGTTCGAGGTCTGGTTCCGGGCCCAGGTTCTGGAACTTAGCGGAATGGACCTGACGATGCTGCCACCTTTCTCTCTTCCGACCCGTATCCTGCATCGTATGCGAGAGAGTTCGGCAGACCCGGAGCCTGATCTTTCCGCCGCCCTGGAGCGTTCCCGCTGGCAGGTCCCGGCGGATTAACAGACCCAACCCTTGTTCTGTTCCAATCGTTCTGTCCCAGAGGACAGACAGTACCCAGACGTACATTAAGGAGAACGAAATCATGTTTGACCTCGAAATCCTCAAGCAGAACGCCCTCAATCGCCGGGCGTTTCTGGCACGCATGAGCGCCGCTGGCCTCGGAGCCGCCGCCGTAGCCCTTCTCGAAGGCTGCGGAGGCAGCGATAACAGCAGCAGCAACAATAACGGCAATCCAGGCGGGGGCGTCTCGTCCACCGTGCGCAGCGCCTTCCCCAACGTGGGGGGCAGCACCGACAACCAGGTCGTTCTCAACTACGCCTACTCCCTCGAGATCCTCGAATCCTATCTCTATCTCGTCGGCCTCAACGTCGCCTCCGGCCGTGCGCCGCTCACGCCGCTCGATCCCACGCCCCCGGCGCCAGGGTCCACCGGCGCTTACTCCCAGACCGTTCCCAACGGAAACGTCGCGGCGAACTTCGCTTACCCTGGCTTCCTCTATCTGGTCCAGTTCGCCTATGTTGAAGCCGCGCATCGCGATTTCCTGCAGACGGTGCTCGGATCCGCCGCCGCCCCGGTCGTTCCGGCTTCGGGGCGCTATAAGTACGGCACCCCCGATGGCTCCCCTGGCGGGACGCTCAGCTCCATTCTCTCGGCGCTTCTGCCTCTGGAAGAGACCGGTGTACGGGCTTATCTGGGCGCCGCGCCCTATCTGACCGACAATGGCACCCTGCAGGTGGCTGCCACGATCTACTCGACCGAGTGCCGTCACTCCGCCTCCGTCGAATACATCCTGGGCCTGGATCCCGGTCCCGCTCGCGGTATCGCAGGGGTGCCCCAGCCTGAGCAGGAAGTGGCTACAGGCGTGGCAGCCAACGTGTTCGAGAAGTTCCTGGCGCCCTCGGTGGTCTTGAACGCCGTCGCCACGGGGCTCTTCGTCTAAAGCGGGTCGCAGGCGAGGTTGCGTACACCCTCTCGTGTGAAAACGCAGATCTTCGCTTTCCAGGACACCTCGATGTGTTTAATAAAGGAAAAGGATTCAGAACTATGAGCGATATTCTCACCCAGGACGTCTCGGGACGTCGTGCCTTCGTGCGAGGCGCCAGCCTTGCGGTAGCGGGCCTTGCGGCCGCCGCCCTGCTCATTCCCGGCCAGGCCTACGCGGCTATTCCAAACGCCATTCCCGGCACCGGCGACATTCAGGTGCTCAACTATGCCCTGCAACTCGAAGACCTGGAGGCGAACCTGTACGCCCAGGCCATTCTGCGCCTCACCGGCGGCGGCACCGACCCGCAGGCGGCTGCGAGCGTCGGGACGATTGCCGGACTGAACGTTTCGGGTCTGGATGTGCAGTACATCCAGAAGTTCGCTCCTGTGGAAGCGGCGCACCGTGACTTTCTGAAGACCGCGCTGGGAGCGGCGGCGATCACCACGCTCAAGCCTGCCAAGTACGACTTCGGTATTCAGAACATGACGCGCCAGCAGGTGCTGAATCTGGTGCTGGAGGCGGAGGCAACGGGTGTGCAGGCGTATCTGGGCGCGATCCCCTGCTTCACCACAAAGAGCCCGTACGCGCAGACGGCGGCGGCCATTCAGGGGACGGAGGCGCGGCACACTTCTATTCTGACGATCGTGCGCAACATCCTGTCCGTGCAGGGCATTCTCTCCGATCCGGTGGCGTCGGTGGCGCCGCTGAAGGGCGATCCGGGCACGAAGCCGACGGCGACCAACTATGACAACGCCCGTCCGAATACGGGGACGCCGGACGGCCGGGATCTGGTGATCACTCCCGATCAGGTGCTCGCCCGCGTCGGAGGGTTCATCAAGTACCAGATGGCCTAGCCCCCAGCCTAGTCTCTGCAGACACCTCCGTGTTTTGCCGGTCGATCTCTGCTGAACAGCGCGCAGGCGCCGTTCGGCGAAAGCGGCACGGCAAGAACGGGAGTTTCCATCCGGCTCCCTCTCCCAGTTTCGGGAGAGGGAGCTTTTTGGGTCTATGCCAGCCTCGGGCGACGAGGCGACGAATGAACCCCTCACGGTGTTTGTGCAACAAAAAGACAGGATAGAGGATGGTAAATCGGCAGACAACGGAGCAAACGACGAAAAATCTGTCGGGAAGCCGCCGGAACTGTTGACACGCAGAAGCAAAACTGTTACAATGCTTGCCAGTGTCTCGCTGTTTCACTCCCTGTACCCTTACTATCACACAAGAGACGAGTCTGCTCTCGTCGCTATCGGTGCAGAACGCGGACATCGGAACAACGCTGCTATCACGGGCACGCCGCTATAAAATACAGGCGGCAGTCATCAGAGGTTAGATACATGGCGGGTGGATCATACGTCGGTCTCGATATCGGTTCCAATCAGATTAAAGTAGCGGAGTTGCGCAAAGCCGGAACCGGGGTGGAAGTAATCGCCCTGGGTGTCGGGCCTACGCCACCGGAAGCCTACGAAAACAGCCTGATCGTCGACGCCCAGCTCCTGGGGCAGGCGGTCAAGAACCTGCTCAAGCAGTCGGGGATCCGCACGA
>JBBQPO010000380.1:0-4433 GCA_038217285.1 Chthonomonadales bacterium
CAAACGTGACTTCGCGCTGCTTCTGCTTCTGCTCGAAAATGCGCTGCGGCGGGCCGAAGTCTGTGGCCTGACGCGCGGGGATTTCGAGCCGGACCAGAGATCGATCTGGATTTACGGAAAGGGGCGAGGGACGCAGCGTGAACGCATCACGCTCTCCACGAACTGCGTGGCGGCCATAGAGACCTACCTCGAAGCGGCCTGCCAACCCGAAGAGCGGACGGCGCCTCTCTTTGTCAATGTCAGTCCGGCGGCCCGAGGGCGAGGGCTGACGACGGACGGCCTCTATAAGATCGTCAAAGAACTAGCAGAGAGCGCTGGAATGACCGGCCGACTGAGCCCGCATCGGCTGCGCCACACCGCCATTACGCTCGCATTAGACGCGTCCGGCGGAGACGTGCGGCGTGTTCAGCAACTGTCGCGCCATGCCCGCCTGGAAACCCTGCAGCGCTACGACGACAACCGGAACGATCTCCAGGGAGAGGTGACACGGCTGTTGTCGGGACTGCTCGAAGAGAATCAAAAAGACGTGATCGAATGAGACGGGAACGATGGCATTTCTTTCGACGGATACGATAGCAGCGGTCGCCACGCCCTCTGGTGAGGGCGGCATTGCGGTTGTCCGGGTGTCGGGACCAGAAGCGCTGGCGATTGCAGCAAGGCTGTTTCGCCCCCATACTGGCGGCGATGTAAGCCAGAGCAAGGGCTATTCGGTGCGCTACGGCCGATTTATCGAGTCGGCCACGGGCGAGGTGGCCGATGATGGACTGTTGACCCTCTTTCGCGCCCCGCACTCCTACACCGGTGAGAACAGCATCGAACTCGCCTGTCATGGCGGGCGGGCGACGACGGCGCGGGTGCTGCAACTGGCGCTTGCCGCCGGAGCGCGTCTTGCGGGGCCGGGAGAGTTCACGCAGCGCGCGTTTCTCAACGGCAAACTCGACCTGGCGCAGGCGGAGGCCGTCGCCGACGTCATCCGGGCGCGCACCGAGTCGGCCCGCCGTCAGGCCCGCCGCCAACTCGAAGGCGCGCTCTCTGTTGTCGTGGGGGAGATGCGAAGCGAACTGATCGGCATTCTGGCCGCTATCGAAGTGACCATCGACTTCAGCGAGGAGGTCGGTGAACTTGCGTATGCGCCTCTCGAACAGCGTATCGATTCTGTGTACGAGAGGGTAGGGCGACTGCTCGCGACGACCGGACGCGGACGGGTCCTGCGGGAAGGACTGAACGTCGCGCTGGTCGGTAGACCCAACGTCGGTAAGTCCTCCCTCCTGAACGCCCTGCTGCGGTCGGACCGCGCCATCGTCACCCCGATTGCCGGCACGACGCGCGACACTCTGGAAGAGACGGCGACCCTGGGGGGACTGGCGGTCGTTCTCACCGATACGGCAGGAATACGGGATACAGGCGACGTCGTCGAACGTATGGGAGTGCAGAGAGCGCAGGAGGCTGCCGCGCGTGCCGATGTCGCGCTGCTCGTGCTCGATGCGACCGAGGGGGTGACACCGGCCGACCAGGCGGTCGCGGCACAACTGAGGGCCTTTGAAGCTGCACCGGTGCTCATCGCACTCAACAAGTGCGACGTGCTGGCCGACGCGCAACTTCCCGCATTGAAGGCTTGCGTGTCGTCGGCGTTCGCAGTCGAGGAACGGCAGGTCGTAGCCGTCTCTGCGGTGACGGGGGCGGGACTGGAGGCGCTGGAATCGGCGCTTGTGCGGCCCTTCCTGACGTCTGAATCGGAGAGCGCGGAGTCGGTGATCATTACGGCGGCCCGCCACGGGCACGCGCTGGAGTCGGCGCGGCAGGCGCTCGATCACGCCCTGCAGACGACCCGCAGCGGTCTGCCGGGAGACTTCATCGCCATCGATGTGCGGGGCGCCCTCGATGCACTGGGGGAGATCACCGGCGAAACCGTGACCGAAGAGATCGTGCATCGGATCTTCCAGGACTTCTGCGTAGGCAAATAGAGATGGGCAAAGAAAGATGGTTTGGCGTCAGGACAAGGCGAGGAGAAGATTTTGAGTTTAAGGAAAGTTGCGCGGATGGGCTGGCTCGGTGGCCTTTTGGCCGGAATCGTGGTCAGCACGCTGGCCTGCAATCAGAAGCCCCTGCCGGATAACATGTCGCCGACGTCGCTGCCGCCGTCGGTATCGACACCAGCGCCGACGCCCGAACCGGCTCTATACGACAACATCTGTATTCAAGCGCAAAGCGACCGTATCCCGGTGATCATGTATCATGATGTGATCGCGAAGAGAGGCCGAACCTCGGTCTGGTTCGACTGCACCAGGGCCGAGTTCGAGGCGCAGATGGACTGGCTGGCGGCGCAGGGAGCGCACGTCGTCTCGCTGGACGACCTCTATCGGCATCTCACCACAGGAGACGTGCTCCCGGACAATGCCGTCGTGCTTACCTTCGACGACAACTATCAGGGCTTCTACGACAACGCCTATCCGATCCTCAAGAAGAGAAGCTATCCGTCTGCGATGTTTGTGCATACCAACTATGTCGGAGACAAAAAGAGCGACCATCCCAAGATGGACTGGGAGACTCTGAAGCAGCTCGATGCGGAGAAGCTGGTGACCATCGGCTCTCATACGCTGTCGCATCCCGACGACATGCGCAAACTTCCGCCGGACGAACAGGAGAAGGAGCTGGCCGGAGCCAAAGAGCTTCTGGAACAGAAGCTGGGGCATCCCGTTCCCTATCTTGCCTATCCGAACGGCCGTGCTGACAATGTCACCAAAGAGCTGGCGCGCAAGATCGGCTGCAAGATGGCCTTTATGATCGACAACGGCGCGGCGGAGGCCTCTCCCGACATTCTGATGGTCAATCGCACCATTCAGACCCGACTCGAAAAAGTCTGGAAGGAGTGCCACGACGCCAAACAGTTCGCGCCAGCAGCGGTCGCGCAGTTCGACTTGAACCCGACACCGGTGAAACTGGAGATCGCGGAGTTCGGCGGCGTGAAGCTCGGCATCGTGCGCGGCGGAAGCCCTACGACGCACCACTCCCCGGTTCGGCAGAGCGTCGGGCAGTTCATTACGGATGTTCCGGGCGCTGTCGCGGGGATCAACGGCACGTTCTTTGCCGACGCCGCGCTCCGGGGCAGCGATACGACCTTGATCGGTCCGAGTCAGAACCCGGCGGATACGGCCCTGGTGCCAGATCTCGCCGAGGATCGTCTTCCGCGGCTCATCAACCGACCCATTGTGCTGTGGGGCCCGAAAAAGATCGCCATCGTGCCGTTTCAGCCGGGAACCATGAATGCCGCAGACGCGTTTCGCGCGTTCATGCCGGACTATACGGAGCTGTTTCTGGCGGGTGCGTGGATCGTTCATGCAGGAGTGCCGCGCACGACCGACGAGATGCGGCCCTTCTCCGCCGGGGATTTCAGCGATCCGCGCCGTCGCGCCTTTTTCGGTATATCGGAGAGCGGCGAAATCATCCTCGGAGCCTCCCTGGAAGTGGTCGATACCGAGAAGCTGGCGCAGGCCGCTGCGGCAGCGGGAGCGAAAGAGGCGGTGCTCCTTGATTCAGGGTTTTCGACATCGCTCTGTTACAACGGCAAGGTCGTCGTCTCCGGGCATACCTCGTCCGGTCTGGTGTCGCGCGCGGTGCCGCATGCCATCATCGTAACCGGAGCGCTGGAGCCGCCGACCGATCCGGAGGTAATGACCGCCTTCAACCAGGCCGACAGTATGATCGTTCCGCCGGGCGCTCCCGGCTCGGAGACGGGGCCAGCCCCTGGAAAGACGACTCACCGACGTCGCAAACGCCGGAAGCGCCATCACACTTCCACGGCCCCAGCGACGATCCCGACTGACACGCTCGCACCAAGCACCGACAGCGCACCACCCCCGTAAGGATGAGGAAAGAAATAACTCTTTCAACGTAAACAACGAGGGATGTTTTGTTAAATTTCTTTCAATTCGCTGGTTTTGTATAGACAAAGAGACTTTTCTGGCGTATAATGTCCGTTAGCCTTGTTCCCTCGTGTTCTGCCGGTCGCGAAAGTGCTCTGCTCTCGTCCCGCCAAAACAATGGAAGCGTTGACCCGCTGACCCGAGAGCCAGCGGGGAAAATCAGTCAGGAAATTTTTATGCGTACTTGTTTTTTCTTTTCTTCGTTGATCCTTGCCTGCCGCCGTCGGCCAGCAGTACTTTGTCACCTATTCATGATGCTCGCCAGTATATTGACCGCAACGCGACCTGCCATGGCGCAAACCGATGCCACCTTGCTGCCGATTGCTGATACCTACGCTACCAGCAGTCCCTACGACACCTATAACTGGGGTGCCATCTCCTTTGTCGCTGTCCGCAATTCCACAACCGCTTTCAGTGCGGTTTCCTACCTCAAGTTCGACCTCACGAACGTCACCGCCGCGCCAACCTCCGCGCGTCTGAACCTGACTACCGACACCATCTACACCGGCC
>JBBQPO010000381.1:0-4426 GCA_038217285.1 Chthonomonadales bacterium
GGTCCCGTGCGTCCTCGGCGATCCCCGCGTGCGCGCGGTCGCCTTCCGCGAGCAGGCTTGCCGCCGCCGCGACGGTCTGTGACAGACCTTCCCGACTGGAGCGTCCCGCGCGGGAGACACCGGGACGTGCCGACGGATACCGGGGCGCTTCCGGCGTCAGGCTGTCTTCCGGCTCTTCTGCCGGGAACGGCGGCTTAGTTTTCGTAGATGGCCGTGACATGCTGCACCACCTCCTCTGCAAGCGCGAAATAAGGATCGGCCTCGGCCAGTCCGGAGAAGACCATCGGGTAACGCGCGGATGTCGAACTGTCTACCGC
Source organism: Chthonomonadales bacterium (assembly GCA_038217285.1). GTDB lineage: Bacteria > Armatimonadota > Chthonomonadetes > Chthonomonadales > Chthonomonadaceae > JANXLO01. The sequence continues at coordinate 318 of JBBQPO010000381.1, forward strand.
CGTGCGCTCCGGAATCACCGTCTGAAACATGCGCTTTCCGAAGATGGAGGTCGCCATCTCCAGGATCGCCGAAGCGTTTGCAGTTGTGAGCCGCTGGCGGTTGAGAACGCCGCCCAGAACATGGATCGGGTGACGCGAGAGTTCCGCGCAGCCCTTGCGGGTATTGAGAAGCTGGCGCACCCCTTCCAGGGAGAACGCTCCATCGATTGGGATCAGCACGGCGTCCGAAGCAACCATCGCATTGATGGACAGAAGGCCAAGGGACGGAGGCGAGTCGATGAATACGAAGTCGTAGTCCTCCCGCACCGTGTCGAGCGCCTTATCCAGCTTCATCTCCCGGCCCATGGCGTTGTGCAGCATCATTTCCGCCGCAGCGAGGTTAAGGTGTGACGGGGCGAGGAACAGGTTCGGATGGTAATGAAGAGAACGGACTACCTGGCTCATGCTGCGGGAGGGGCCGGCCGTCTCAAATCCGATCACGTCGGCGATGGACGCCTCGATGTCGTTCCACAGGACATCCAGGCCGAAGGAGCAATTGGCCTGCGGGTCGAAGTCAACGATCAGGACACGGTGCCCCATGGTGGCGAGGGCGCCGGCCAGGTTGATGGAGATGGTGGTCTTCCCGACGCCGCCCTTCTGGTTTACCAGGGCAATCGTCGTCGTAGCCCGGCGCTTGCGGCCCGAGAGCATTTCGCGCAGCCTGTTGAGGTCCTCGTTCGTGTAGATCCGGCGCGTCCCCTCGCGCTTGGAAGGGCTGATGTCCCCGCGCCGGTCCATCCGACGCAGGGTTTCCGGTGCGACCCCGAGCACGGAGGCCGCCTGCGTGACCGTAAAGTTATCTGTTGGACGACGGCGTACCGCCATATCGCCCCCTTTCTGATCAAAAAACAGCGTGAATGCGAAGAAATATGCGGCCGCGTTTTGTGATCGTCATGCCCTGCCTGCGCACAGCACAAAGGATTAATCCGGGTAGGAGTGCATCTCCATGCCGAGCGATGAGAGTAGCCGCTATTATAATGCCCGCCCTTCCCTCTGTCAAGCGGTTTTGGAAAAAATCTTATACTATTTTGACCTGTGTGTAACCTCGTACACTCCTTTAAAAGGAAATATATATTTTCCACTCTGCGCAACGGCGCGAAATGTACACGTCGCATTCCTGAAAGATAATTCCATTTCTTGCCGATCACACGTCAGCCAGACGCCGCGAGTTCACATTGCTATTCGAAGTTATGGCAAAAGTGTCAATTTGAATTGACACTTTTGCCCGGGCCAGGCAGCGGTGATAATACCGCCGCCGCCCACAAGGGGAACAACAGTATTCTATCCTGTCGTGAACGAGTGTCCTGGCAGGGCGCAGACCCATGAATTTTGGCGGCATGTGGATGCAAGTCATGGAGGCGTTCGTACCCTTTGGGCCAATTCCGGATAGCGTGCAAACAGCGAGGCAGACCGGACCTTCTGTCCCACCGCGCGAACGTATTCCGCCGAAGGGCCGTGGACAACGACTGGCATCGTCGTAGTGCGCCCTTGGTCAGGCGTACGAAATGTTTCTTCCATAAGCAGCGCGGGGAGCAGTACTGGGAAGCAGGAAAGAGCGTAACCGCGTTTTTTTACCCGGGGATCCTTGCTCTCGAAGAAACGCTCCAGCAACCCGCTCAGGCGCGCATAGCCGTACTGGCTGAGCAGTTCTTCCGCCAGCCTGAGGTCCCGCTCCCAACGAATTGGGGGCGGCTCTCCTCGCGCGCTGCGCTGCCGAAATCTTTGCATATAGCCCTGCAGAAAACGCGTTGCGTCCTTTGCCTCTGCCGAAAATCGGCTTCCGGCTTCTGCATGGGTTATGGTTTTGTCAGATCTTTCTTTTGTTGTTTTCGATTTTGCGTCCTCGCTTTGCGAAACGTGCCTTTCGCTTATCGGAAGGTGCGTTTCGGTTTTCCGCAGAAGTCCCCGTTCAGGAATTGCCTTCGCCCCGAGCCGGAAATAGAGGCGGCCGGCGCAGGCTCGTCTGTCTTCGGGCGTCTTTAACAGAATGCCTTCCTCGTCGCACGTCTCAATGAGCATTTTCTTTACCAGGGCGTTTACGGCCTGGCTCACGGCCTCGCTGCTGCGTCCCGTGTGCGCCTTGAGCTGGGCGTGCGTCAGCCAGTCCCGCTTCTTGCGCCCACTGCCTTCCCGCCAGCCCAGTGTCTGGCGTACGACCACGCACAGGAGCCGCCACTCGGTATCCTTGAGGGTCGGCATTATCTCGTCCAGAAGACGGCTCGGGAACGGCGTGCTGTAGGAGGGGAAATCCATGGCAGGAAGGGTTAGGAATTCGTTTCCTGAGTGCTTTCGGGCAGCGTCCTCGGAGCCGCGTAGTCGTTCTCTATGGCCGCCACCAGCAGGCGCGAGGGAGTGTCGGCGCGGCGGTAGGGAAGCCAGGAGATCTGGCGGAGGATGCGTCCGGCAGCGTGCTTTTGCACCAGTCGCTCCGCGATGTCGATCGGGACGCCAAGCCCACGTAGTTGCCGTCGCAGGTCCTCGCCGTCTTTGGGACTACGTCCGACGTCGGGCGTATCCGGACCGGCGCTACGGAGCGGTGCGCTCGCACGGACTGTTGGGGTCTCCTCACTTACGGTAGGCGCCGCAGCCAGCTTCAGGCGTTCCGCGACAGAGGCCGGCGGCCAGGGCCAGCCGTTGAGGCGCGCAATCTCCTCTTCAACCACAAGCCGGGGCCGGGCATACATGGCGCGGCTATGGGCAAGGACGGCGTCCTGTGCGGCGGCAATGGCCGGAGCATCCTTCTCCGGTTGGTTACCGTGCCTCGCGTACCCGGCACTCACGATGTGGGGGGAAGGAGAATAGGCGTGCAGCCCACTCTCGCGGGGCAGCGCGTACAGGAGCCCCGACGTGCGCAGGGCCGGGGTCAGCGCGATGCTCGCGTCGGGACAGAAGGTGCCGGACGGATCCATCTCCTCGCGCTCCAGGGTGATCCGAAACGGAGCGGGCGCGGCGGGTCCGGGTGCTAGAGCATCGGAAGTGGGGTCGGGAAGGTCGTGCGGCATGGCCGGAATGACGCGGATAAGGCGGGGCTACAGCGTACCAGGCTACTTCTTAGCGGACACGCCTGCACGGCGTGTTGCACGAAAGCGATGCCGGTTGCCCCCGGAGCAGGAGCGCATATGCTGACCGTGTGCCGTTCTTGTCAACTCCGGCGTAAAAATCCCCATTTCTCCGGTTGAAAATTCCCCACTTCAGGGTGTCATTTCACCCAGATCGTCGTTTGCCTTTCTGAGCCTTCGCTGGGGGCACATCGTACTCACTGTCGGGAAGGCTCTTCCCTTCGAAATAGCGCGCCAGGGACACGAGCAGATCCTGGCGGCTGACTGTATCCAGAGAAAGTGCCAGAGGATCCCCGCCAACACATGCGCTGTCAACAGCCGCCATCAGCCGACCTAAATCCTCTTGCAATCCCTCCGCAGACACGCGATCCAGGATCACCGTGCGCTGCTCCTGGCGCTTACGATAAGCTGCGGTCTTCTTCGCCCCGATCGGGTCCAGAGGCAGATACCCCACTTCGTCGATCACCACAACCTTGGGGCGAAGATACACACGCATGCGCTGTTGCAATCGCCCCTCACGAGCGGCCTTGCCCAGAGCCGTCACCAGATCGTGCGCCGTCACGAAGTAAGCGCCGAAACCACCCCGGATCGCCTCGATGCCCAGGCCGATCGACAGATGCGTCTTGCCCACGCCGGGAGGACCCAGGAGGATGACATTGGAGCATTCCGAGACGAAGCGCAGTGTTTGCAACTCCCGCACGGTACGCTCCTCCACCGAAGGCTGAAACGCGAAATCGAACTGAGCGAGCGTCTTGCTGTAGGGGAAGTTCGCCATGCGCAACCGCGTCCCCAGCAGGCGGTTGGTGCGAAACTCCTGCTCGCTGCTTAGGAGCTTTACTGACCTTCTCATAAATTGATAATAGTTCGGGCGAGAGTAGAACATCTTGCCAGCTGGTTTGAACAGACGGGCCATTATTAGCGACTTAAGCGAAGATCAGTAGCTCGGAGAGTTCTCGATTGCGAACATGAACAAGCGAAATGCGTTTGTTGCTTCTGCGAATCCAGGCGGCA
>JBBQPO010000382.1:0-4405 GCA_038217285.1 Chthonomonadales bacterium
CTGCACGGGATCGGCAAGCACTACTGGTTCAACCAGCGCAAGAAGGTCAAACTGCCGACGACCTCGATAGACAACGATCCGGTTCATATATTGTCGGCTGCTTCCGAAACGGAACCGGAAACGGTTCTGTTGCAGCAGGCACATCAGGCGCGAATCCGGCAGGCCATAGCGGCCCTGCCAGTCCACTATCGGGCCGTATTCGAGATGAGCCACCTGGAAGGGCTGTCCTACGCCGAGATCAGTTGCCAGCTTGGGATTCCGGTCGGCACCGTAAAATCGCGCATGTCGGAGGCCGTGCGGCGTCTTCGCGCAACACTTACCGAAAGAGAGGGATAACAATGGATCTGCAGCACCGGACAGTCACCTATCTGAAAAACGAGATGGACGATGTGGAACGACAGCAGTTTGAGGAGGAGCTGATCCATTCCGATGCGCTGCGCACGGAACTGGAGAAAGGCCGCGAGGTGTTTGACCTCCTGGAAGCCGCGAACGAGATTAACAATGTGAAGCGCTGCAACACCCTCATCCAGCAGGCTATCCAGAGCGGAGCCAGCGACATTCATATTCTCCCCGGTTCTGCCGATCACCACGAAGCGCCGCGCGTGAGCAGGGTTCTCTTTCGAATCGATGGCCAACTGGTTGAGAAGCTGACGCTTCCAGGGGATCTGCACCGACCTACCGTAGATCGATTGAAAACGATGGCCGAATGCAACCTCTCAGAGCGCACTATCGCCCAGGACGGACGTATCCCCATAGCCTATGAGGGCAATAAGTACGAGCTTCGAGTCAGCTTCCTCCCGACAATCTCCGGAGAGCGAATCACCGTGCGGGTGCTGGACCGGCAAAAAGTCTTGATCGGCCTCGATGGTCTGGGAATGCAGCCTGTGCAGCAGGAAGTGCTGCTTCGTCTGATGGATCGTCCCTATGGATTCATTATCACATCGGGCCAAGTCGGTACCGGGAAGACGACCCTCCTCTATGCGCTGCTCAACGCCGTCCAAAATCCGGGGAAACCGCTTCGGACCATCCTGACGGTGGAAGACCCCGTGGAGTACCGAATGGAGGGTCTTTCGCAATCCTCTGTCGACCGTAAGGCCGGCATGACTTTTCCCGCGATCCTCCGCAGCATGCTTCGAAACGACCCGGATATCATCTACGCCTCGGAGTTTCGCAGTCTGGAGATGCTGGAACTCGCTGCCGAAGCCGCGCTGACCGGCACCCTTTATCTGGGCCAGCTTCACGTCAGCAGCGCCCTGCTCATTCCCCAGCGCATGTGGGAGATGGGTCTGGTACCTTTCCTGGCCGGACAGACCCTGAACGGCGCGGTCGGACAGCGATTGGTGCGCAGAATCTGCACGGAGTGCGCGGCGGAGTATGCGCCCTCACCGGAAGGTCTCCAGAAACTGGGCCTCTCGGCGACCAAGGATGGCCCGTTTTTACGTGGCAAGGGCTGTGAATCCTGCCATCAGACAGGGTTCAAAGGGCGTATCGGCCTGTACGAGGTCTGGGAGGTGGACGACAAAGCAAAGAAACTGATTGCGGAGAGCGCTCCGGTAGAAGCCCTATGGCCGACCGCATTCGGGCAAACCGGCGGCTCACTTTGGGACGACGCGCGTGCCAAGGTGCTTCAGGGGATCACGACGGTGGAGGAAGTCACCTGGGCGTTGTTCGACTATCCCATGCCGCGCCAGACCGGCAGGTAGCGAGTCCCATGCGGGCTTCTGTCTGTAAGCCCAGCCGGACTGGCGGCGCTTACAGAACAGAGGTCCGCATCTTTTGCCTGCGCAACATTTTGCCTGCGCAACATTGTCAGTCCCGAGGCTGCTGACGCTGCCAATCCCAGTCTATCACCGGGTAGAACTTCTCCGGATGCTCCACTACCCAGATCTGTTTCCGAATCACATAGTTGTCCGGTGCTCGCTTAAGGGCGGTGCGCCAGGAGTTGACGGCGTCCGCTTTGTGCCCCTGATGCAGCAGTGCGACACCCATGCCGAACAGCGCCGCAACACTGTCCGGCGTCTGCTGAAGGGCACGGTGAAACGCCTCCTCGGCCTTGGAGTAGCGCTGGAGACGGTTATAGGCGTCGCCCAGGGCAATCTGCGCGTCGGAGTTGCCGAACTGCGCTTCCTTTTCCAGGTCGGACAGAGTCGGCGCTTTACGCGATTTCACCGTGCCTTTAGCCGACGATTCCGCCAGGAACGCCTCGACTGCAGCCACCGTCTTGGGACTGCTGACTTCGAAATCGCCCTCGAATACCTTACGCAGCACCCCGCGTTCATCAATAAACACGCCATTGGGAACGACTGACAACCCAAATAGGGTTCCCAGCACATTGTCGGTATCGACCAGCGCGGGATAAGTCGCATGGGCCTTTTGAATGTACGGAGCGGCGGCCTGGCCGCCCTGCGCATCCATCGCGACCGCGACCAGAACGTAGCCATTCGCCCGATGAAGTTCGATGAAAGCCTGCCAACCTGGCAGCTGTGCTCGGCAGCCTCACCAAGAAGCCCAGGCGAACACGATCACCTTCTTCCCCCGGAGGTCGGAAAGGTGGACTGTCTTCTTCCCATCCACGGTGGGCAGCGCGAAATCGGGGACGGGCTCGCCCACGCGGACAGGACCGGAGGAGGTATGCCCCACCACACTGAGAGCGGCGAGGGCTATCGCGGAAAATAGAAGGCAACGCAGACCTAACATGAAGATTCTCCCTCTGATCGGAACGCCATTTTCGACCTATCTGGCGGACTTCTGGACGGCCTGAAGCACCGTCTGAGCGCCAGCACGGACCTTATAGTCTTCTCCGACGTAGGCATAGACGATCTTGCCGTTCTTGCCGATCACAAACGTCGCCGGTTTGAGCATCGTCTGCCCGTCGTAGTGACCGGCATAGAGATCGGCTCCTTTCGCCTCGCGGTCGGAAAGAAACACGAAAGCATCGCCCAATTTCTCGGCATCTTTCATTTTTCCAAGAGCGCTGGCCGGTTCATTGGAGAGAGCGTAGACCGTCGCGCCGGCCTTCTTGAGTTCCGCTTCGATTTTGCCCAACTGACCCAGTTGGCTATGACAGAAGGGTCACCAAACGCCGCGGTAGAAGACCAGCACGATCGGGCGCTTGCCCAGGTTCCTGGCGACATCCACCACTTTTCCATCGATACCGGGCAAGGTGAAACCCTTGGCCTTCTTACCGACCCAGGTTTTAGCCGAGGCAGTTTCCACATCATCTTGCCCGACCTGAGCGAAGGGAACCGCACAGCCGATCAACAGGAAGACCATTGACGCGACGAGAAGCGGTAAACCTTTTCTTCGAAACAAGAGGAGTTTCATAAGCATTCCTTTCTGTCTTGGGGACCACAGAGACGCGTTTTGTCGCTCTCATGCGGTATCGTTGCTTTCAACCCAACCACGCATCGAGGCGCTCTCCCACAAACTTCTCGTCGGTGAGATGCGGATAGCGTTTAACGACGCGGTCGATCTCGTCGGACTGCCCCGGTGAAAGCGCTTCCTTTGGATCGAGACACCAGATTCCGCGCAGCAGTCCCTGCCGCCGCAACACTTCATGAATGCCGGGAACGCAGCCCGCAAATCCATTCGCGGCATCGAAGATCGCGCTGTTAGCATCGGTGAGTTCCACGGCGAGTGGGAGCATTTCACAGGAAAGCTTGTAGCTATCCCGTTCTTCCGTCACCTGTTTCAGCATTCGGACGGCCCGATGCGTCCAGACTGCCCATTGCCCCAGCAGTCCGCCGACAATCCGCATGTGGCCCGAACCACTGGCCGGCTGGAACGGAAATCGCGTGAGCAGATCGAGCACAATGTTGTCGTCGTTGCCGGTGTAGAGGCTTATGGATCGGCCCGAATCGGCGACAGCGCGGACGACATCGAGAGTCTGATACCGGTTGAAGGGCGCGATTTTGATGGCGACAACGTTCTTGATCTCCGCGAACTCCCGCCAGAAGCGATACGATAGCAGCCGGCCACCGACGGCGGGTTGAAGATAGAAGCCGAAGAGCGGAATGGTATCGGCCACGGCGGCGCAGTGCGCCAGAAGCGCCGAGTCGTCGGCATCGCGCCATGCGCCGAGGCTGAGCAGGCCGCAGTGATAGCCGAGCGACCGCGCCAACTCCGCCTCAGTGACCGCCTGCGCGGTCGAACCGATGAGTCCGGCGACCTTGACGAAAGGTCGTGGTTCCGACTTGAGGGCTGCATCTGCCGTCTCTGAGGCGAGTTCCAGCACAGGCCGATAGAGACCATGCTGCGGCTCCCGAATGGCGAACTGCGTGGTATGCACTCCTACGGCCATTCCCCCCGCGCCCGACGCCACGTAGTAGCGCGTGAGCGCGCGCTGATAACGTTCGTCCAGCTTGCTTGCCGACGTCAAGGCCAGGGGATGGGCGGGAAGCACCTG
>JBBQPO010000383.1:0-4391 GCA_038217285.1 Chthonomonadales bacterium
CCATCAGGCGGGTCATGCGCGGCTTGAGCGCGACCGTCTCCAGGATCTCCTGACGCTCCTGGAACGTAAAGCGCGGCATCTGGGCGGCAATCAGGTCGGTCAGGATATGGGGATCCTGCACGTTGTTCGGCATGCTGCTCATCTCGTCCGGAAGGTCGGGCGACATTCCGACGATCTTGGTGAAGAGCTGACCGATGTTGCGCCGCAGCGCTTCGATCTCCATCTTCTCCTCTTCGAGGATCGCTGGCTCTTCGATCAGGCGCACTTTCACCTTGAGATAGGGCGTGGTCTGCACCGCCTCGACGACTTCGAAGCGTTTCAGACCCTGCACAATCAGCTTGATGCCCTCCGGCACCTGCCCCATCATGCGTATCGCTACGACGGTGCCGATCTTGTAGATGTCGTCCAGCGTGGGATTTTCGACGGAGGGATCTTTCATACAGGCGACTGCGATTAGGCGGTTGCCGCCTTCGGTCGAGTCGTTGATGAGCTTGATCGAGTTCTCACGCCCAACGCCAAGAGGCGCCACAAGGGAGGGTACAATGACGACTTCGCGCAACGGCAACAGGTTCAACTCTTCGGGGATACGCTGGTTGGAATCGTTCTCTCCCTCGTTCTCGGAGGTTTCCGAACTGCCCGTCTCTTCGTGCGCCTCATTGTCGACTTCGGTGGCGCTCGCCAGGTCTTTAAGTATGTCTGAAAGGTTCTTGGGATCCATTATATTCTCTCAGTCCGCGCTGCCCTGCCCGTGATAGTTATCGCAGGGATCGCTGGACAGGGCTCGCCCTGTCCCGTCTCGTTCACTCCGGCCTGCGCTCTCAAACCGGAAACCGGGCAGGCGCCTGGCTCCGGTGGATAGTGCATTTTTGCCCGGTCTTGTTCGACCGCTTTATGGGATGCTCTCTGAGTACTCATAGTATACGCGGAATCGTGTCTGTTCGCTCCAACTTTGCGCATTCGACGGAAAAATTTCTGCGTCCGTCTATTTGCACTTGCGTGTACCACACTCATACTAAATGATAATACTATTGAAAGGTAGCCGAAGTTCCCTTTCCTCCCGCGTCCAAACAACGGTTTCGGCGGGTACAATTGCTGGAAAGGCGAATGCCGGGGTAAGACCGCTTTGCGATCGCCCGACCTTTATAATCGCTGAGGGCAAGCTGGCTGGTTTATCTCACGACAGGTGACAATGAATCGATGACAATCACACGACAAAGCAGGCCGGACAGACGCCTCTCTCTTCTGCAAGCGGCACTCGATCTATTTTCCACTCAGGGCTATGCCGCTACGACCACCAAGGCCATTGCGGAACGCTCCGGAGTCACGGAAGCAATACTCTTTCGGCATTTCCCTACCAAAGAGGAGCTGCTGCGCGCCCTCATGGACCAGTTCCGGCCGCGTCCTCTCTTTGCACCTCTGCCGCCGACCATACACGCTCTGCCTGTCCGCGCTGCGTTAGAACTACTGTTGACTCGCTATTTCGATGCGATCTGGGCAAACCGCGCCTTCATGTTGATGGTCTTTACGACACCCAAGCGCGAACAGGCGGTCTTTGAGGAGATATGGGCAGAGTTCGGAGGGCAGGCGGTAACTCTCTACACCATGCTGCAAGAGCGCAGTGACCGCAACGAACTGAAGGCAGCTATCGCCGCCAGCGCTACGGATGTCATCGCTGCCGCTGCAAGCGGTTATTTGCAGAGGGCGCTCAACGACGCGCCGGAGAATTGGGAGGCAACCCGCGATGGTTATGTCTCCAATCTGTTGCGCATACTGTTCGGAGGCATAGCGTAAGCAAAAAATTAACCTTCTCGGCGAACTTTTTCTGAAACGTAGCTTCTTCCGCAGTCGTATGCAAGTAAGTACTTACTAGGAGGAAACCAGCTATACGTTACCGGTGCCGGTGGAGATCGAGGCTATCTATGAACACATGCACCTGATCGGAAAGACCTGCAAGATTTGGGCGGAACTGCCCGATCACACGATCCGGCATATCATCAAGATCAACGATTGGGACTTCAACTGGCAGTCCACCTATCATGTCAAAGCCTCCGTGACGCCTGCCGCACACCCGGCCAAGGAAAAGAAACATCCATCGGTTGGCCAATTCCTGCTTAAAAGCGGCGCGGGTTGACTGACCAACTTCGTAATCGGGCTGATCGAAGCGCCCTTGCGGACGATTGGCGGCCTGTTGGCCCTGCTTTTTGGCGCGCTGATCTCGGCCTTGCTGGTGCCGGTTCGCCTTTTCCCCAGGGCAACTCAGCGGTCCGGGGACGCGCTGGCAAATGCGCCGCTCCGCGGTTTCGGGATCGGACTGCTTACCCTTGCAGGTATGTTCCTCGTCGCACTCCCGCTTCTATTTTCTTCGGGGGGAAGCGGGCAAATTCTGAGCCTGCTTCTCTGGTTCAGTGCATCAGTGGCATGGCTCATGGGGATGGGTGGGTTGACGCGAGAGGCGACACGCCGGCTTTTCAGAAAGCAGTACAAGATTGCCGGCGCGGCCATGACCAAATCAGGTTTGATGCTAGCTGCGGCAGCAGGCATTCCTGTGCTTGGCTGGTTCATCCTTGCGCCCCTGGCAGGAATCACTGCTTTAGGCGCGGGGGGCACCGCACTCTGGTGGAAGCGTCCAGAAAGACGCGAAGGTTCCTTGCATTCCAATCATAACGGTCTGTGCCTGCGCTGAACGAAAGTCCATGACCTTTCTCCCCACGTTCCCATCTTTATATCCGCGTTCCTCTCATAGCGTGGTGCAATTTGACAAACATCTCACGTTATGTTATAACCTCGTTATAACAAAGTAATAAGGGAGCAACATTATGACTCGCAATCTACAGCGACATGGCAACAGTGTGGCGCTTGTGTTCGACAAAACCATGCTCGACGCCCTGCATATGACGCCTGAGACACCCGTGCATATCACCATTCACGGGAGTTCGATGACCATCACGCCTGCAAACGTAGGGATACCGGACGAGGAGTTGGACGCGACGATGGCTCGGCTGCGCCCGCGCTATAAGCAGATGTTGGAGAATCTGGCCAAGTGAAGGAGAGACCTGTTCGATTTCTCAGCGTTGCGAACGTTCTCGCGATCCACGCGGACACGATTGTCGAAGAGGGAGGCAGCGCGGGCGTTCGCGATATCGGTCTGCTCGAATCGGCTGTCGCCATGCCTCAGGCCACCTATGAAGGCGACTATCTGCATCCCGGTATCGCGGCGATGGCGGCAGCCTACCTCTTCCACCTCTGTCAGAACCACGCTTTTGTGGACGGCAATAAACGAACGGCAGCCTTCTCCACCGTACTCTTTCTGGCGCTCAACGGAATTCCCGACGACGCCTTACCGCCTGAATCCGACCTGGAGCACCGGACACTCGCGGTCGCCCGTGGCGACATGAGTAAGACAGACATAACACTCTGGCTTCAGAGTCTGTCGCTGGAATAGAGTCTCTTCCGCCCCGTCCACTGTTACAGGAACAAATTATGAACTGGATGGTACTGTTAAGCATCCTCGTTGTCAGCACACCGAACTGGGTAAAGATGCCTTTACTGCCGCTCTCCGCCGCGAAAGCGGAAGTTCGCATCGGCGGTGAGGGCTCACAATGGCCGCGCGGCCCCATCGCCGTCAGCCCGGCGGACCCGGATTTCTTACTATTGCCCATCGACGTGGGAGGGTTGTATCGCAGCCTCGATGGCGGCAGGACGTGGGAAATCTCCATGGTCGGCTGGGATGCGCGCGGCGCAAACGGTTTCGGGATCGACCCTAAGAACGCCAGCCGGGTGATCGGGATCGCTGCCAATTCGATGAACTGGAACGAGGGGTGGGGGGCGTCTCCGCACGGACTCTACCTGTCCACCGACAAAGCCGCCTCGTGGAAGCACGTCCTCGCCACTACCGAAGCCTTCGGCGGTCAGATCGAGTTCGATCCCCGCTCGTTTGATTCTGTTAAGAACTACTGTGCCGTCGTCTATTACCTTTCCAGTGGACATGGCCTGTTGCGCTCCAGCGACGGCGAATCGACCTGGTCACGCCTGCCTGCGGCTCCCGATCCTGGACTCCATAAAAATGGTGACTGGAGCGAGGGACTCCAGACCGCACCCCGTCTCGCCGTGGACCAGCACAGTGGCGTGGTCTATCTGGGTGGAGCGAACGGGCTGCTTTGCTCCACCGATCAGGGGCAGACATGGGAGCGCCTACATAGCGACGCCGTGTACAGTCTGGCGCTAGCGCCAAGCGGCAAGGTGTTCATCAGTAGATACTCCGACGAATAAAGTCTTGACATTCACGGATCGGGTAAAATAGAGGCATGAACCTTTCTACCTTAACCACTTATCCCGAAGACAAAGTCCGCTCCCTCTTCGGGCTCACCCACAACGCGCTCGCAGAACTCCTG
>JBBQPO010000384.1:0-4389 GCA_038217285.1 Chthonomonadales bacterium
ATCTCGCGGGCGCGGGTGGACGCCCTGTGCGCGAAGCTGTTTCTGACCAAGGCGGCGCGTGACAGCGATCCGAACCTCGCCTTTGTCCGCAGCAGGCTCCTGCGCAGCGACTGCGATCTGGCCGCCCTGCTGGATCTGTACCGACGGATTCGGGCAGGCAAGAGGGTGAAAGACGATGAGACCGATCCACTGTGCGTGACGCTGCGTCTCTCCGGCGTGGTGCGGGAGACAGGAGGGATGCTGGTCGTTCGCAACCGAATCTACGACGACGTGTTCGACCCGGCGTGGGTGCTGGCACATCTCCCCGGTGCCGAGCTTCGCCGCCAGCAGGTCGCCTACCGGTCGGGGATGCTGCGGACAGCGGCTGTTTCGCTGGCCGTGCTGGTCGTCATCACCACTCTCGCGCTTACCGCGAAGGTGCAGGCGGGACGGGCGATCAAGGCAACCGGAGACGCCAATCGCAGCTTACAGACCGTCCGGATCCAGGAGGCGCAGCTGCTGGGCCTCAACACCGAGCTGCACAGTGCGCTCGCAAAGCAGGAGAGCACCAACAGGCGTCTGACGATCGCTCTTGCGGACGTGAAGAAGCAGAGCGCAAATGCGCAGCAGCAGACACTCCTGGCACAGCAGGAGACCGGGCGGGCGAATACGCAGACGGGCAAGGCGCAGGCGGCGACCGTCCGTGCGACCATGGCGACGGGGATCGCGCAGGCCCAGAAGAGGCTGGCTGTGCAGCGGCAGAGCGATCTCCAGGCGGACGCTGGAACGCGCCTGATCAAGGCAGGCGATGCCGTTGGAGCGCTCCCTTCCCTGACCCGCGCATTGACACTCGATCATAGCGTGGGCGACACAGAACGGGAGACGCTTCACCGGGTTCAGATCGCCGGAGCGCTGGCGCGCGCGCCTCGTCTGGACCATATCTGGTTTGCGAAAGACGCCGTTGCAAGAGCCACGTTCAGCCCGGACGGCAGCCTGATCGCGACTCTCTCCGCAGACGGAGAGATGCAGGCCCACAACTCCAGGAGCGGCGCTCAGGTCTGGTCGGTTCGCCATCCCAGTAGCGGCGGCTCGGTCGTCTTCAGCCCCGACGGTCGGTATCTGGCGACCGCATGGCTGGACGGTCAGGTGCAGGTCGCCGAGGCACGGACCGGTCATCTGGTTGTCCCTGCCGGGCGGATCGCTCTGAAAGCCCTCTCCAACATGGTATGTACGCTGGCCTGGAGCCCCAACAGCAGCGCCCTCACCGTCTATGGGGGCGACCAGATGATCGTATGGGACCTCTTTCCCTGCCGAGCGCGATTCAACTTTCGGATCCCCGGTATCAACGTTGTCAACGTGGCCTTCAGTCCGAACGGCAGACGTCTGGCGCTGGGCTGTTGGTGGTGGCGCGCTATGGTGCTGGATGCCGAGACAGGCCTAGTCTGCGCCACCCTCGACCGATCCTGGAATGCAGAGCACATCGAGTTCACTCCCGATGGCAAGTCCCTGCTGACCGCAGGCCTTAATTATGACAGCGGTTACCCTCGGACCGGGTTGTTCGATGCCGGCACCGGGCAGGCGGTTCGCATATTTTCCAACAGTTATACGGGAGCACATTGCCTCAGTCCGGATGGCAAACAGGCGCTCATCGTAAGTGGTCTTCGGGCGCAAGTCTATTCAACTTTCACAGGAGAAGCGCTCTCCCTGCCCATCGTCCTGTCCGCAGACGCAACGGCGGCGCAGTTCAGCCCGGACGGCAGCCGGGTACTCCTGGCCTGTGTCGATGGTTCTGTGTCGATCCGCGACGTCGCTACAGGAGCCTTGACGGATCCGATTGTGCATCATACCGGCGCGGTCGTCGCTGCGATGTTCGATCCGACCGGTCGGCGGCTGCTGACGGCGGGCAGGGACCACACGACGCGGCTGTGGAGCCTTCAGCCGAGCGGCGCCTCGCTATGGGCCAATACAAAGACCGGGGAGATGCACTCCATGCCTCTCCTGAAAGGCAGCCGCCTGCTTCTCTCCTCCGAAAAGGAAGCGGTTCTCCTGGATACCGTGCGAGGCGGCGCTCCTCTGCTGCACGTTGCCGCCGAGCATGTGACCCAGAGCGCCAAGGGAGATCTGATCGGTATCGTCTCCCACGACACCTTTCAGGTCTACGATTCAAGAACGGGCAGAGCGCTCACGTCGTCTCGTCGCCTGCCACCCAACTCCCTCCAGATGGAGCTGTGTCCGGACGGGAAACACTACTGGGTCGTGACGGCGGAGAGGGCCATTCAGTCCTTCGTCACGGCGACCGGGGCAGCCGTCGCCTCTCCTTCCTATGCGGGCATGGTGACGATCTGCCGCTCCTCGGGGGACGGCAGCCTCTTGCTCCAGTTGGGAAAGACCTCCCTTCAGGGTTGGGATCCTGCAAGCGCCAGACCCCAGGGCGCCCGCATGCTTCATGCGGCAGGAATCGTCAGGATCACCTTTCTTCCCGAACGTCACCTGATCATTGCGTATATGGAGCAATCCACGTCAAGGCCCCAGTACCTCTGGGATACGCGCTCCGGTCGGCTGCGAGCACGCCTGAAATTTGTGGGAAACGGTCTCATTGCGGGGTACGACCTAATGCTCTGGATTCCTCGAAATGGCATCCTTCATCCCGGCGATGAGGCAGGTGCATCCACTGTGCTCACAGAGAGGGGCAGGCAGGCGCTCGATGGACTGTCTGAACTTTCCCCGCAGAGGTCCGAACCAGTCCCAACCCTGCTTACGGGTATACAGGCGGAGGGAGTCGCTTTCAGCGCCGACCGTACCCTGTTTGTGCAGCTCGATAAGCGGGGAAACCCCCAGCATGCTCAGAGTGTCTACGCCACAGCCACCGGCAGGCTCCTGACGCCGTTGGCACAGACACAGGTTTTCAACAGTGCACAGTTTAGTTGCGACAAGCGCCGCGTCTTGACATCGACCTTTGATGGCTTAGTACGCCTCTGGGACACGGCTTCAGGTCACCCTCTCTCGCCGCCTCTGCAGATCGGCGGCGGTTGGCATCCGTCCGTAGATACTATCACAAACTTTGAGGTACTCAGCCCGGATGGAAAGTGGGTCGCAGCGGTCGGTGCAGGCGAAATCCTGCAAGTCTGGGACCTCGCTACAGGCGATCTACTGATACCCGGCATTCACGTCACGATGGCCTGGACCCCCTTCTTTACACCCGACAGTCGGCATCTCATCATTGGAACCAGATCCGGGGTACTGAGCCTAGACCTCACCCCAAACAGCCGTCCACTGGCCGATTTCGACCGACTGAACGCCCTGTTGAGCGGCCAACACGTCGATGTTGCGGGAAACAGGACGGATGCCGGCATAGCGGAAGTCTACAAAGCCTGGAAGGCGCTGCACGCGCCACACCTGCCTCACGTCACCGTCCTTTCCCAGAAACAGCCGGAATGGATACTCGAAACGCAGGAGCAGCAGGACCGTTCCGAAGCTCTGGCGTCGAAGGAGGGGATGGCGAACCTTCAGAAAAGCGACCGGATCCAGACAGCGCTTCTCGTCGGAGAGGACGATGCCCAATCCTGGTTCGGACTCGCCTGCGACAGCGCCGCCCACAAGCAGTGGGCGCAGACGATCCTGGCGGCGGACGCCCTTCTCCGCAAGACACCCGATGACCCCAAAGCCTGGTATCTGCGTGCCGTCGCCGATTTGAGCCTCGGGCAGGAAGGGAGCGCGGCCCGGGATTTTGCTCAGATGATCGCCCACGGAGGCCGTGTAGCATCCGCCTTCCATGTGTCGGCTCGCATCCATCGGGAACAGGGACACTGGCAAGCGGCAGTGGACGACTATGCTCGCCTGAGTGCGGATACCGATTTCCAGACCCGTATGCTTGCGGCACGCCCGGAAGCCTTGCTGCGCCTGAAGGCAGGCGATGCCGCTGGCTATGATGCCCTTTGCGTCCGCATGGGAAAAGAGGTTCCTCTGGCCCCAAATCCAGACTACGCGGCGGAACTGTTGAAGATCGCTTCTCTGGGCCAGAGCGCCCCTCCCACTCTCAACGCGCTTGCGATCGAGGCCGAGAAGATTTTGGTCGCTCACCCTGGGAACGCCGGTTTGCTGCTTGCGACCGGCTACCTGCTCTACCGTGCCGGACGCCCTGCCGAAGCGATTACCAGACTCGAAGCCGTCGTACACACGGAAAGCGGAGAAGATGCGAATCACTCTCTCCTCTTCCTGGCGATGGCCCATCACCGCTTAAATCATCCCCAACAGGCCCATGCCTTTCTGGCGGTAGTGCTGCATTAAACGGTGACACTGGCCATACCTCCTTTCGTTTCCCTGGCCCCTGTTTTTCCAGGTGGACGCCCTCTTCGTTTCGGAGGAACCAACGGCGCAGGAGCGATCTGGTGGCAGAGCAAATCTCCCACG
>JBBQPO010000385.1:0-4382 GCA_038217285.1 Chthonomonadales bacterium
GCAGCCATGTGGAGAGGCTGATATGCCAGCGGCTCCAGAAATCCGGCGGGTTCTGAGCGATGTAGGGCAGGTTGAAGTTCAGGGAGAGCTCGAAGCCCATGAGCTTGCCCAGACCGCGCGCGATGTCGGTGTACCCGCTGAAGTCGCAGTAGATCTGGAATGCAAAGGCGTAGATGGCGATCAGGCATTGGGCTCCGGACGGGGCATGTGCGGACTCAAAAACTTTATTAGCCAGCGGAGCCAAATTGTCCGCGATGATCATCTTCTTGAACAGTCCCCAAAACGTAAGCCAGATTCCTTCAGCGATCTGATCGCGAGTTACCTTGCGGGGATGTGTGACCTGCGGAATCAGAATAGAGGCCCTAGCAATGGGGCCAGCTACCAACTGCGGAAAGTACAAGACGAACAGCATATAGTCCGGGAAGCTTGTGATAGGCACCAGCTTCCGCCTATATATGTCAATCGTATAGCTCATCGCATGGAATGTATAAAAAGAGATCCCAATGGGCAGTAAGACGTTCAGATGGAGGTCACTAACCGGAACATGGAGCGCCTGCAGAAGGTGCGTGGTGCTGGCCAGGAAGAAGTTGAAATACTTGAAAAAGCCCAGGATCCCGAGGTTCGCCGACATGCTCAGGATAAGCAGACGTTTCCGCACCTCGGGGGATTCCGATTGGTGGATTTTAAACCCTACGACGAAGTCGATGGAAGTGGAGACAAGAAGCAAGATCAGGAAGCGCCAGTCCCACCACCCATAGAAAATGCAACTCGCTGTGAGAAGCATGCGATTTTGCCAGCGGAACGGCAGGATATAGTAAAGCGACAGGACGATGAGGATGAAGGGCACAAAAGTCCAAGAATTGAAAAGCACCGATGACTCCTATGCGACGTCGTGAGGCTTGCAGGCAGAGGCAACGTCTTCTTGAACCTCATGAATAGGCTGGCTCACGGAGAAGATTGCCCTAAGCGGAATTACCTTTGTTGTGATATGAAGTGGGAATTACCCAGAATTTCCATATTGTGTAAGAACGTTTGATGAAGGGGAGTCGGACATGGACGCCTCCTCCGGAGCCAAGTAAAGCAAGTAATATCGGGCTTCAACGGCACAAGCCAATTCTCGTATTTCTTGATTTGACATGGGACAGGGTTCGTCCCAGTAGACATGACGGGCGTGGAGATCCAACTCGATTTGTCTTTGTATTAGCCGACGACCGTACAAGCGCACTAGCTTTTCGAGCATGGCTTCCCTCCCATTTCATGCCTTTAGAATACCACAAGGAGAACTGTAAATGTCTACGACCACGTTTGCTATTGAGAATCCAGGCATCGCTACGATAGGACTGACGCTCGGTGGCACTCTTCCGGGGGGGAGTCGCAAGTTGACGTGCTCCGGTGCCTATACGTGGATTAACACCGTTGTCACAGGAACCGACTGTTTTCTGCCATCCTATTATACCGGCGGAACTAACGACATTGTTGTTACCGTTTCCAATGTGGACGGCAGCGGGGCGAGCACGACGACTCTCTCCACGTCTGCGGGAGCCTATCAGCATAATGTAGACCTGCCTCTATTTACCGGGCGCGGCGGCGGAGTCGATGTACAAACGTGGATGCGGATTCGAATGGTTGGCTCGGGAAACGATTTACTGGACGCAGATGCGCTGCTAAAGGTGACGGCGCTGGGAACACCTGCACTGGCCCTTCCGGTAAACTACGGTCCGATTACGCAGATCGGAGCACTGCCCTCCTATGTGGGCATTGAGGGAGGGTATACGGCAGTCACGACGAGCGGCTATAGTGCGGTCAAGTCGGCCATTGGCGGCTTCATTGTCAATTCGACCAAGATACGCTTCAAGGCGACCTGCACGGCAATCTCGATCCTTGTGTACCACAACAATACGAGTTGGCATCTTAACCGTCTTCCCGCTGACGGAAGTTCGGGAGTACTCCTGGACGTCGGGCAGACGGTCATCGATAACGGCACGAACGTGTTTGACAACTGGTTGACGCTCGCGTCCGGCCTGGACGCCACCACCGAAGCTCTTTATGAGATTACGGCGGCAAACCCCGGTTCCACGGTGTTGGCGGCGATCATGACCAGCGGAGGGACCGGAATCGATACCGCAGCCTCCGGTCTGGTGCGGCCACTGAAGTTCGTCGGCCTGGGCGATAGCCGAATGGCGGGGTTGGCAGGCACGAACGGCGCTTTACCCGGACGGGTCGATCTCGGGGTGATGGAGCGCCTGAGCCAGCACTTCAACTGTCAGGTCGTCAATGGAGGCATCGGCGGGAGCAAGGTGACGGACTGGAATGCAGGCGCCTACTGGAATATGCTCTCCTCGCTGCCCTCCGGCTCGCCTGTCGGTGTGATCTTCGATTTCGGCATCAACGATGTGTTCGCGGCAGAGACCGTCGCGACTTTCAGTGCGGCCTACAGTACCGGTCTGACGACGGCACGCAGCAAACTGCCCGGCGTTGCGTTTCTGGTCGAGGGGATCAAGCCGACCACGTATGGCGGGCAGACGTTCGCCTCTCTGCACCCTTTCAATATCGGCAACGGCACGGCAGGGACAGGTGTCAAGGGCGTGGTGGATGCGCGGACGGCGGGCGGGGATACAAAGCTCTCCTATATCGATACGGAGGCATGGCAGTTGGCGGGAGCGGCGTGGATGGTGGGAGGGGCTTTCGACCCCACCAACTACAGCGGCGACCAACTGCACGAGAATCCAACCGGGCAGGCGGTGGATGCGGCCCACCTCTACGCGCCTCTGTCGGCGCTGCTGGATACGACGGCTCCGACCGTTCCGGGAGGGTTGGCGCAGAACTACAGCGCCTTTGTGGCGATCACGGTGACGTGGGCGGCTTCGACGGACCCCGATAACGCGTCGAACACTCTGGTCTACAATATCTTCCGAGATGGGGTGATGATCGCGACGACGGCGGCGGGAGCGATTTCGTTTTCGGAGACGGTCGCTACGGACGGATCGACGCATACCTACGCCGTGCAGGCGCAAGATCCCTTCAACAACAAGTCCGTGCAGTCAGCACCGCTGACGGTGGTCTATTCCGCTCCAGCGATGGGCGGTGGTGGCGGCAGCCGACTGAGCATCGGATTAGCCTGACGACCGGCATTCCGATCCCGTGTTCAGGGTAAGCGTCTTATATTTGCCACCTTAGTCGGCGCATTATACACGACTCTGGAACGGCTGGAAGAGAAGGGGTTCGTTAGCTTTCGGATCGGCGAGGTGACGCCTTCTTCTTCACCCCTGATAACTATAGCGAAATTACCTGGAATTGAAGATTCAAGGAGCATAATGCCTACGCCCAATATTGAGGTGACCGCGCCTGTCGAGGTGCACAGTGAAAATTTACGGTTGGATTTTTTGGACGGTCTGCGCGGCCTGGCGGCTCTCTTTGTCGTGCTGCATCACATGCACCAGGAGACGACCTATACGGTGCTCGACCACGCTGCGCTGCCACCTCGTCTCTTGTCGCTGACAAGTTGGCTGGAACTCGGTCACTACGGCGTAGCGGTCTTTATCGTGCTGTCCGGCTATTCCCTGATGCTGCCGGTTGTTCGCTCAGGAACGGGACAACTCAAGGGCGGCTTTGGACGCTATATCCAGCGGCGGGCACGGCGTATCCTGCCTCCGTACTATATCGCGCTGGCGATTTCTCTGTTGTTGTTCGCAATCGTTCCTGCCTTGCATCATCCCCAAGGGACGCGGATTGAGGCGGATTTTCCGGCATGGGAGCCCAACGCCATCTGGACGCACCTGCTCCTGGTGCATAACCTGACACCCTGGACCTTCAAGATCAACGGGCCGATGTGGAGCGTGGCAACAGAGTGGCAGATCTACTTTCTGTTTCCCCTCTTGCTGCTGCCGGTCTGGAAACGATTTGGCAGCGTGACGGCTGTTATTGTGGGGTTCGGACTCGGCCTTGCACCACATCTTCTGTTTAATGTCGGAGATGGCGCTTATCCCTGGTACATCGGGCTATTCGCCATGGGAATGATGGGTGCCGCTCTGTCGTTTTCTCGACATTCGGGTGCGGCGTCGCTCCTCGACAAAATGCCGTGGCTGCTCCTGTCGCTCCTCTGTACGCTTGGGCTGATAGTCACTATCAAGAAGTGGCACGGCTATGCTGCTCCGCCGGATGCGCTGGCTGGAGCAGCAACGATGTGCCTGCTCGTCGGATGTGCTTATCAATTCCAGCAGGGACGAAATTCACTGTTGCTGCGCTTTTTTCGTAGGAAAGGGTTGGTGCAGATCGGTCTCTTCTCGTACAGTCTCTACCTAATTGACGTTTAGACTACAGAGCAGCCGAAGATAAACTTTGGCTGCCCCATTGGGTACCTTTCAGTTAACAAGAAAGGAAGG
>JBBQPO010000386.1:0-4371 GCA_038217285.1 Chthonomonadales bacterium
GAGAAGCGGGAGTGCAGGTGGGTCAATCGAGAGTGGACACGTGTGCTGGGCTGGTCGCTCGAAGAGATGCGCGACGTAGAGCGCTTGGAGTGTTTCTCTGCCTCCCTCCAGAAGGAGCCCGAAGACCCTTCTGCAAAAGCATCGACTTCAGGGTGGAGCGATCTGGTGTTGAGGGGGAAGGACGGGTGTGCCCTTGACATCTCCTGGTCGATGGTACTTCTTTCGGACGGAACCAGTATTGGGATTGGTCAAGACATCACCCAACGCAAGCGTGCTGAAGCCGCGACGGGAAAACATACCGCACAGATAGAAAGCCGCAACCTGCGACTGGAGCAGGCCATGCGCGAGTCAGATCACCGTGTCAAAAACAACCTCCAAGCGGTGGCTGCTTTGCTGGATATGCAGGTGATATCGCATGATACGGCGGTTCCGGTGCAAGAACTGACGCAGGTCAGGACGCACATCCAGACGCTTGCCACTATCCACGACTTGCTCGTTTCAGACGTCAAGGATGTAGGGGGCGCGCAGACGGTGTCGGCGAAAAAAGCGCTGGAGTCGCTTTTGCCAATGTTGCAACAGATTGTTGGGGGAGAGCGCCTTCGCTGGACGGCTGACGAGGTATTGCTGCCCATTAAACAGGGCATTTCACTGGCAGTCCTGATCAATGAACTCGTCAACAACGCGGTCAAGCACGGCGGTCAAAAAGTAGAGTTGCGACTGACGGTGGTGAAGAAGGACGTAACGCTTGAAGTCTGGGACGACGGACCCGGATTCTCTCAGGCGTTCAGTCCCCTGGACTCCGCTCATTTCGGACTGGAGTTGGTGGAGAGCGTCGGATGCCTGGACTTGGGCGGTCGGACGACCTACGAGAACCGCCCGGAAGGCGGAGCCTGCGTACGTGTCACCTTCCCCCTTCCCAGGATGTCGACGGCGACAGCATCCTGAGCGATCCCCTTACTGGCGTCGAACACGGTAACCGTAGGAGAAAGCGGCAGGCAGCATTCACTGTGGTGAATGCCGCCTGCCGCCTTTCGAGTGGCACCCTGGAATCAACTGCGATTGTCAGGGGACGTTATTTTCGTTGCCTGCCGGATACGCGGGCGGCGGCTGCAGGTTCGTATAGGCGCTTGACCAGTCCGGTAGGCCACCTGCACCGGGAGGTCCTTGCGGGGGTGTCACGGCATTGGTGACAGGCTTGACAGTCTGCAAGTAAGCCACGATAGACCAGATGTCACCATCGGTCATGTTGCGAAAGGTCGTCCAGGGCATCGGCGGGCAGAGGAACTTGCCCTCCGGGTCTTTACCGTTACGCAACGCGTTGAAGATGTCCTGAGAGGTCCAGTTGCCGATTCCGGTCGCTTTGTCCTGTGTAATATTGGCCGCATTGGTTTTGAAGGGGCCGATCTGGAAGGTGCCGGTAGGATTATTGGTGGTCGAATAGCCTGCCAGCCAATTCGGATCGCCCGGATTGTTGTGGCCTCCGTGACAGCCGGTGCAGTCCCCCACGGCGGTGACCAGATACCGTCCTTGCAGCACCTGCGCTCGTGTGGCCCTCCCCGAAGGCAATCCCGTTGTGTTGGCATTGTTGGAACCACCGCCGCAACCCCAAAGACCTACCACGCCCAGGAGCGCCGGGACGGCGCTCATCAGGGTCGCATACAGAAAGGTATTTCTCTTCATGGCATTTCGACAAGGCAGAGAATCAGGCTTGCCCTCTGCTTGCTTGCCTCCTGTTCCTGGGGTGCATGATTTTTCCGTGCCTCCGTGCAGATAGCCCGGCAAAGGCATCTGTTCCCGGCCTCTATGCCGAAGATATTCACGTCCGCTCGGATAGCACCAGATTGTAGTATAACAAAGTTTTCACCGTATAGCTTGCATCTGTTGTTTTCGCTACAGATTCTGAATTGTGAACAGGTTGCATCGAGAAAGGCTGTGATGGTTCTGCAACTGACGGAGATAGACACACAGCCTCAGCATCTCGCTGGCCCCGGCCAGGGAAACTGGCGCTTTATGACTGCGGCCATCGCAGCAACGGCTTTAGCGATGCGCGGTCCTATCAGAGGCGTTGACCGCGCGGAGGGTGAACGCGCCGGAGAGCGACTGTCCATTAACGGCGTGGATCGCGTGGTCGGCCACCCAGGAGCCGCTGAGTCCATGGGGGCCGGCGACCTCACGACTGGCGAACAAAATCGTGCCGGATGTGGTCGTGTCGGCGCGGCCCACGAGAGGAACGTCCGTCGGCAGCAGCGCGAGGCCCATGCCATTGCTGTCCGAGAGCGTCATCCAGGTCAGGCCGCGCTTTGAGGCGCGGAACAGGGTGTCACCGGCCCGCGCCGTTCCCGACGGCTCGCCCACGTGCCCAGCAGGGTAGTCGGTGAAGTACGAGTCGCGTTGCCAGGCCATTCGAATCATCCCCACTGGCAGCGAGAACCGGACTCCCTCTTCCCACAGGTCGATGTCCGGTGCGGCCCAGTGGAGGGTCCAGGCGATCTTCATCTCGGCATCAGGCTTGAGGTCATAGATCGTGGTCAGTGTGCCGAGCGTGGAGCCGCCTACCGCTGTGAGAACGGTGCTTGTCACGACGACGTGATAAGCGCCGTCCGCCCCAGGCGTCGCCGCAACGCGGGCGTTGCTCGTGAGCGGGGTCTGCTTGCTGCGGTACATCCCCCGCTCGCTTCCGGCCTTCGCCTCGCCCAGATTGAGGATCGGGCCACCCAGCAGCACATCCCGGCCATTGACGCGCCAGAATCGGAGGGTTCCGACGTGCGTATCGAACGCGATCTGCTGGACGGAGTTGCCGACGGTGAGCGTGTCTGGGCCGTTCTGCGTGGTCAGGGCGCCGCCCGACGCCATGGCTGCAGGCGCGGCGGGAAGAGGGACGCTCTCCACGGAGAGATTGGACGCGATGACGGAGGCACCGTCCGGATGGAGGAACTCCAGCCGCAACGCCGTCATGCCGGCCGGGGCCGGGAAAGACGCCGTCACGGACTGCAGTGGCCCACAAACGATGTGGGAGACACCGCCTTGCAGCCTCATGCCCGCCTTCAGCGCAGTCCAGCGGCAGGTCAATTCACTCAAATCTGTGAACGAGTAGTGGTTCGTTATCGGAACCGTGCAGGTGCCGCCCGCCGGGCTGACGGTGCGGGCCGTGACGGCGACCGGGCTGTAGGCGCTCTTGACGATCCACCATTCCGGCTTCGGAACGCGATACGCGCTCACGACGCCCTTGTTGTTCTCCTGGCGCATGTGGTCCGGGCCGTACCAGAAGTCGGTCGTCGTATCGGCGTTCTTGTCGGCGATGCCCTGGTTCTGCCACTCCCAGATGAACGAGCCGAGGATGTTCGGGGCCTTCCACAGCTTGTCCCAGGTTTTGATGAGAGTCTCCGACCAGAGATCGGAGGCACCGGGATCGTAGTCCTGAACTTCCTTCTCGTAAAAAGTGTGCGGATGCTCGGTGATGTTCGCGCCCCAGTTCGTGTTCCTGGCATACCGGTCTATGGTGTCCGGGCCAGGATAATGATCGTCTTTCCAGAGCTGGCCTTTGATGCTGTTCGGGTCCTCCCCGGAGACGAATGCCGGGCGGGTCGGGTCGGTCTTGCCGATAAGATCCAGAACCATCTGCGAGTCAATTCCATGGGGGTTCTCGTTGCCCAGACTCCAGGCCAGGACGCAGGGCCGGTTCTTGTCCCGCGCGACCGTCTCCAGCCCGCGCTGCAGCAGGTAGGGCGCATAGGCGGGGTCTTTGACCTGGTCATTGATCCAGCAGTAGGGCACTTCGTCGAGAATGTACATCCCCTTCTCGTCGCATAGTTCTAAGAACCGCTGGGCATGGTTGTAGTGGCTGGTTCGGACGGCGTTGATGTTGGCGGCCTTCATCAGCGTCAGGTCTTTGACCCAGTCGGCCTCGGTCAGAGCGAAGCCTTTGTCGGCCCAGAAGTCATGGCGGCAGACGCCGGTGCATTTGATGGGCGCCCCGTTCCAAAGCACGACGTTGTTCTTGACCTCGATCTGCTTGAATCCGAAACGTTGCTCGACCCTCTCGATCGTCTTCCCGCTGTCGGTCATCTCAAAGACGACGTAGTAAAGGTTCGGCTTCTCCGCCGACCAGAGGGCGGGCGCCTCCACCGGGGCGCTCATGGCAATCTGCACGGTCCCGTCCGCCTGAATGCGTCCCTGGCCCGCCAGCGTCAACGGCGCCGGGAGCCCATCGCCACGCATCAGTTTCCCCATGACGGCCACGGTCTGGCCGGGCGCTCCTGTGACGCTCACTTGAGTGAAGAGGGTCGCATCTTTGTAGTTCGCGGCCAGCGGCGTCCGCACCGTGATGTCGGAAACGTGCGTCTGCGGCACGGCGATCAGCGACGTGTCCCG
>JBBQPO010000387.1:0-4364 GCA_038217285.1 Chthonomonadales bacterium
GATAGCTTGCCTGGGCGCACTCTTTGCGTGCGCCCATACCTCCCCAAACGCCCTCCTTGTCCAAAAGGAAACATCCTTCCGTAAAATTTCGCTGACCCCGAAAGAAGAAAACAGATGCCGGTTCAGGACTATATCGAGCTCAAGGCGCGGTGTGAGGAGCAGATGTATCTGAGTGTCTGCAATGGCTGCGATGCCTGCGGGCTTCGCTGTGCGGCGGGCGTGCCGGCCACGGCGGAAGAGTGGAAGAGCGTTCAGAGTTTCCTGGCCGCCTGCTCACCCTCCGAGCGCGCTAAGATCAACCGCGTGGAAGCGCAGGACAAAAGTGTCGATCTGGGAGACGGCGTTACGGTCACGATGTGTCGGTATCGCGACATGGAGGCGGGACGCTGTGTCGTCTACCCGGTGCGGCCTCTCGTCTGTCGTCTGCTCGGGCACGTCGAGTGGATGCCCTGTCCGATCGAGAAGGTGCCGAAGCCGATTCCGACCACCGACGCCCTGGCACTGATGCAATCCTATGCCACCTTCGAGCGCAAGACCTTCGAGGAGTGGGAAGCCGCTGACGTCGCGTCGAAACACAGGGACGAACACTAGAGTAGAAGGAGGGAGCGACATGGAAACAGGCCACCAACCCTACAAATCTTTCGTACTACTGGCACTGTTGTGCTGGCTCGGGCGCGGCGCGGCGGGAGCGCAGCAGGCCGTGAATCGGATCGATACTGGCTTCCAACCCAGCAAAGACCTGCCTGCCGTTAAGAATCGGAAAGGCGCGGGCTTTGCGTTCAATGGGCAGTGCAACGGTATCGACGAGATGGCGCAGGCCTACTACCGCTGGCGTAAGCAAAACCCCAACAGTCCCGACCTCGCCACCGTCACCGGAAATTTGATCGCAAAGCAGGGCTACGGCTATGTCGAAAAGACGATGGATCTGGCGACGGCAAAAAGCTTCGCGAAGGGCTATAGCAAAAATGAGCCCTCGTTCGCCTACCGGAATCCTGCGGGGTTCGAGCATAGGCTGGTCCAGAAACTACAGGAGACCGGGGAGCCGCAGTCGATCACGCTCGCTCCCGATCCCGGCCAGGAAGATCCTGTGCCGCACCGAGTCTCGGTCTACGGCGCCCAGAAAATCATCACGCCCCAGGGGGAGCGCTGGGAGTTCAAAGTCGCCGACTCTTCTCAGTACGGGAACGGCGATCCGGATAGGGTACGGCTCGTCTACACGCCTGGGCCGCGCAATACGCCCGGACACTGGTCCGAAACGCTGGAGGGCAGAGAGGTTGGAAAGTGGCTAGGCGGAGACGTTATGCATGCCCCGATAGACCAGCCTTCCGACTATGTCCGGCTCGTGCAGCGGGCGCAGCAGGGCGATAAGATCGGCGACATCCGCAGAGATCTCAAACTCCCGGAGAATCGGCTGGATCGCGTCCCGTCTCCCATGTCGGTGGTCAAGGATCCCAAAGCGGGCGGCGTCATGCTGCGTTTCGATCCCTCGCTCTTTCTGGACCCCGTGCCCGAAGCGGAGTTGAGACAGATCGAGGAGAAGTACCGCACGTTTTTGGCGCAGGACAAAACGGAGGCGGCGGTCTTCCGTCTGCACGCGGATCCGTTGGACCTGAGACTCGTCCCGCTGAATTCGCTCCTGAAGACTGGTGTCAAAACCGTCGGCGCTCTGACCCGTGTACGCGGTTATGTCCGCGCCTCCTCCGGAGAGCTCTTTCTGGTCGGCCTTTCCGAGGCGGGCAAGACGCCTATCCCCCTCGATGCGCTGACGGTCGCTCTGCGCGCGGTCTATCGGAGTGCCGAAACGCCGTATATCTCGCTTGACCCCGATGTGCACAACCTCCTCGGGCCGCAGAAGGTGCGTATCGGCGCGATCCCGGAGGACGTGCGGCGCACCGCCTTTGTGCGGGCTCTGATCGAAGCCGACTATCTGATGAAGCGAATCGCGCTGGGGAAAGTAAAGCCGAAGACGGCGGGATTTCAGCGCTGGGTGGATATTCTGGCGGCGGGAGACTATGGCCGAAACTCGGAGAACCGGATGTGGCTCTCTCCGCTGGCCGTTCCTGCCGCCGATGTGCTGGTGACTCGCCGCAAGACGGAAGAGGCGGTGCTGTTCGAGAGCCATGTGCAGGTTCGGGCCGAGCAGATGGTCACCATCGGCGACCGCTCGGAAGGAACCGGAGGCGCAACGCAGGATACAGACCTGGCCGCCGATCAGTACACACAGCATTTCGAAGCGCTGGCACAGGAGTTTCCGGAGTTCGCTGCGCTGGAACAGGTGTTCGATCTTTGCAAGCTCGCGACCGCCTGGCGCGCTTTCGGTGTCAAGTCCGCTGAGATCGAAGCGCTCACGGCACGGAAACCAGCGGCGGTCGCCATCGCCCGTACCTATCCGGGGATCGGTCCGGAGCCGGTGGCAGGCAAAACGATCAAGATCTACGGCGGCGCGACGACCGACTGCCCGATCTACCGGAAGGCCGCCGTGGCGACCGACTGTCTGATCCCTTTGTTGGATGCCGTCGGAAAGACGGATGCCGTCCAGGTGACGCTCCCGGCAGAGATGGATCTCGGTGCCGGCCCGGCAGTCGCGCTGCGGATCCACTCCGACATCGCGGCGGCGCGGGCCTCGCTGAGCGTGGGGGATTGTAAAGACGTGATCGAGCGCACCTCTGCCGTGCTGGAGGTCGTACCGGACTATCGGGAAGCGCGCGTCCTCCGGGCTGACGCCTATACCCTGTTGAACCGCCTGCCAGAAGCCTGCGCCGACTACAGTGCCCTGATGCCGACCGATCCGGAAGCCTACGCGCGTCGTGCCATTCTCCGGGCGCGTATGGACGACCGGGCGGGAGCGCGGAAAGACATCACCGAGGCTCAGAAGCGTGCGCCGGAGAGTGATCGGGTACAGACGCTGACGATTCTGGCCTACATCGAGATGATCGATCTGCCGGGTGCGGCTCGCGCTCTCGATGACTTCGCGCTACAGTCTCCGACCCACCCGCTGCTGTCGATACTTAAAGTTCGACTCTCCGAGATGCGGCAGCGTACGCCGGACGAGGCGCGGCGTTACCTGCGCCTGGAGGCGACCATGCCGCCGCGAATCGCGGTGATCTTTGCCCAGGTACAGCATGATTCCGACTTTGCGGATCTGGACATCCCGCATATGCTGGATGTTCTGACGCAGGTGGAGGCCGGCGAGATCAAGGTGGGTAAGGAGCTTGAGGTTCCTTATCGCGCGCGCATGAGTCTGCTCTATGGCTACGGCGCTCTCGGCAGCCGCTTTCCCGATCAGCGAGAACAGGCGCGTTCGCTGGGGGAAGCGGTATACCAGCGTCTGATCCAGCTCTATCCGGGTCGCGCGATCCCCCATATCGTCCGGGCGCTGATGGCGGTCAAACTCGGCGAACCGCAGCAGACCATCGTGGCCTCTCTGCGTGAGGCTGGGAAACTCTCTTTTAAGAACGACCCGATCTATCCACACCTGCGCTGGTTCGTCGGCACCGACCGTATCCTGGACGCTCTGACCGTGGAGTTTTGGGCCCGGATCTCCCGTCCGCAGGCGCGTGCCAACGAGCTTCTCGAACTGGTGCGGGAGCGGAGCGGCGGCCCGGACGCCGCCCTGATCCGCGCGTTTGAAGATGAGACGGAGATCGACCTGCCGGGCTATCTTCGCAACTGGTCGGAAAACCTCAACAGCGCGGACACACAGGTCACCCGCAAGAACCTGGCCGCGCTCGTCCGACTTACCCACCTGATACCCGAGAACCTGCCAGCGGAATCACCGCTCTTTCCCATCGTCTCGCGGCTCTACTTGAATGTATGCCTGCTTAAACTGCATCTGACGGAGGCGAGTGGCTTTCAGGAGATCGCCTTCCGCGGCATCGTGGCGTTGCAGCATGCCCATCCCGCCGTGCATCGGGACGACAGCCCTGGCAAAGCGCTCGGAATCATGGTGATGATCTATAGCTTCTTCGAGTTTGGAGAGGCCGTCCGGAGTCAGGCAGTGCTGGAGAAGAAGTCCGACGCGAACTCCGCGAGGCTGAACAAGCTGGAGAGACCGCCCGCTGCGCCCTTTGCCCGCTTCTGGGAGGAGTCTGTAAAGGAGGCGGCTCTGGTCATGGCAATCTACCGGGGAATCGGCGCGCACTACCGTCAGTCCCTGACCCGGCTTCAGACTCGGGGTGGTCTCCTGCCCGGCGTTCTGAGCGAAATGCTGCCCGCGCTGTTACAGGAGGCGTTTATCGCGGAGGGACTGGCCCTGGATCCGGCTGTGGTGAAGGCTTACCCGAAGATGGCGCAGACGAAGGAGTTCCAGATCGCTCGGCGCAACCTGCTGGACAGCATGTCTCACGCCCTTACACGCCGTCACT
>JBBQPO010000388.1:0-4359 GCA_038217285.1 Chthonomonadales bacterium
GCACACTGGTGTCCAGGTAGAGCGCGAGCCAGGGGTTCGGATCCCGCTTGTCGTGCTGGATACGGCGCAGAGTCTCGATGGCATCGGTTGGCGGCATGGTCAGAAGTTTCCTATCTCTTCGAGCTGCAGGATATAGAGGCGAGCTGTCACTCGGGCGGCCTTCACGATGTCGTCGACCAGCGCCTCGGTCAGGATACCCGACTGCACAGCCGCGTCGAGCCGTTCGAAATGGATATCGTCGCTGGCCGAGTGGTAGGTCAGGAACGACACCTGCCGCCGCTCCAGCCCGAGTTGTTCCCGTATCCGCTCTCCCCACTGCCCCGCGACCCGGCGTCCCAGCCCTTCGATGATGAACATCGCGCCGATCAGATCGAACGGGTTTTCCCGGCTCGCCCGGCTCAGGATATACTCCGAGAGCGCGGCGCTGCCGATGTTTTTGACGCCGGAACGGATCGCCTCGATGTCGCCACCGACAGAGGAGTAGTCCCGTTCGATCATCTCGAAATCGCGGTGTTCGTCGGCGGAGTGTCCGATGAACGCCGAGCGCAGCGGAAAATGCTCGCGGGTGATGTTCGAGGCGACCCGCGAGATCCAGCGCGAGCCGTCGATCACCTGCTGCCGCAGATTGAACAGCAGATCCCGATAGTCCTGCACCGTCATACGCCCCTGCTCCATTTTGGCGACGATGGGCACACGATGGAGGCGGTTCTCGAACTCCGTCCAAACCTGCGCCAACTGCCGCACCAGCGCCTCCTCGATGGCCGTTCCACTGGTCTTGATGTCCGGCGCGACCGAGGACTCTGTCTTCCATTCGGGTGGCGCTGTCGCCTTTTCGGGTGCGCCCGACCGTGGCGTCACCGAAGGTTTCGGAGCCTTTCCGTCGGCCTCCTCCCCGACCACGCGGAGCACGACATAGCCGAACAGGAATCGCCCGCTTTCGGGGACGATGCAGAGAATACGCTGGCCGGGACGAAGGCTGCCGCTGCGGAACAGATCGCCGAGCATCAGGGGAAACGAGGCCGAGCCTACGTTGCCGGAAGTGTAGAGGTTGGTATAGATCCGATCGGGCGGAATCGTGATACCGCCGCGCACGAAGAGCTCGTACGCCTGTTCGCGAAACAGATGCGAGGAGTAGTGCGTCACCCACCAGTCGATCCCTTTTGGATCGAGCTGACCGTTCTCCACCATCTCGAAAACCCCATTCACGCAGAGGCGCAGCACATCTTTCAGCATGCCGGTGCTCTGATGGAGATTGATCGCCCCAGCGGCCGACGCGGCTTCGTAGTCGGGATGATCGAGCCACCCTCTCGACGGCTCCGCGTAGACCTCGTCCCGGTTCCCGACGAACATACAGGGCGGGAAATCGCCGGCATACGATCGGATCACGATCCGCTCGATCTCGAGCGAGAGGCCGCGTTCGGCGGGCATGTCCTGGAGCAGCAGCGCCCCCGCACCGTCCGAGAGCATCCAGCGCAGAAATTCGGTCTCGAACGGCAGGCGTCTGCCATCGCCGTAGCCCTGCGCCTCAAATCGAGAGGCTTTCAGCAGGCGACTGACGAACTCGCTGGCGACGCAGACGGCCGCTTTTACCTCGCCGCCCCCGACCGCGAGCGCGGCATGCCGCAGGGCGACGACGCTGCTGGCGCAGATGCCGTGCAGGGTGGCGATTTCACAGGGCGGCATTTTCAGTTCGCCCTGCACCATGCTTGCAAATCCCGGCAGAGGCAGATCGCCCTGCGACGTCGCCGCGACCAGCAGGCCAACCTGATCCAGGTCCAGCGTACTCTGCGCGAGCGCATCCCGCACCGCCCCGGCGGCCATCTGTGCGTTGGACACGACCGTCTGCTGCCTGTCATTGATCGCATAGTAGCGCTGCGTGATCCCGTTTTGCCGCAGCACACGCTCCCGAAACGCCGATGGCTTGCTGCCGATCTGCCCCAGCCGCGCTTCCATCTGATCGTTGCTCACGGGTTCGCCGGGCAGAAACTGTCCGGCAGCGGTAAGAAAACAGGGACGCTGCATGTCCGATCTCCTTGAGTACTGTCCGTACCATCCGTGGCTTGCTCTAATGCCTCTTTGTAGCGAACCCCAAGGCCCGGCAGATCGTTCGGCATGACCCGTCCCTCTTGCCAGTCTGCTCCTACAAAAGGATCGTTCCTGAGATTCAAATGACTGTCCAGATCAAGAGAATCCACGAGCGGAGAGATTTGAGCCGCCGCCGTAATGGCTAAAGCAGATTCTGACATACATCCGATCATTACCTTGAGATTACAGGCTCGGGCGGTATGAATCATTCTAATGGCCTCTCGGAGACCGCCAGACTTCATCAATTTGAGATTGATGCCAGCGATATAGGGGGCTAAAGGCGGGATGTCGGAGGCGTGGTAGACGCTCTCATCCACAAAAATAGGCAACGGGGAGTCCTGGTGAAGGGCGGGTAGATCGCGCTCCTGGCCACGCGGCAGCGGCTGCTCGACAAACTCGACGCCGCGAGCCGCCAACCATCTTATCATAGAGTGGGCGGCTTCTACGGTCCACCCGCCATTCGCATCCACTCTCCAGGAGACAGGAAGTCTACAGGACTCTTGCGCGGCAGCAAACATCGCCTTATCTGCTTCGATCCCCTGCGGACTGCCGAGCTTCACCTTGAGGATACGGGCCTGCGTTCTCTGCAGGATTTCCGGCAAGATCTCCCTCACAACCTCGGGTGAGTTGATGCCTATCGTGACGCTGGTAGGCACGATCCGCTCTCGATCCAGCCCGAATAAGCGCCAGAGGGGAACGTTGAGGCGTTTGCCCATCCAGTCATGGAGCGCCATATCCAGGGCCGCGCAGGCGCCGTAAGAGCGCGGCTCTGCCTTCCAACTCTGCTCCCATCGCTGCATATCCCAGGGCGTAAGCGCATGACACGTCTGTTGCAGGCTTTCCAGAAACCGCTCGGCTTTTTCGGCGGT
This sequence comes from Chthonomonadales bacterium, assembly GCA_038217285.1. Classification (GTDB taxonomy): domain Bacteria; phylum Armatimonadota; class Chthonomonadetes; order Chthonomonadales; family Chthonomonadaceae; genus JANXLO01. Next base: position 2,955 of record JBBQPO010000388.1, read on the forward strand.
GTCCGGCGTATCCCCTCCCGAAGCGGGAGCCATCTCCCCGATACCGGTCACTCCCTCATGGTCTACTTTTACGATCAGGTTTTCAGAGCCCTGATTCGTTCCCCGGCTGATGGTCAGGGCATGGCGTTTCAGCAGCGATAAGCGTGATACGGAGATTTGCATGGGTCTGATTGTCCTGACTGTATCGAAACTGCCCCAAGAGAATTATCCGCTTCGTAACACGGCCTCTAAAAGCGCCTGGGCTCCATTCCGCACCACGTCCGTGACCGGCAGTCCTGTCTGCCCTGCCACCTCGTCTATGGCTTGCTGCGCCTCGGAGGCGTTCAGGTGTCCGGTATTCAACGCGATGCCGACCACTTTGGGGGAGTGTGTCTCCTCCCTCGTCGCTCCCCGCATCGTGCTCACCATCTCACAGAGGTGGATGGCCTCTGTCAGCGAAGGTATTCGGACCCAGGGAGCGCCCTTGATTTCACGTTGCCCGGCGCGGTGGACGAGGATAAGATGCGTGGGCATTGCTCCACGCAGAAGCGCCAACGTCGCCGTGGAGGCCGGATGAAACAGAGACCCCTGTCCTTCCACAAACAGATAGTCCTGATTATCGCTGTTCTCCAGAATCATCTTCTCCACAGCGCCGGGCGCATAGTCGAGTTTCACCGCGTCCAGCGGCACTCCCTCTCCTGCGATCATGATGCCTGTCTGACCGGTAGCCAGGAATTTTGAACGGAGCCCCAGCGATTGTGCCTGACGGTCCATCTCCAGGGCGGCTGTCATTTTGCCGACGTTCATGTCGGTGCCGACGAACAGAACTCTTCTGGCAGCCACCAGACGCGCCTGCCCGGTGCCCGTTGTCAGGCCCTCGGGCTCCTGGCGGACATCCCAGAGAAACTGTCCGGGGCGCTGAAGCAGACGGATATAACGTGGTTCTCTCCCGAGCGCAATGTGGAGACCATTGGCTATCGAGAGGCCGGCTCTGAGCGCCGTTTCAATCTCCTCCGCCCATCCGGCCGGAAGCATTCCTCCGGGCGGACTGATCGCCGGAATCAGCACATCGGGCGCGAAAGCCAGCGCCTGTTCCAGGGAAGCGACAATGGGGATATCTTTTGCGATGCCGGTAAGTTCAGAGAGGTCTTGTCCGACAGTGGCTCTATCGATGACCGCGACGACGGGAGCGATGCCATAGCGCAAGAGACCATGCCCGATTTTGCCGGGATACTGGCCCAACACTTCATGCATCAGTAAGACGACACGATTTTCCGGGGTAAGACCATCGCTGACAAGTTAAGAAATCCGCCGTTTTGTCAAGAGGGAATTTGGCTCCTTTTGCGAAATCTTTCGCATGAGCAAATTACCCTCTCCCAAACCTAAAAAAAGCAGTGTGCGCCATACCCGCGCCATTCAACGCGAC
>JBBQPO010000389.1:0-4355 GCA_038217285.1 Chthonomonadales bacterium
GCCAGCATTGATAAACCGGTGTATCAAAAGGTGATTGAGGTGAAAGTGGCAGTCACGATTCGAGAGGTTGCTGCAAAAGCAGGAGTCACGAAAGCCGTTGTCTCGGCCGTGCTCAATGAGCGCCACACGACCATTCGAGTCTCCGAAGAGACTCGGGTACGTGTTCGGCAAGCGGCCACAGAACTTAACTATCGCCCCAACGCCGTGGGACGTGCGCTCGCGCGCAAACGTACCGAAAAGATCGGGATCGTACCCCAGTGGACCGGCTATCTGTCGGTCTGGTCCGGCTTCACCAGCGAGATGATGCAGGGCATCTCCTCAGCGGCGATTCACGACGGGTATCGCGTCCTTCTGAATTTCCGCAGTGAGCCCAGCCCAGACCAGGAGATCGCTGCGGTCACGGATGGGCAGGTCGATGGCGCTCTGCTCTGGCGGCGCTCTTCCGATCCGATGGCGCAGTGTCTGGAGAAGAGCGGCTTTCCCGCCGTTATGATGTTCGGCCCGCACGACGATCCGAACATCTGGTTTGTGGACTGCGACAATCTGCTCGGCGGACGCCTGGCGACGGAGCACCTGCTGGGCCTGGGGCATACACGCATTCTGCATCTGACGGCGGACCACGGCGAACCCTATGTGCGCGATCGCTGCGAGGGCTATCGGGAGGCACTCCGGAATGCCGGAATCCCTGTCCGCCCTGAATGGATCGTCAATGCAGGATGGGAAGGCAGTGAAGAGACGGTCTACACGCAGATCGAGGCGTTACTGCGCGCCCAAGAGGGCCCGACGGCCGTCTTCGCCTGGTACGACGGCGTTGCCATCAAGGTGCTGCAGAAGGCGCGTGCATGGGGTTTCCGCGTTCCGGAGGATCTTTCCGTTATCGGTTTCGACTCCACGGCGCAGTGCCTGCTTACCTCGCCGCCGCTGACGAGCGTGCGCCAGCCGATCCGTGAGATCGCCGCCTGTGCAGCGACTCTGCTTATCCAGAAGATACGTGGGGAAGCGGTCGAAGAGACGCGCCGGCTGTTCCCTCCTACGATCGATACGCGGGGCTCCTGCGCCTGTCCTGTCGGAACAAAGACCGGACCGGAAATCTATCTGCATCTGAGCAGAGAGTGCGAGTAAGAAGCGGCATCCTGCCGTGGAAGTGTCCCATAGGGCCGAAATTCGGCTCTATTTCAAGGAGGTTCTCATGTCATCTTCAAAGGTGGATACGGCAGGAGCCAGGAGAGAGGGGCGCGCCTTGCGCATAGTCGGCTTCGGCCTGCTGGGGGGCTGCGCTCTGGCAGTTGCCGGAGTCATCGAAGGCATCGTCGCTTTCTACGTTTTTCGCGCGATCGCCGTCTCGCTCTATCCAGAGAACGGCGTCTGGGTGATGACCGCCCTTTCCTCGCAACTGCCCCTCGTCCTGGCGGTAGCGGGACTGCTGGTCGGCGCCATAGGCATGGCGTGCTTCGGCGGTGGGCATCGGGCACAGGAGAGTGTAAAATGGACGCTCATTACGCTGCTGAGGAACAGCCTGATCGGCGCGACTCTCGGCGTCTTGGTTGGGGGCATGAGCGCGCTCGCTCTTGGCCGCACTCAGTCGCAGCAGCTTATAACCCTGTTCTCCACCTTCTTCGCCGGTGTTTTCGTTGGCTTCCTGCTGGGCCTGATCGTCTCTCTGCTCCTATCTGCAAAGCGCAAACCGACCGCTGCTTGAAAGGGTCCGCATGAACCTGACAACCCTTCCGAAAATCTCTCTTAAAGGGCGTCGTGCGAAGCGAATCGCGGCGGTCGGCAGCGTAGCGGCCTATTGCGCTGTCTGTACGATTCTTATCTTTCACAGGCGACCCGACCGCACACGCACACGCGTCGGGCAATTCGCCCCCTCTTTCCGAATCACCACCACGAGCGGGCAGGTCTTCGATCTGGCTGCTCCGCGACATCATCCGGTTCTGGTGACGTTCTTCGCCACCTGGTGCGGCCCGTGTGCAAAGGAACTGAGACGCCTGGAGCCGGAGGTATGGCAAAAGATGAGAGGCCAGGGGCTTACCTTGCTGGCCATCAGCATTGACGACGGAGACGCCGCAATCAAGCGTTTCTGGTCGGAGAAAGGTCTGACCTTTCCGGCGGCAAGCGACGCCGGGCGCAAGATGTTCTCGAAGTATGCAGCCAAAGCGATCCCACGTACGTACCTGATCGATGTGCAGGGCCGTATCGTGTATCAGTCGGTCGGATATACCGAAGAGGAGTTTTCCCGTCTGCTGCAAGCGCTAGACAAAGCGCTTCCTTCTCTCCCTACCGAGGAGCCGGGAATCTAGAAGGCAAAGGCAGATTTCGAGCAGCGCATGGCGTTGCGTCAAGACCCAAAGCATTCGGTCCAGGAGATCTGTGAGATGCCGCACATCTCCTGGATCGAACGCTTTGGGAGAGCATACAAAAGTCGAGTAAGGATCCGTAGTCCGATGCGCCTCCGTCTGTAATGGCCTGACTGATTTTTCGCAAGTAAATGGACTTCTCGGGGTGGAGCAAAAGGGGAGTGTTGAGGAGGCGGGACAACGCTAAATAGAATAGCGCGCGAGCAGAGTAATTTCCCGAAACCCCTAGATTTCCGTCGATAGGATATAACAGACAGAGAAATAACGATGTTACCGGCGCCGTGCTTCAAAGCATTGTTGACAAACTCATTGACAAGGATCGTCAGTGAAGTTACCTGTGCTATCGGCAGAAGGAGATCTTCTACAGTAACACAAAACCGCTCAGTGCCGACTAGATCTCCGAAAATTAGGATTAGTTTGCCCAGTGCTTTTTTGGCCGATATTTTAGTGGAATCATTCGTTAAATTTTCATGCGTCAACATATCGTGAATTGCAGCCAGTGCGCGAATATGTTGGTTTATCCGCCGAAACTCGAACGTCAATTCAGGACGCTCCACCTCATCTGCCTCTAGATCCACAATGGCGGCAATCAACTGTAAACTGTTCTTCACGCGATGATGTGTTTCACGCATCGCCCGCTGAAGACGAACCTTCAGCGGTCTGCCGACCATACGGCACATGGTCTCGTTGACGTCGGTGATCTTCATCGTCTCATCCACCGTAACCAGGCCATCGACGGAGGCTTCGATCAGCCCCCGGTTATAGGCGCGTTCTTCGGCGAGCTGTGTCTGAAGCTGGGACTGCTCGGTAATGTCACGGGCGCTGGCGAAGATTCCGCCGACATTGGCAGAAGGGTCTCGGAAAACAGAGGCATTGAAGGAGACCGTCAAATGCCGTTCGTCGCGCGTCGCGAGCGTCAGGACATAGTCGGTGACGATCCCCTTCTCAAAGGTTTCATTCACACCGATAGTCGCCCGTTCGGCATCGAGGATCGGTGAAGTAGTTCTTGAAAGCAGAGCCGATCAACTCTTCGCGTGTGTTGCCCGTCAAAGCTTCCATCTGCGCATTGACATCGGTGATAATGCCCAGCGGATCGGTGGTCATCAGGGCGTCTATGTTGGACTCGATCAACGAGCGCGTGTAGAACTGCGTCGATTTGATCTGCGCGGGCTTCGTATCCATAAAGGCGTCATGCCCCTTCATTCCAGAACACAATCATGCCGTCCAGGTCTATACCGATAATGGCGTATTCCGTCGCCGCATCGATCACACTGCGCAGCAAATCAAAATCTCGGTTGATTTCCTGGCCGTTCGCCGCCACAGCGGACTTGTTTGCCATATTTCTCAGGCCCTTCGTGAAAAATGAGGGTATCGGATCGGGCGATGGATGTGCTTGAATCCATCCGCAGAGCCAGGTTAGTTCGACAGAGAAATCCTACCTCCTGCATAATTAACCTTTCATACAAGCCTTGTTGGAAAAAAGTGCGGAGAGGGGCGCCAGGTACAATGGAGAGAAAACCGTGTTAAGGAATACGCCGCATCCGGTATGAGACTTTCGCGCCAGAGCCTCGATTCGGCTGCCTGGAGCTTTACGGAACGACTACGCGCTTCCGAGGAGAACCCATTGACAGGGAGGCGGTATGTATACCCGGTGACGCTTTCCCTCTTATTGGATGAAAACATCTTGCAAGTTTTGGAGCAACGCATCACCGCACCGGTCGCTCATACCAACTGCTCCAGACCGACTTTCGGCGGCGGAACAGCACGATGAAGAGCGGGTTCGTCCAGACCAGGATCCGCAATGCCGACCACCGATCAAAGCGGCGCGGGGAAGGAGTCACCTGTATGTCCGCAATAAGTGATGCATGCCCGCCTCTTTGCTTTGCGAGACGTCTCAAACGCCAGTAGAAGTCTACGTCCTCCCCCATGTAAAGGGTTTCGTCGTAACCGCCAAGCAAGACAAAAGCATCGCGTCGGCAAAACTGCGCTGCGCCCTGC
>JBBQPO010000390.1:0-4315 GCA_038217285.1 Chthonomonadales bacterium
ATCGCTGATACGCGCCATGAGACTCTGGACGGCTACTGCGAGATGGAAGGGCTGCCGACTGGATACTGGGTACATTTCAAGGAGTTCACTGTCAGCCTGCTGAAAGCCTGGTACGGCGAGGAGGCCCGGCCCGAAAACCAGTTCCGGTTCCAGTGGCTGCCCCGCATCGACGGGGACTACTCGATGGTCCCCTATTTCGATAAGATGGCGCGGGGCGAGGTCGAAGGCTATTTCGTGCTGGGCCAGAATCCTGCGGCAGGAACCTCCAACGGTAAGCGCGCCCGAAAGGCGCTGCGCAGTCTGAAATGGATGGTCGTGGCCGACTGGTTCGAGACGGAGACAGCCACATTCTGGCGCGACGACCCGACCGGGCCGCCTTCTGCGGAGATCGGAACCGAAGTATTCTTCGTGCCTGCCGCCTCCATTCCGGAAAAAGAGGGCAGCGTCACCAACACGCAACGTCTGCTGCAATGGCACGACAAGGCGATCGATCCACCCGGTGACTGCCGCTCCGATCTGGGCTTTGTCTACAATCTCGGCAAAAAACTCAAGGAACTCTACAAGGACAGCATCGATCCGAGAGACGCGGCCCTGCTCAATCTGACCTGGGACTACGACTACGAGCATCCGGCGCGCCTGCCGGACGGCACGCTCAGCCGAATTACCGAGGAACCGGACGCGAACCGCGTGCTGCAGGAGATCAACGGCTGGCATGTCGGAAAGACCGATCCCGCTACCGGCAAGCCACAGTTATTGATCGGCTTCTCCGAGTGTAAGGACGATGGCAGCACCGCCTGTGGCGGCTGGATCTACAGCGGAGTCTATCCGGAGTACGGACACAACCGCGCCCGAGACCGGGTCGGCCACGACAGCAACCCGCTGCATCCGAACTGGGGATTTGCCTGGCCACACAATCGGCGCATCCTCTACAATCGGGCCAGCGCCGATGCACAGGGTAGACCCTGGTCCGAACGCAAGAAATATCTCTGGTGGGATGCGGAAAAACGCAAATGGACAGGCGACGATCAGCCGGACTTCCCACCGGACAAAGCGCCCGATTATCGACCTGCCCCCGGCAGCAAAGGCATGGACGCCATCGGTGGGGCTGAGCCTTTCATCATGAAGCCAGACGGCAGAGCCTGGCTGTTCGCGCCCGGCGGCACGAAAGACGGGCCGTTTCCCGCGCACTACGAGCCGATCGAGTCACCGGTCCCCAACCTGCTCTATCCGAAACATCAGGATAGCCCGACCGTACGTTACTTCGAAGGGCCGGACAACCCGATCGCTCACACGCCGGAAGCGGCCTATCCGATCGTGGCCTGCACGTTCCGCATGACGGAACACTATCTGAGCGGGCCGATGAGTCGGTTCAACAGTTGGCTTAACGAACTGATGCCCGCCATGTTCGTGGAACTCAGCCCGGAACTGGCGGAGGAGAAGGGAATCGTGAACGGCGGCTGGCTGACCGTGATCAGCCCACGCGGCGAGATCGAGGCCCGCGCGCTTGTCACGCGGCGGATACACGCGCTGACGGTGCAGGGACAGACAGTACATCAGATCGGGATCCCCTTTCAGTGGGGCTATGCAGGCGAAATCGTCGGCAGCAGTGTCAACGATCTGATCGCGATGTCCGCCGATCCCAACGTCTCCATGCACGAGACAAAAGTGTTCGCCTGCCAGTTGCGCGCGGGACGCTCCGCCGGGCAGCCGACCGAACCCACCGTACCAACCGAACGCTGGGCCAACCGCGAGACAATTCCGGATACGGCGCCCGCCGCGCAGCCGGAAGGACACATGAGGAAATCGTGATGATCGAACCGATACGAAAGGTGATGCAGTTGGTGCGCCCGGAAGAGATCGTCGCGATCGAGCGGGACGAACACGGGGTCAAGCCCGCGATGGGATTCTTTACCGACACAACGCTCTGCATTGGCTGCAAAGCCTGCGAGGTCGCGTGCAAACAGTGGAACCAGTTGCCTTCGGATGGCAATAACTTCACGGGTAACAGCTACGATAACACCAGTCACCTGTCGGAGACCACCTGGCGGCATGTCGCCTTCGTGGAGCAGATCGACAGCAGTCGGCAGCGCGAGAGTAGCCGCTGGCTGATGATGAGCGATGTCTGTAAGCACTGCGTCGAGGCGCCATGTCAGGAGGCGTGTCCGACCGGCGCGCTGATCTACAACGAGTTCGACAACGTCTATGTTCAGAACGATATCTGCAACGGCTGCGGCTACTGCATTACGGCCTGCCCGTTCGGCGTCCTCGGCCGCAGTGAGGAAGATGGGCACGCCCACAAATGCACGCTCTGCTACGACCGACAAAAGGACGGTATGACGCCTGCCTGCGCCAAAGCCTGCCCCACCGCGAGCATCCAGTTCGGGCCTATCGAAGAGCTGCGTGAGCGCGCCCGGCAGCGTGTGGACGACCTGCACTCCCGAGGCGAGACCGAGGCATATCTGTACGGCGCGGATGCGACTGCGGAGTACGGTCCCCTAAACGCATTCTTCCTCCTGACCGACCATCCCAACGCCTATAACCTGCCGGAAGCGCCGAAAAAGGCGACGACCGGAATGACGCAACGCTATGGCTGGAGCCTGCTGGCAGGCCTGGCATTGACGGTGATTTCTGCGCTCGCGTTTGGGACAGGAGGGCGCAAATGACTCCCGAACAGCTTCCGAAAGGCCAACGCGACTCCGCCCCTATCAGTCAGCTTCCACCGCAGGAAAGCGGAACGACTTTGTCGCCTCCCGATACGCAAGAGCTGGGTAATCTCACTGCACCGCCCGGTTCCGCCCCATTGCCCCCTCGAAACAAGAAGCGTCAGGAGGAGACGCCCAAAAGCTACTACGACGTGCCGATGCTCCAACCACCTGTCTGGAAATGGGAGATCGCTACCTACTTTTTTCTGGGCGGATTGTCGGCGGGCGCGTACATGCTGGCGCGCATGGCCTCTCGGTTTGGAGGCAGGCGCTTCCGGGACGTCGAGCAGGTGGGAACCCTGATCGCCGCCGCCGCATTCGTGCCGTGTGCGCCGCTTCTTGTTCGCGACCTGGGAGATTGGAAACGCTTTCACTACATGCTGCGCGTGTTCAGACCGAAGTCTCCGATGAGTGTCGGCAGTTGGACGCTTACCGGCTACAGCGCCTTTGTCAGCCTCGCCGCGCTAAACGAGTGGCGTAAATCCAGGAATGAGCGGAATAGAGCACAAGAGGCGTCCAGGCACAAAGGCACAGGTGGGTTCTTCAGACAGGAAACGTGCAAGGCGAAAATTTCGGAAGGAACGCCGCTGGACACGGTGATCGACGCGGCGCTGGACGGCGGAGGCGTACCCCTGGCGCTAATGCTGGCAGGCTATACGGGTGTCCTGCTCAGCACGTCCGCCACTCCGTTGTGGGCGCGCAAGAAATGGCTGGGGGCGCTGTTCAGCGTCTCGTCCGTCAGCACGGGCGTCTCCGCAATCGAACTGGCGCTGCAGTGGAAGTCGCCTGATGCGGAGGCGCAACCCTCGCACGCACCGTTAAAAAAGCTGGACGCGGTCGTCAAAATCGCGGAGGCTGTCACGCTTGCAGGGTATCTGACCGAAGCGGGCAAACTGGCGGCGCCTATCACCAAAGGCAAATATGCGCCGCACCTGTGGGGTGGCGCCGTGGGAGCCGGCCTGGTGGGTTCGGCGCTGCTGGGCGCACTTCCCGTAAAGAACCCGAAGACCCGGCGCGCCCTGCGTATCGCCAGCGCCGCCGCAGGTCTCGCGGGCGGTCTGGCGTTACGCTGGGCGATCTCGCAGGGGGGACATGTCTCCGGCAAGGATCCGCAGGCTGCCCGCGACTCCAGCAAACCCGCTTCCTGACATCTGGGGATGACGAGGGTTTCGGTCTATCTCCCAGGTGACGGATGGGGCTGTTCGCGCAAAGTTGCGGTCACATCGACCGTGGATCCCTGTCGCCAGTTCCATATCGGTGACCAGATCGTCGGCAAGGACTTTGAAGGGACGGTAGAGAAAATCGAACTCCGTGCGCTCTTTCTGCGCACCTACGATAAGCGCCTGGTGATCATTCCGAATGGGGATGTGTTCACCAGATTCATACCAGGCGGCCCCTTGCCTTTAGGCAGAGGAGGAATGGTATCCTTGCCCTCCGCAGGAGAGTTCAACGCTTCCGAAAATAACCGCTTACATTGATTTAATTACACTATGTTTTATGGTGGAATAGAGATATGAAGCAGACAATCGCGCTTAAACTGGAAACGACACCCGAACAGTTCCATGCTCTCCTTGAGACGATGGAAGCGTTCAACGCAGGTTGCGATTATGTGG
>JBBQPO010000391.1:0-4280 GCA_038217285.1 Chthonomonadales bacterium
TCAAGTAAGTTTTGATACCATTGATGTCTTCCTTCGCCTCGTCGGTGAGAAGGTAGCGCTTCATGGGCGGATGTTTCCCTCAATCTTGCTCCCTTCCTCCTCGGCGCGTATCTCTTCATCAAGTTCGGTTTCCATCTGGTCGAAGAAGGCGTCTCCATCTATAAGTCTGCTCGCCTTCGCCGAGGCAACGCCTGCTGCGATCTTCTTTCTGATCTCCACTTTCGCAAGGTCGCGCTCCTCCATGAGCCGCAGGGCTTCGCGCATGACTTCGCTGGCGGAATTATAACGGCCTGTCTTCACTTTGTTTTGTACCAACTGTTCCAGTTCGGGGGTAAGGTGAACGTTCATAAGGTGCTTCCTCTCTTAAAAGTGCTCGGGCAAAGTATTATAACCCAGTATGTCTAACTACGTCAATGTTGGACATAATAGGACATGGTTTGCCGTTGTGGATTCCGGAAACGCGGACATTGGCTGGCTCAGGCGAGGCTTTTGCGGAAGCGCAGGGTGGCCATCGCGATCAGGACGACGGTAATCAGAACGAGATAGAAGACGGGCGGGAGGAGGTCGAGCAGACCCGCGCCGCGCACGATGATTCCCCGCAGGATCTGAATGAAGAAGGTTACTGGGAGGACGTTGGAGAGCAGGAGCAGCGGGCCGGGCAGGGTTTCGCGGGGGGCGATGTAACCCGACAGCAGGATGGAGGGCAGGAGCGTCAGCGTGGTCAACTGCTGCGCCTGCGCCTGGTTCTGCGCGATGGTGCTGATCAGGAGGCCGAGCGCCAGAGCCGCCAGGACGAATGGAACCGCCAGCACCGTCAGCAGCAGGAGGCTGCCTGCGATCTGCACGTTGAACACGATCCGCCCGACCAGCACAACCCCGATAAGTTCCAGCATGGCGAGAATCGAGTAGGGAAACAGCTTGCCGAGCATCAGGCCGAGCCGCCCGACCGGAGAGACCATGAGCTGTTCGAGCGTTCCCGACTCCCGTTCGCGCACCAGGCTCAGGCTCGTCAGCGAGACGGTCACGAGCTGCAGAATCACGCCGACCAGACCGGGAATCGTGTAGACCTGCGTACGGCCCTGCGGATTGTAGAGCGTATTGATGCGTACCTCCACGGCACCGTCGCTGAGGGTGGGCGGGCGCTGAAAGGCGTTGCGGGCGGGCGTGGCCACCTGACTGTCGGAGCCGTCGAGCAGTACGCCGACCGTAGCGGAACTGCGGGTTCCGCTGCGCCGTCCGAAGTCGGGTGGGATGATCACCGCGACACGCGCCGTGCCGCGCCGAATGGCGTCCTCCGCCTGGCCAGGCGAATCGAGATACCCGGTCACATCGAGATACTGCGTGTTGTGCAGTCCGGCGACATAGTCGCGGCTTTCGTGGCTTCGGTCCATATCGACGACGACCGTGCGGACGTGCCGCACGTCGTAATCGACGGCGTAGCCGAACAGCGTCATCTGAATCAGGGGGATCAGCAGGGCGAACACGAGCGTCGTCGGGTCGCGCCGAATATGCAGCAGCTCCTTGCGGGCTATGCTCCAGAAACCGTAGAGGGCCGAGTTCATTTTTTGGACAGGCTCCGTGTCAGCGTGACGAATACGTCTTCCAGCGACGGCGTGATAGGACGGATCTCGGTATGGCTCAGACCGCCCTGGCTCAGCGCGGCCAGCACCTCTTTCTCGTCGGTCGATTCCGGCATGAGCAGATGGATTTCGGCCTCGACGAGGGTCGCGTCGAGCGCGAAGGGCTGAGGCTTGAGGGCGCTGAGGGCGACGGCAGGGTTGGGCGACGCGATGGCGATGCGGCGCGTGCCGACCGGCGAGACGGCCGGCAGGGCTTTGAGCTCGGCGGGCGTCCCCTGCACCATCAGCTTCGACATATAGATGTAGGCGATGAGGCTGCAGCGCTCCGCCTCGTCCATGTAGTGCGTGGTCACGAAGAGCGTCTTGCCCGCGCCCGCGAGCGCAAACAACAGATCCCAGAGCTCGCGCCGCGCCACCGGATCGATGCCCGCCGTCGGCTCGTCGAGAAAGACGATCTCCGGCTCATGGATCAGCGCGGCGGCGAGTGCAAGCCGCTGCTTCCAGCCGCCGGAGAGCTGCCCGCCGCGCCGGTCCAGATAGTCCCCGATCCCGACAAGCTCCACCACCTCCGCTTTACGTCGCTTCTTATGCTCACCACGCAGCCCATAGATACCGCCGAAAAAATCCAGGTTCTCGTTTACGGTCAGGTCTTTGTAGAGGCTGAACGCCTGATTCATGTAGCCGATGGAGCGCTTGACCGCTTCGGACTCCCGCACGATGTCGTAGCCTGCGACCGTGGCGGTGCCGGAGGTCGGCTGCAGCAGCCCACACAGCATCCGGATGCAGGTGCTCTTGCCGCTGCCGTTCGGCCCCAGAAAGCCGAAAATCGACCCTTTCGGCACCGTTAGAGAGAGCGAATCGACGGCGATGAGTTCGCCGAAGCGTTTGGTGAGCGCGTTCATCTCGATAGCGTTCATACGCGGGATTCCTTGCTCCGGTTGTGGCGCCTGTTCCTCTTCGTCGCCTGCACGGGGCGCCGTTCAGGGCGTCCATTTGCCGAGACGCCGCACGATTACGAACATACCGGGCTTGACACGGGCGTCGGGGCGCTTGAGCCGGATGCGGACGCCGAAGACCTGCTTGCCCCGCTCGTCCGGCGTCTGCAGATTGGCGGGCGTAAATTCGCCCTGGGCCGCAATGTTCTCCACGACACCGTCCAGGAGTTGCGGCACGTTATCGAGGTGCAGTTCCGCCTCCGTGCCGACCTGCACCGCCGCCAGACGCGCTTCCGGGACATAGACGCGGACCCAGATGGCGTTCGGATCGGTCAGGCGCACGACCGGCGTCTGAGCGCCGACAAGGTCGCCGACCGAAACGGGAATCCGCTCGACGATACCGTCGGTAGGCGCGCGCACAAGGCGTTCTTCGCTGCTGTGCTGCGAACCCTGTGCGTTCGCTTCTGCCGCGGCGGCCCCGGCCCTGGCCTGCGCTATCGTCTCCTTACGGCTGCCGTTGCGAAGCTCGGCGAGGGCGGCGTTCGCCTGGGCCAGGCGCGCTGTCGCCGCCCTGATGTCCTCACTCCGCGATCCACGCCGCAGGAGCTGCAGCGCGTCATTGGCCTGGGCGAGTTCGGCTTGCGCCGCCGTAATGTCTTCGGCTCGGCTTCCAGCGCGGACGAGATCGAGCCCGGCTTTCGCCTGCCGATAGCTCTGCCGCACCTGCTCCAACTCTTCTGCAGGTGTTCCGGCTTCGGCGCGCTGATAGGCCTGCGCCTGTTCGGTGCGCCTTGCCATCGCTTCCCGGAGGTTGGCCCGCGCGGTATCGAGTTGCTGCCTACTGATGGCCCCTTCCGCGAACAGGGTTTCCATCCGTTTCGCATCGGCCTGCGCCAGCGCTTCCGTCGCCACGGTGGCGTCGAGCCGTGCTTTCGCCTGTGCCTTCTCTTCCGGCGTCAGGCCCCGCTCGGACTGTTGAAGGTGGGCCAGCGCGCTGCGTTCTACCGCCACCGCCTGCGCGACCTCCTCCGGGCGAGCGCCTGCCCGCGCTTTGCGGTAGAGGGCGTCCGCCTGCCGGACCTTTGCCTGCGCCTGCGCGATCTCTTCGGGCAGCGGCCCGTTCCGAAGCCGTGCCAGCGCCGCCGTCTGCTCCGCGCCCACGGCTTCCTGTTTGCGAATCTCCTCCGGACGCGGCCCGTTCGCGGCTTCCAGGAGCTGCTGCCGTGCCTGCTCGGCTATCGCCTGTTTCGCCGCCGTGTCGTCCTGCGCGGGCCGGGCTTCCAGTTCGAGGAGCGTCTGCCCGGTGTGAACCGTGTCGCCCTCCTTCACCCATATCTTCGCGATGCGCCCGGAGGTGCGCGAGGCGACCTGGGTCGGCTGGTTTTCGAAGAAGCCGGTGAGCGCGGCCCGCTCCTTCGCGCGCTGCCTGTCGATATACCAGCCGCCTCCGCCGAAAACAGCGACCAGAATCAGCACGACGAATAGGCGTGGATTAGGGCGTTTCACTTTCAGGGCCTCTCCTTCGAGATCATCGTTGTTTGATCTGTCAATCAACAATACACACAAAAAGAAACGGTTCAGGCGTCGGCTTTCAACCCCCGTAAAAATATCTCTACATTGGCTGCGACGATGGTTTCAGGTGCGAGACCGGGCATTTCCGGCAGTTGCAGCACATTATGCGTGAGAAACTGCATCAACAACGGGCCGACGAACTGCCGTGCCGCCAACTGCGAATCCATCCGGCGTAAAATGCCCTGATCCATCT
>JBBQPO010000392.1:0-4268 GCA_038217285.1 Chthonomonadales bacterium
TGTCCACTCTGACGCAGGAGATTGCGGCCTGGGAAGCGAGGCGTAACCGAGCGCAAATGACCGTTCACTGGCACTTTACGACGGAAGATGCCAGAACCAGATTGAAGAAACTCTATCCATGCGTTCTATCTGGTTAGACTACTAGTAGTTGTTAGTTAATCCAAGTTTTATCGTTTCAAAAGCCCTGATTGTTTCCGATTTGAGATCGCAGGCTTCGATGTCGAATGTATAAAACTTCAGTTAACTGACGACTAGTGCAAGTCGGGCAGATTGGGCTACGGCAACCGGGCAATAAGGGTCTTGACGGAACAACTACTTGGTGATATCATAATGCTATCATATGAAGAGCGGAGGCTAAAGAATGGCACAGGTACTGGTTCGGGATGTGACTCCTGAGATCGTCGATAAGCTCAAAGCCCGCGCCCAACGCAATCGACGTTCTCTCGAAGCGGAAATGCGGGTTATCTTCGAGGCGGCCGTGCATGAGATCGCTGTCGATCCGCTTGCCGAAGTCGAGCGGGTGCGGGCCCTGTTTGCGGACAGGACGTTTTCAGACAGTGCGACGCTGGTGCGTGAGGATCGCGACCGATGAGCCGCTATGTCGTCGATGCGAGTGTAGCGATAAAATGGTATCTGCCGGAAATCCACGCCGCCGCCGCGCAGCGCCTGCTCTCGGCTCCAGAGGCGCTGCTTGTGCCCGACCTGATTTTCCCCGAGGTAGGCAATATCCTGTGGAAGCGTGTTCGTTCCCAGCAGATGTCGGAGGCGGAAGCGCAGACGGTGCTGCAGTCGCTGGGGACGCTTCCCTTGGTGGTGTCGCCCTCCTGGCCGCTGGCCCTTTCCGCGCTAACGATCGCTTGCCAGGCCCAGCGCACGGTCTATGACAGTTTGTATCTGGCGCTGGCCCTGCGGGAGAGTGCTGCCATGGTGACGGCGGATGAGAAGTTCTACAATGCGCTTCAAGCTACGCCGCTGGCGCCCTCAGTTTTGTGGGTGGAGAACATTCCCTGATGGATAAGAATACTGAGGACATCGCTCCGGGAGGTACGCAGGCTCTGGTGGTGATTTCTTCTGTCGCCGATGTGCGCTCCCTTCCCCCACACTGCACCCGCCACACCTTCATTACCCTTGCTCTCGACGGAGGCGCGGCTTTGCTTAAGGTGCAGGTCTTGCAGTCGCCGATCCAGGTCTATAGACTGGGCCCGATCCACGGTCGTGTCGGCGGCACCGTGCAGGATCAGGACAGACGGAATGTTCGGCGACAGGTGCGTGACTGGTGAAGCAAGTGCCAGGTCGGCGTCTGTGACCAGCTGATGGTCGCCTAATACCGCGATGTTAGGGCCAGTGGGCGCACCCGGTGTGCCGTCCAGGGCGATCTTCTTGCGGGAGTGCACATCAGCGATGCCGTACATGTCCACGACAGCCTGAACACGGTCGGAGACGTTCAGGTAGGGCGTCGAGGCAGCCGGCGGCTCCAACTCCTTTACCTTATCCGTAAAGCCGACCATGAACGCAAGATGCCCGCCCGCCAAGCCGCCGATTAAGCCTATCTATTCCGGATCGACGCTGTACTTCGCGGCATTGGTGCGCAGGAAGCGGACGGCATTTTTGCAGTCGAAGAGGTTGGTCGACCAACGGTCATGCGCGCTGAGGCGATAGGCGACACTGGCGCAGACGCAGCCCGCTTTCGCCAGCGTCGTCCCGATCTCCAACTCCCTCGCCGCCGACTTGCTACCGGCGGAACAGCAGGCGACGGAGGCGCATTCGCCTGCGCGACTGTCGCACTCAGAATCGCGAGGAACGCGAACGTACATATAGGTCGAAATAGCATCAGGGAGCGCTTCTTGGAGGGGCGGTACGATCAAGAGAGGACGAGTGCGCCGAAAGCGGAACCGAGTCGGCCATGGTCAGTGTGCGGAAACGCGCGAAGCGGTGAAAGGTCAGGTAGTTGGCGTCGTGGTAGTTGTGCGCGCCGCCCTGGCCGTCCTCGTAGGCGGTGCGGCAGGCCGCGATGATGTCCTCGCCGTCGAACAGCCAATCGACATACTGAAAACCGTGCCGGACTGTATCGGGATGGTGCAGCAGCAGGCAGCGCACCGTCCAGCGCAGGAGGTCGGGGGAACTGGTGAGCGCCAGAGTGTTGCGCACTGTTCCCGGTTGCGGAACGCGATAGGCATCGGGAACGATCGAAGCCAGCGACCAGTAGAGTTTGCTCTGCGCATCGTAGCGGATCGTGAACTTCTTCGCGCCGCCTGGAAAGGCGATCAGGCCGTTCTGCGGATCAAACATGGACGTTTTGCCATCCATGCTGATACGCACGAGCGCCGCCTTCTCCTCCGACGACCGGGTATCGACGCGCAGCACATCGACAACCTGGCCGTCTGGTGTCGCCACCGCATTGCCTTCAAGCCAGCCTCCGAAATCGTTGGCGTTCCAGGCGGCATCGCGGGCAAGTGGGTTGCTGCTCGTCCAACTCTCGGCGCGCAGCAGATCGGCCTCGACCGGCGCCGACATCATGAACGCGCGAAAATGGCTGCCCCAACCGCCCGGCGCGCCCGCGTCTTCCATAGCCCGCCATAGTCGTCCTCCCTGTACGACCACCGGCACCGGTGCACAGTGGAACTTCCCGTCCGTCCTCAGCAGGCCCGTAGGAGGATCCCTTGGAGTCGTCCAGGTCCTGCCGCCGTCGTCCGAACGCCGAATCACGACATGTCCGTAGCCTCGATCTGTGCCCATCAGATAGAGCGCACCCCGATGCACAAACAGTGATGACCAGAACGCGCCCTGCAACGTTGCTATTCTGCTCCACGTCTTGCCCCGATCCCCCGACCGGAAAATATGGGACACTGCCAGCACATTCTCCGTACTCTTTGGCCCAAACTCATCACGCGACGCCACATAGTCGCCGCCCGGCAAAATAGCCAGGCTCGGCGATCCTATATAGATTCCCGACCGCTGCGGCGAGTAGTCGATAACCGTTCCGGGCACGCCGGCCTTAGTGCTTTGCAACGGTTTCTCCATTCCCGCCTTAGCGGCGTTCTGGGGCGCTTCCAGCGCGGTGGAAGCAGGTTGAATGTGGTGAAAAGGTGGAATGATGTTCATTTCAGCTCCTGCTCTTGCGCCAGCGTCGTGAAACATTCCAGAACACTGATAATACTCTTCTGATCGGCCTGTTTCCGGGTGAGCGTCAGCAGGCGAGTCGTGCCGAGGAGAGCCATCACTCGCTCCATCTCCCTTTCACGCCCGATGAAAGAGGTGACCTGCTGGGGCAGATCGTTGGGGAGTTCCGGACTGTTCAGCGATTTGAGCGGGGGGAAATCAGAGATCAGGGCCGGAGGCAGGAGCTGAAAAACCGGTTCCGGGTGGCCCAGGTCCCGCAGGCGCTGTTCGCCCAGGCTCCGGAGCGCGACCGAGGGAGGCAGCGCGTCCTGCGTGAGATCGCGCACGACCTCCGAGAGCAGCGCCTGACCGCCGTGACCGATCCCCAGCAGACGGGCGCTGCCTACGATATCGGTAAACAGGAACGTGACAGTACCAGTCGGAAGAGGCATAAACGACTCCCATACGCTTACGAGGACTGCCCTAAAGTTCCCCGCAGCCCCTGAGAATCCTCCTGCCCTGGAAAACAGATTCCACCACCTGCTGATGCTAGGGACATAGAGGCACAGAGGAAATGCAGAGGCAGAGCAGAAAAGGGATACAAACAGGAAATCCGCGAGGGAATAGCGGATTTGGGTTACTCGTAAGGGCTTTTGGTAGTGCTGCATTAAACGGTGACAACGTTCTTGCCTCCTTTTGTTTTCTTGCTCCCTGTTTTTCCAGGCGGACGCCCTCTTTTTTTCGGAGGAACCAACGGCTCAGGAGCGACTTGGTAGCACAGCAGATTCGCCAACAGGATCCGGATGTTTGTGAAACCACAGTTCGATGCTGGCTTTCTGCTATCGGACTGGTGGTTGGGCGACCGTCTGATTTCCCTGCGATGGCTGCCCGGTAGCAGGTGCCGTGGACGATTGCCCGGCGGCAGGGGCGCTGGATGGCTGCGTTGCGGTTGGGGGCGTGGGTGTAGCGCTGCGGGGTGCGGGGGGCGTAGCAGGCTGGGCCACCGGGGGGCGGAGCGCGCTGTCGAGGGAGGTGCGGCGGGCCTGATCGCTCGTCGCGTTTTGCGCGGCGCGGGCGGCGATGGCCGGATCGGCTTCCGCTTCGGGGTTGCGCGTGTTGGCGCGGATGCGGTCTACTTGACCGGGGCCGGCGAGCCTATTCAGCGGCAG
>JBBQPO010000393.1:0-4237 GCA_038217285.1 Chthonomonadales bacterium
GGGAGGGAGGCGTGCCGCTGAGGACATCCGCCCCGGTGTTCCGCGTCCTGAAGGAAGAGCGGTACGAGCAATAATAAGATTGCAAATGGCAGGTCGATCACCCAATCAGCCGCCTGCAGACACCGGCCGCATCTCGGAAACAATCTGGCCCGTTAAACCCGGAAAACGTCTATGGCTCTAGGATCCGTCCGGATCCGAGGAATAACGTCTAAACGTATACGGTCAGAGAAGTCTGAGCAGGTGCGCGGACGGCCTGCGGATCGCGCTCAAAGTGCTCGTGGTTCCGCCGTCAGGGTGACGAGTGCCCCATGATATTGATTTGCGAGAGCAAGATGGTGAAGGTCGGTCACTTGGCGGTATCCCTGAAGTTCGGTCACGTCGAACCGCTGAATATCGAGCAGGTCGACAGCATCGCTCCAGAAGTGATGCGTGTTTATGTTGGCCTCGACAAGCGCAACGACGAGATCACGAGCATCTGAAACTGGAAATGTGCCCGTCACCTGAGGCCTTGACAGCACTCGCAACGTCCCGCTGATTGTTAGAGGACATGTTGCCCAGCCTGTGGTCACAGCGGAGTCGAACCAGATCTTCGCCACTCGGTGATGGACATGCAGGTCGTCCAATAACGCGACAAGGATATTGACGTCGGGCAGGTCGATCACGACGCTAGTCGTCCTCCTCACGCCACTCTTTTACTTGGTCTGTGGTGATGGGCCGAGTCCTGCCCCGATGTGGGACCAGCGGCACGGTACCTTCCCATTCGACGTCGGCAGGCAGCCGCGACCGATAGTCCGAATCGATGATTTCGATTAATTTGAGACGAGGGCGGTTCTTCCATTTGTCGGCCTGCGCTAACAACTCTTCACCACTGCCTTCAAGGATCAGGGCAGGTTCCATATCTGGGTGACCTCCGGTTCAGCAAGTAATGCGTCGAATCATAGCATTAGCACCCGTTCAAAGCAAGCTAGACTCAAAAAGTGCTTCAAGAAAGAGCGGTATGCCCCTAATTTCGTATACCACCGACATACGAAGCGCGACCCCGGCCAAGAGTGGAAGCGCAAGCCACACTGGCACTTCACATTGCCGAGCAAGGAGTGGAAGGAGGGTGGCGTGCCCATGCGTACATCAGCGCCCGAATTCCGCGTCGTGAAGGAAATGCGGTATGAATAGCCGCGCGTCGGCTGTAGATCGGCATGGATCATAGATGAAGGACGCTACCTACGGCGACAACTGCGAGCGCGTAACCACGGTCGTACGCCATATCCACGATCACCTGGATGAACACCTCTGTATAGAGGACCTCGCTCAGGTCGCTTGTCTCTCTCGATTTCACTTCCAGCGGGTCTTCTGCTCCATCGCAGGGGAGAACACGGTCTGTCTGTTCCGGAGGTTGCGGCTGGAACGCGCGGCCTGGCAGCTTCAGAACACCACAATAAGCATCACGGAAATCGCACTACTTGCGGGATTCGATAGTCTCGAAGGGTTCTCACGGGCATTCCGAAGAGTGTTCGCCTCGCGCGCGACGGACTTTCGTGAAGCGCGTTGGCTCTCGTATTGGCTCATGACGGCCAATGGAACGCATTACTGCGCAAGCGGCACGCCCTCGTTCTGCCCACTTGCCAGAATGGGACACGGCATCCCGTTCATAGTCGAGACAGTCGAACAGTATACGGTTTTTGGCCGGAAACATCTGGGCGCTCCGCACCTGATCGGAAAGACCTGCAGGCTCTTCGTGAAGGAGCTTGCGCAGTCCGGCATCGACCTTCGAACGAACCCGATCATCACGTATGCGCCCGTGCTGGGACCTGCAACACCTTTGGACGAGGTATCCAGTTACGTCGCCGTGCGGTCCGAACTCCAACTGCCGGGAGCTCACCTTCGTGCGGTTCTGGGAGGCGGGCCACACCTTATGGTTCGTCATGTCGGGACCGGCCCCACGCTCGGCGACTGCTGGTTTCGTCTCTGGAAGGAGGCGCTCCCCGCCTGCGGCTTCCAACAGGGCGACGGCCCCTGCTTTCAAACGCTGCAGTTCGGTCTCTACTCGAACGAGCAGGACGTCATCCTCGCCCATATCTATGTTCCGCTCAAACCAGAATAACGCATTTTCGGTCGGGCGTTCGGTACCTTATTAGTGGTACGATTGCCATTATGTCCAAAATCATCCACTTTGAATTCCCTGCGATCGACGTCAATCGCGCCATCTCATTCTACGACGCCGCTTTCGGCTGGAAGTCCACGGACTATACCGGCGACGCCGAGTACTGGATCTGCCAATGCGGGCCCCAGGAAGAGACAGGCATCAACGGCGCCATCATGGCGCGGAAAGGCGAAGACCAGCCGGTAACCACGGTCATTCGGGTCGATTCCGTCGACGATGCATCTAAAGCGGTGGTCGCGGCCGGTGGCACAATAGTCGTACCGAAGTTCGAGATCCCCGGACTCGGCTACAAGGCGTTCTTCAAAGACACGGAAGGCAACATCGTCGGCATGGCGGAGTTTCCCGGCGGCGATATCTGACAGCGACACTTCACCCGATACACGCTTGCTCACGGAAGCTATAGTGAGCTCTGGTCCGCGACGGCGGACTTGTTGCCGTCACAAGCTTGGGACTTCCATTCCCACGGCCCACTGGTTGCAAAGTATGCGATAGCGCACAACGCGCATGATCTCGCGAAAACTCTACCTCACCTCCGACAGCCTCGCATGTGTGCGAGCGGCATCGACCACCCTGCGAATAGCGCTGACGACCAGGTTCGGCTCGTCGAGCTGAATGTGATGGCCGCTCCATATCGCATAGACCACCTCGCTGTTTCGGGACAGAACTGCCATCCCTTCCTTCTGCTGCCGTTTCTCCGTGCTCATTCGCTGGGCATCCTCCGGCGAGAGGCCGGGAGGCGGCGCATCCACCTTCCTGGCCCCGATCATCACCGCGAGCGGAGCATCGCCCAGTGAGGTGGGTGTCTTCGCCCTGGCGTCGAACATGGCCTGCAGTTCATCAGCCCAGTAGTCCTCGCTCGATGCCGTGAGCTTCGGGTGCGATAGCATCCACAGTCGCAACGTCTGAATATCGGAAGGAAGTTTATCGAACGGCGGCTCAATCTTCGGCGGCCCGAAGACCCGCGCGTTCATATCCGCCTGCTTCCGGTCCTCATCAGTCGGGGGATTCGGCGGGCTGCTCTTCATCGTCTGCGGAGGCGGCACGGGCCGGTGTTTTGCAAACTCACGAATGTGAACGAGCTTGCCATTGACCATGAGCGTCGTATCTTCGTGGGTACTGTCGACCAGTACCATGCCGGCAAGCTCCCGCGGGTAGAGGTCGGCGTACACACGGGCGATAAGCCCGCCAATAGAGTGGCCGACCAGGATGTAGGGCGCGCGGACCCCTCCTCGCTTCAGCAGCATGTGCAGCTCGTGGGCCTCCTGCCGCATCGTCCGTGGAGTCGGACCGGGGTCGCTCCAGGCCGATCCTGCGCGGTCGTAGGAACAGACTCGCGTGAACCGGGCGACGTCAGGTTGAACAAGGCTCCAGTCGAACGAGTAGTCGCCCGCTCCAGGGATGAGGACCACCGAAGGGTCACCGCGGCCCGTCGCAATCAGGTGCAGCCGGTAGCCGCCGATATCGATGAGCCGTCCTGGCGGAACGGGCGTCCGTGACGCATCCTGCTCCAAAAGGCCCACAAGTGCGCCGGCACTTGCCGCGGAACATTCTACCACTCCGCGACGAAGCGGAACCCTGCCGCCTGACCTCTCCAGAGCGCGCCTAGCGTCCTTTAGCGCGACCGAAAGCCGACCCCTGCCGGCATCGTCGGTTCTCGCCCCCATCAGCCCCTCGAGCGCGAGTACGTGCGCCGCCTGAAGCGCCCAGGAAGCGCGGACTTCTATTTCCGGCTTCACGCCCGTTCCCTCCCAGTCGGTCTTCGTAACGGCGTTGATGGTGCGGCCCTGCGGTACGACAACTTCGAAGTTCTCGTCGATCCGATAACTGGCGCCGGGATGCGCATAGCCTCCCGTCGTTTCGCCAACGATCGTGGCGCGCTTTAGCGCCTGGAGGTCGTATGCGAAGCCTTCCGCCGCGGAGATCGTCTCCCTGCTCGTCAGCACGTAGACCGGCTTGTCCGTATACCGCTGAACGGGAAGATAGGGCGTCGTCCAGAACTGCTGCGTGCTTCTGTCCGGATGCCAGTAGAGATCGCTGAGATGGACTGGATCCCCCGCAAAGAAGTAGCTGCAGAACAGC
>JBBQPO010000394.1:0-4198 GCA_038217285.1 Chthonomonadales bacterium
CTGCCAGCGACTGCGTCCGCGCATGTCCACCGGCAGAATGCGGTCGAGATGAGGGCAGTTGGCGAGAGCCGTGACGACGGAGGGCGCGGCGAGCAGGGTGATGTCGGCGTCGGGGTAGTGACGGCGTAGTTGCGCGAAGAAAGGAGTCGCGACGATGGTATCGCCCATGAATCGAAACTTGGTCAGAATCACGATGCGTTTCGCCTGTGCCAGCGCCTGCCGCGCCCGCTCCGCCATCGGCGTGTTCGCGACCTCGGCAGCACGGGAATGGGAGGTATAGACGCCCTCCGTGCCCACCGCATCGGCACTGTTTTTCCTGTCACTCATAGACGCTCATTTCCACTCTTTGCAGCACCTCATTGGGTGTAATCGCGGCAAGACAGCGGGCGCTGCTCTCCGGAGGGGCGCTGCCACCGGCAAGGGTGTAGACGCACTGTTTTACCGTGCAGTTCACGGCGCACAACTCTCGATGCGACAACACCTTCTCGCCCTGTCCCCAGGGGCCTGCCATTGCCGGGTCCGTCGGGCCGTAGAGCGCGACCACGGGCCGTTCCAGTGCGGCCGCGATATGCGCGGATCCCGTATCACCGCAGATATGGACGGAACAGCCTTCGAGTACGGCTGCCAACTCTTTGAGTGTTGTGTGCCCGGCAAGGCTTAAGGGAGCCGTCACCCCCGAGGGCCAATCGAAATCTTCGGTGGCAAGCGTTCGCACCTCGTCGCAGATCACCGCGTCCTTACCGGAACCGATGAGAACGGACGGCAGGCCGAACCGCGTCGCCAATCCCTGCGCCAGTTCCGCATAGCGCGCCGCGCCCCAGCGGCGCGTCTGGTCGCCGACGGCAGGGTTCAGCACGGCATACGGCCTCGAAGAATCGATTCCGCCAGCGGTCAGCAGTGCGCGAACCCTGTTCCGCGCCTCTTCCGGAATATGAAGCGGAAAGGTAACGCGCTTGGGATCTGCTCCGAGCGCGCGCCCTACGTCCAGAAACCAGTCTACACGGTGCAGGCTTTCCGGTCGGCGCGGGAGTGTTCGCGAAACCAGGTTGGCGCCGTCCCGCAGACGCCACCATCCATACCGATGTTTCGCGCCGGTGGCCAGCGCCATGAACGCGCTCTTGGCGTAGCCCTGGAGATCGAGGGTCACGTCGAAGCGCCGCGCCCGCAGCGCTTTCATAAAGGCTCCATACTCGCGCCAGACCTGTGGGGAGCGCCAGCGGCCCTGCTTCCAGCGCGAGCGCGGCACCACGATGACCTCCTGCAAGGTCGGGTTCCCGATCACGATCTCCGCCGACATCTCCTCGACGATCCAGGTGATCTCCAGATGCGGGAACGCCTCGTGCAGGGCCGCCGAGAGAGGCAGCGCGTGTGTGACGTCGCCGATGGAGCTCAGGCGGATAATCAGCAGGCGTTTGACGCGGTTCAGATCAAGGTCAGGTGTAGACATCGGTTCAGGCAGGAACGCGTCCCGCCTCATCCGGCAGATGGGCTTTCAGAGCGTCCGCCGAGACAAGCGGTCTGCCCGCGATCCGTTCCAGCACCGAGATGGGCGCCAACTCGGGCAGCAGCATCGCCTGAAACGGCACGATACAGGTCTGCTCCATCGCATACTGCCCGGAGAGAGCTTTGTGCGCGACCTGATCGGTAAAAGAGATCCAGGTCGAACCGGAAGGGAACGCCGCCGTATGCCGCTGCCCGGTGCGTTGAAACTCCTCGTTGGTCTTCAAGTAGTGATGAAAGCGCAGCATGAACTCGTCGTAGGCAGAACGCTCGGGAACACGCAGGCCGACCAGTCGCCCTGCCAGCGATGCCCGACGCCGGAGGCCAGCCAGCGGACTCGCGACACGGTTCAGCCCGGCGGCGAGGGCGTATTGACGCGCCAGGTCTTCGAACGGATCGGCCGTTCCCCAGACGCGCTCACGGGTCGGATGGATGTTGGTGAAGGCACGGAGAATACGTCCGCCGTGGGTAGGGCGGGTAGGAAAGGCGTCCAGATGCATCAGGTCGTTCCGATGTCGTACGGCCAGTTTGCGTCCCTGCTCTTCTACCGGGCGAAAGCTGGCATAGTCCACGCGCCACCGCAGGGCGTAAGCGGGGAAAAGCCTGCTCAGGCACTCCAGAGCGCCTTCCGAGTAGTGCGCGAGTATCGTACGCATCCTCTCGGCATTCGCCGCGTCGGAGGTATCAGCCCCGGTCACTTTGTGCAGGTGCGGCTTGTAGGCGATATTCTTATGCGAACTTTTGTCCGTCTGCTTCTGCCCGCGCAAAAAAGCGCACTCCTCTTCGGTCGGAAGAAAGGGAGTGGTCGGCAACAGGAGGATATTGCCCCGTTCGAGCTGCTGACAGAGCCAGCCGGAATACTCGACATCATTCTTGTTCAGATCAACCTGAAGTAGCTCCATCCTTCACTCCATCCGGCGATTAAATGACCCTGTCAACGTTCTTACGAACAGGTCGAGTATTTCATCAACACACCCGTGATTTCCTGCTATCCGCGACTGCGCGGAATGATCCAGCCGTTCTCCACAGCCTGAAACCCGACGTGCGGATAGTAGGGCATCGCATTGGGAGCAGAGAGAAGCAGCAGCATCGCTTCCTCGCCGATGGCCTCGTGTACCCGCTCTATCAACGCCTTCCCGATCCCCTGACGTTGATACTCCGCGTCCACGGCGAGGTCGGAAAGGTAACAGCAGAAACTGAAATCCGTCAGCGCACGGGCAACTCCGACGAGCCGCTCCCCATCACGGGCGCAGATGATCAGATTCGCATAGGCTATCATTTTCGCGATGCGCTCCAGGTCGTCCACGGGACGGCGCAGGCCCGCTCTGCGATACAGTTCTGCGACCTCGGCGGCCTCCGGCGCTTCCTCGATTCGGTAGGCGATGGTCGGTGCGAACGTCTTGTTCATGGTTTCTCCTGAAGGACGGGCAAGAGGCCCACGACTTTGTCGGCCACTTCCGAAACAGAAATGGCGTCGAGGCAGCGAGGGTGTGCGAATTCGCAGTGGTGCCAGTCGCAGGCGGCGCCGCAGCTCTCCCGACGGCTCAGCGTATTGGCGCGCTGTCCGTAGGGACAGACGCGGTCCGGATCGGTCGGACCGATGATCGAGACCACGGGTCGCCCGAAGGCGGCCGCCAAATGCCCGGAACCGGTGTCCCCACAGACGTGGACCGCGTTAAGCTGAAGTACGCACGCCAACTGCTTCAAGTTCGTTCGCCCTGCCAGGCTTATCAGCGGCTGCTTCGCGGCGGCCATGACCGCCTCGGCCACCGCCGTATCCGCCGTTACCAGGACCGAGGGCAGTCCGTGCTGCCGGTACAGAGCGTCGCTGAGCGCGGCGTATCGATCTGCTCCCCACTGCTTCATCGCCCTGGCTGACGCCGGATTCAGCGTCACGAACGGCTTGCTTGGGGAGATGCCATCCGCGCACAGCATGGCCTCGACCGCCCGGCTCTCTTCCTCGGGGATATGAAAGGGGAATGTCGGTCTCTCGACGTCCGCGCCCAGAAACTGCGCCACATCGAGGTACTGGTCCACAATGTGGAGGCTCTCGGGACGATGCGGAATCCGATGTTCCACCATCCGTGCGACTTCCCGCAGCCAGTGATATCCAAACCGCAGCTTCGCGCCCGAGGCGTAGGCTACCACCGCGCTTTTGGTCAGGCCTTGCAGGTCGAGCGTCAGGTCGAAACGGCGGCGGCGCACAGCGCGGAGATGCCGACCGACGTCACGCAGGCAGCGGTAGGAGCGCAGATCACGTCCCCGATATTTCGGCAGGATGATCACTTCTTTCAGCAACGGATTACCGGTTAGAAGCGCTGCCAGCGGCGCTTCGACGAACCACGAGATCTCCAGATGCGGGTACGCCTCTTTCAGCGCCGCCGCGACGGGCAGGGCATGGACAATATCGCCCATCGCGCTCATCTTGATGATCAGCACTCTTTGAATCGACTGCATGTCGGGCGGTTTCAACGCCATCAGGGCCGTGCCTCCGTCTCTTCGGGCTGCGGTGCGCCCTGCCGCCCGCGAAACTCCTCCCGCGCTTTCACCGAGCTCGCCCGCAGGTCGTCGGCATGGAAATCGCCGCCCGGAAAGACGCCTGGAGAGGCCTTCCAGCGGTCGTGCAGCCAGAGCCACTGCGTCGGGTTGCGCCGAATCTGCGTCTCCAGTCGGGCGTTGATCATAGTCATCGTCCGCT
>JBBQPO010000395.1:0-4176 GCA_038217285.1 Chthonomonadales bacterium
CTTCTTCTGGACTGCCCTGCCAGCCTGTTTTTGGTCGTTTGCCGGTTGTCTGTGGGCCTCTGCGGGCTTGTTTGTACGGCCTGGGGCTTCACTGGCGTGTCGAAGCGCGATTGGCGGCCTGATCCCTACGAAATCACCCAGAGAGCCGGGCGCAGTCCAAAAAGGCTGTTTCCGGCCTCGCTTCTAGGCTAGGATATCGCCGTCAATGTCTAGCTGCACACTCCGAAAATTGCTGCCCGGCGTCATAGGCTTAGGGTTGTTGCCGGTAATCTTTATATTGAACTTACCAGGGTTCTTCAAAATGTATGGGTTGGCAACAGTTGGCGCAGAGAGCTGGACAATGTTTTCATTTGGTGGTGGGCCCGTTCCATCTACTCTCCACCCGATGCAAGGCCAGGCTGCTGGGGCGGTATTATAGCGATTCACTGAGCCAGATGTGTCAAACGTCAGTGTAAATCCTGTGCCACTGAAATTGGTCTTGAAGTAGGCGCCTGGTTGCACACTGACGGCCACGCTGCTGGAAACCACCCAGTTATAAGGACTAAAGTAAATGTTAGCGTTACTTGACAATGGCACGTTCACAGTATCGACGATCACAGTATCGGCTGTGGACGGCAGACCGCAGAGGACACAAATGATAAGGATGGCAAACAGATAGCTCGCTGAACGACAAGCACGATAGACGACCCTCAGGCTAGACACCAGGTTAGAATGCAATTTACACTCCCTTTGCAGCTGCTCTACGGCAGCATCACAACGCTGGCCGTTCGACGGAAGAAAATATTACGATTTCACACGCACTGTTGCTACTCTGCCTGCATAATTAGACATGCGGAAAAACGTACAGGCTATTATAAGACGGCTATTGGTCGTCTGTCAAGGTAAAAGATTCTACGACCTGGGCAAGGGATGTTCAATAGATCGGTCAGGTGACAACTCTCCAGCGCAAAAGTAGAGCAATCCTACGTGAATATTTCCACAACCTTGTAATGTCCATACCGATTTGAAAAACGTCCCGCGTGGTTCCAAGACACGCTCCAGCGAGCAAGCAAGAGGTAGCTCTGAACGTTGCTTTTGAGGGCATGTGCAAAAGGAGGAGTCCTCCTGTAAGGCCTTTGCGGGGTTTTTGGATTACGTTAGTCAGAGTCTCTGTCGCGTAGAAACGGCGCATTAGCGAGGGTAGCCTTTACTGCCGCACGCTCCTCTTCTTCTGTTTCATCCTGCCCATGCCTTGGCGCAGCATCACTTCGCGGCGCGATGCGTTTCTCTTTTGGCGTAACAAGCTTCTCTCTGACCGAGTTGTGTTCCATTGTAGGTGCCTGCGATTGGTCCAGAGTGAGTAAATGACGGGCATGGGCGGTCACAAATGGCGCAGGGATCCGGCGGCTCCCCTGCCAGATGGTCTGCGTCGCTCGCAGGTCTGTCTCGGCGCGGATCTGAAGCTGCGTACGCTCATGTTCCGTCAAGGTCTCCCACGCCTGGTCTACCGGATCGATAGCAGGCGCGGAGGCGGCCGCCTGTACGCGCCGGGGACGGTCCGGCTTGCGCTGCGCTTGCCCCCACCCTGGTGGCGGGCCATAGCCGTGCTCAATCGCAAGGCGCAGGTATCCACCCGGGTTCTTGAGTCCCTGGACGTGGGGCAGATAGTCGAGCTGTCGCTCGATCTCAGCTCCTGGGAAGCCCTGAACCAGTTCAGCCGCGACCTTGCGGGAGATCCCGGCCAATCGCAGCCGCTCCTCCAGAGACGCGGAGCCCAGGACAGACGTAGTCGCAGGAGGCTCTTCCGCCACTGGAACGGCGGCTACAGACGGTGTCTGCGTGGCGGCCACTCTGTCGGTGGCAAAGCGGATCCGCAGGATCGTTTCTCCGCTCGCGCCGCTGCGATACTCGACTCCTTCCAGGAAGCCGCGTTCCGTCAGTTCCGCATGAACGGGATCGAGACGCCGACGCAGTTGCGACACGTACACGTCCTGGAGCGGGAGGCGCTGTGCCAGTCGGTGGATCTCCACTTCGTAGGTACGGCTTCGGTAGCGATGCTTGTCGAGAAGGCGGTAGTACCGGCGTGCGAGAGGCGTCGAGAGGCGGAAGTAGAAATCTATGTCCAGGTTCTTGACGTAGCCGGCCTGCATGCTGTTGAAGAGGAATTCGCTGAAGGTTGCCTCCGAGAGTTCCCGGCCGGCGCCGCCCTTGGAGAGCCGGTAACTGTCGAGCAGATGAAATCCCTCTGTCACATATCTCTGGCGGGCATGATCCCAGAAGGCGTTCGTGGAGCGAATCAGGACCCCGGTCAGCCGGTCGAAAGCCTGTCCCACCCGCTCATAATCGCGCTTGCTGGTGCCGGACTGCATGATCCTGAGAAGCTGCGCTACGGTAAACTGGACCGTCCGGCCTGCGAAGCGGTGATCGCGCAGCAGCTTCATCAGCGCGACATACACCTCGTCGTCCGAAGCCACAGGCAGGCCGAAGCGTTCGCTGCCCGTTACGAGCCATTCCTGCCGGATGACGTGGCCGTGGCTGTCGCGTCCCTCCTGCACCACCTGGAACGTCTTCTGGTCGGGACTTACATGCTTGGAAAGCATCGCGAACGGAAACTCGGCAAGGTTCATCTCGTCCTTTCCGAGCGCCAGGCGCGTTTCTTCGAAATCCTCTTCGGCATTCGATGGCGTTTCCGCATACTTCATCCGGATGCGTCTCCTTGTGCATAGAACAGCAGCAACAACAGCAAGTCACGTCCACGTTTCATTTTCCGGGAGACTCTTTGGTGTTGATTCAAGAGTCTAAAGAGTCTACAGAATACGGCGCTGGCTCGATCCGCCGTTTTGAGATTGGAATCGCATGTTTTGGCAGCATCGGATTTGCTCCATTTCACGAGTCCGCTTGTCTCATTTCACGAGTCTGCTTGCTCCATTTCACGTTTCATTTGTCTCATTTCACGATAGCAGCTTGTCTCATTTCACGAGACATTTGCTCCATTTCACGTTCCGCTTGTCTCATTTCACGATTCACGCCCTGCGCGTCCTTCTCCACCCCTATACAGCCACGGATTTGGGACTTATTCCCTATCCCTAGGGGCACGCTGCGTCTTTTTATTTTAAATGGAGCGCATGCTTCTCACCGCGTCGTCAAATATCGTGACATGAGACAAGAGAAATGAACCACGCCATCTTTTTCTGGCTCCTTCCTGACCCTTCCTAATCGGTAGCGTTCGATGTACGATATTGTCAATTCGAATTGACAATATCGTTGTTTGCGGCCCGGTATGCATTATGCCATCGTCCCATGCTGCATGGATAGAATCGGGACAGGCTCACACAGCAGCGTTGGCGCCTTCTAGATCCTCTGGACGGCCCTGGCTGAGCGCATCGGCAAGCAGGCGGCGCTCCTCGTCCGTAAGTCCCTGTCTTGCCAGAGCTTCCACGACTTTGCGCACAAACGGGCGTGGCGCGGGGGCAGCGGCGCTTGCGCGAGCCCCTTCGGACGGAGGTTCGAGAGTCCCTAAGCCATCTCTGTGCGGAGCGCGCAGGATCGGTACTGCGCCGACTTCCTGCTGGACCGCTTCGCGAAGGCGCGCGACCGAAAGGCCATGGCCGCCCTGGCGGCGCTCGACCGGGCGTGCGGCACGCTCTGCCAGGGCGATCAACTCCATATCAGAAAGCTGGCTCTGGGCGCGCTGCAGCACGATGCCGTGGCTTCCCGACAGCCTGCCGGACTCGATGAGGGCCGCAACCGCCGCAGGAAGGGACGCGAGCTGGAAGAGGTCATGGATACGGGCGCGGCCCAGCCCCACCTCTCCCGCGACATCTTCCCACGTCACCTTATAGTTCTGAGCCTTACGGATCTCGTACAGTCGCCTGAGAGCGAGTCCCTTCTCAATGTCGGTCAGGTCCGCACGCAGCACATTCTCGGCAAGTTGCGCCGCCTGCACGTCTTCGTCGCTCAGGTCACGTATGCGAGCCGGAATCCGGACCTTTCCCGCTAGGCGCGCTGCCCGCCAGCGCCGCTCGCCTGCGATCAGCCGGAAGGCCCCGCCGGGCTCGGAGGGCGGTCGTACCAGAATGGGCTGAAGCACCCCGCGCCGAGAGATGTCGTCCGCCAGCACCTGCAGGTCGTTTGCGTCAAAGTGCCTCCGCGGTTGGGCGGGATCGGGTACGATCTCGTCAAGCAGCAGGTCCCGTG
>JBBQPO010000396.1:0-4170 GCA_038217285.1 Chthonomonadales bacterium
GATGGCTCTTTCCTGACTTTGAGTCCACGGCGTCCCAGTCCAGGTATCCGTCCAGATACTCCGTTGCACTGTTCTTGCCGCGAAGCGTGACTTTCCGGTTTCTGCCATCCCAGTGGTGAAGCGTCGTCATGCCCTTCAGAAATGCATTCTGATCGCGCAGCCCGTTCTGAAGGCCCTTTGTCCCGGTACCGTCTGCCCATTTCGTAGTAAAATCCGCTGTCACATACTTTGGGTAGAAAGCAGCGAGTGCGTTCGCATCTTTTTCATTCACATAGGCCTTGTTGACGTCTCCAAATTCGTCGTCGAGGGCTTTGATCACGCGGGTCACAGACGCTTGATCGGACAGTCCGGAAGCTATGCTTCCAACGAGAAGTTGGATTGTGAATAGTGCAGGTAAGACGTAGCGGTGCATGCTCATGGAATTTCATCTCCTGTTAGTGCCGCCGACCATTAGATCTCCATATTACGGCAGACATTACCCGTCGACTCTTTCCGCAGCGTTTCCAAACGCCGTGAAAGACTCGGCAAAAGCAGTGATTTGAGGCACGCGTCAGGCAGCGAGGAAGAATCCGGCGGTAGGCGGCTAACGGGCGGCGGACCGCAGCAGCGCGAGAACCTCGGCTTCGGACAGCCGGCGCCCCGCCAGCACGGCGGCGCGGTAGAGCCTGGGGGTGAGTTGGGTGCGGAGCGCGGCGCAGGCGGCGGGAAAACAAGTCCGCTCTGAGGGCAGAAGAGGCAAATTGTGGCGATCCCGCAGGGCGGCCTCCGCGCCGACGATCCGTGCGAACGTGTCGAGCACAGGGCGCGCCTGCGCGACCGGACAGTGATTCCAGTGTCTGAGCGTCCAACGCAGGCATTCCGTAATGATAGGGTATCGTCCCGAATGCAGAATGCCTTCCAGCGTCCAGACACTGACCGCCACCGATCCCGGCAGGTCACCGATCTCCGCCAGCATCTGCCCGTGTTCCTTTCCGACCGCATGTCGCTCGGATGGAATCTCGAAGCGCCCCACGAACTGCTGAACTTGTCTTATCATTCGCAGCGCTGCGTCCCGGCGTCCTACGCGCCACAGTGTCACGCAGGTTTCCAGCCGGTGGTGGACCTGAAGATGAACGTCTCCGACCTCATGCGCGAGTTCGAGCGCCCTGTCCAGCAGCTGTAAAGCGCGCGCGGGGCAGCCCATTTCCCGCAATGCTACGGCTTGCGCTCCCAGCGATTGAGAGGCGACGCCAAACTCTCCCTGCTCGATGTGCAGGGGCGCAAGTTCCTCCGCGATTCGCAAGTGCGTTACTCTGTCGCCCTCCTTGTCCGCCAGGTTGCCGAGATTTGCGAGCACATTTACGATGTTGTGGCGGTCATTTCGCCGCTTAAACTCCTTGAGCGCGAGGTTCAGGTACCGCTTGGCCAGGCGATACTCCCCGAACTGGATGGCAAGGCTTCCCGCAATCCAATGGGCATACGGCCGGCAGGTCTCCGTGACGCAGCCGCGTACCTCCAGGTTCTTGCGCAGCATGGCGAGGACGACTTCGCCAAGCCGCGACGCGCCCCAGACCGCGCGCACGCTGCGGTGGACAAGAATGCGCGGCGCCGCATCCTGCCGGGTTTCCCATTCGGCGATATATAAGGAGCGCAGATCCTGCTCCTGGAGTTTTCGAAACCATTCCGCCTGCTCGGTTCCAAACAGCAGCGGGTAGGTATCGCGAACGAACTCCGCGAACGCATCGGCGTCGAGCGCGGCGGTGTCGAGGACGCTTCGGACCGATCCCTGCGCGTTCCCGGCCTGCTCCAGGGCGCGCTGTGTCAGCCTGCTGCAGTCCGCAGCGACGGCGTCCTGGGCGTCCCTCGCCCATTCGTCGAAGAACTCTGGAAGTGGCGCGCCAAGTCGGACCAGCGGCTCGATCTCATCGCGCCAGCGTTGGACGGCGTCTGCGGGACTTTCACGATCGGCCCGGCGCACGAGTTGGCGGAACCGCGAGTAGTCGGAGGGTATGCAGGCGCCATCGAGACGCAGTATCTTCCGGTCGGAGTAAAGCGGGCTGCCGGACTGCTTATCCCAGTTCATGCGGTGACGGATATCGTGGAGCGCGAGATTGAGATAGCCCCGGCGGCTGCCTTCCCCGGAGCCGCACTCTCCCCAGACCGCTTCCAGGATCTCCTCGCGAGGCAGATTTCGGTCGGTGTGGAGCAGGAGATAGGCGAGCAGGGCGCGGGTTCGCTCGCTGCGCCATCCGGTAACCTCGTCTTCTGTCTGGCCTTCGCGCGGTATCCAGACGCGTAGGCCGCCGAAAAGTTGCGCTCTATGGGTGGGGTGCATTGGCGATCCCGAGGCGGCGTCCGTGTTCGATCATAAGAAGCAGCGCCGCCGGCAAAGTGCCTCGTGCCTCAAGCCGGCGCGGTCCGCCGGAAACGGGAATCCACCTCGATGTATATTTGTTCGGTCGCCTCGAATACCCTGCTTTGCAGGCACATTTCGTGCCGAATCGAAACGCTGCGGAAAGAGTTGGACGGCATACTCTTAGGAGATTCTGGCGTCTCCAGGATCTGGCAGAGGTCAGGGTCCACTCGGTGAAAGGAACAGTCGCAAGAGAAGCTAAGCATGAACCGGTTAGTTTTATCCATTGTAGTCTTCAACGTCAAATTGCTCCACGAATTTTGGTAGAGGAGAGGGAGTCGTTGAGGCGAGCGCGGTGCCCGAACTGAACAGCGCTGCGACGTTGTTGACCGGTGTGGCGGTTGTGCTCTCACTCAGAAGGATGAAACGACGAACGACCTACCCCGCCAAATGAGCGGCTGCAACTTCATGGTTTCCAGGAGGAATAACGCTATGGTTTGCCGACTCGCGCTTCTATGGGGCGTAGCGACTGCATTTGGCCTGATCGGGCCGGCAGCGGTGGCCCAGAAGGATGTCAAGACGTGCCAAGCGGAGATTCAGGCGAGCTATTCAAAGATAGCTGTGGCCTATAGACACCACGACCTAAAGGCTTATGGAGAGCTTATGACTCCCGAAGTTAAGATCATCGGGCCAGACGGCAAGAGCCGAGACTTCAAAGCGAGCCTCGCCCTTACCAGGGCGGACATGGCTGCGACCGGGAAGATTCGATCCGCCAAACTGGTGTTTCATGGATCTACAGTTCACGGCAACGAGGTAACGTCCGATGTAACCGAAGTCTGGGACTGCGACACGATCGATACGAAGGGCGAGTACGGGCCAAAAGGCAAGGTATATCCAACCATTTGGTGTCAGCGAGGTATCCACACCCACGTAAGAACGGGCCATGACTGGCTCCTGCAGCGCCTGGTGTCGAAGGGCAATCCCACCTTCACCTTCGGCGGCAAACCCCTTATACCCTTGTCGAAGAATGGTAAGAAGCCATAAAGGGCTGGGAATCTTTGGTTAGAGCAGGTCGCTCAGAACCTGAACCATGGTTTCAGGTGGCTCGGATAGGCGGTCGTTTTGGCACCAGCAGATTGCCGTAAACCAGGGGGAAGGCAAACGACCACCCTTGTGCTGATTGTGCTTCCACACTTCGATGTTCGTAGGCAGAGCAGGAGAAAGGAGGTGTGCCACAACGACAAATATCAGGGCAAGGCCAAGAAGCGGACAGGCCGGTTTGTGCTGGAGCGTAAGGACTACTTGCCACATTGTCGATCGTGCCATCGCTCACGCGGGTCCGGAACCCAGGATGTTGGTTCCGGTTCTTCGGCGAGCACATTGAGCACGATCTATCGCAATCTATTTGATTTGCTATGGTTTCAGGAGGCTCCATGTACGGCAACACCCTTTCAAATCGAGGTTTCGTCCGGAGTGCGCTGTATCGGACTCGCGGTCGATTCCATGTGTGGCTCGCGGTTGTTATTCTCATTTGCTCTTCCAGCATGTTCGGTGGACGCGTATCGGCCGATACATCCTTTGATGGAACGTTTTCCGGCTGGAAGGCAGACGGGGACAATCCTGTCGTAACCGGATCGTTTACTTCGTCTCTTTTCTGGGGGGATGAGGACGGTTTCGGCGTAGGACCCAGTTCGCTGACCTATGTTCTGGGGAGAGGCGCATGCTTCGGCCTCGTTGAAGAGCATCTCCTCCTGCCCGGGCGGGCTTGCTTCCGAGGAAGGAGCGTAGAGGCGCTTCTTCGCCAGACCGAGCTGCTCGCGAAACCACTGGTTCTCGGC
>JBBQPO010000397.1:0-4033 GCA_038217285.1 Chthonomonadales bacterium
GGAGTGCTCCCAGCGCGGTGTGATTGAGTCCGACGAGCGCACGGACTTTGTCTTCCGGAAAGGTAAGGAGGGCTTGAATGTTCATGGGAGCATTTTACCCGATCCGACGGAGCAAAGAAATAATTCGTCGGATCATCTAATAGCTCGGCCTGCCGTTTGATCTGGTCGGTCTTTTTATAAAGATCGACAAAGACCATCACTTTGGATTTCAAAATATCGGCATCGATAGGCTTGGGCAGAAAATCGACGGCTCCCGCCTCATAGCCTTTGAAAACATGCTGCTGGCTCTGGCTGATGGCGGTGACGAAGATAATGGGAATATAGCGGGCTCTTTCGCGCTCCTTGATCAGCGCAGCCGTCTCGAACCCATCCATGCCCGGCATCTGAACATCCATAAGGATCAAGGCAAAGTCCTCGGTAAGCACATGCCGGAGCGCTTCGTTGCCGGAGTTCGCTTTGACAAGGCGCTGCCCCAGTGGCTCCAGAGTCGCTTCCAGAGCGATCAGGTTTTCCGGTCGGTCGTCCACCAGGAGTATGCTTGCTTTAAAATCGTCTTCCAGCATGAGCCCTTTCAAAGGGAGCGAGCCTCCTTTAAGGCCAGGTATTTACCGGGCAAAGGAGGATACAACCCTCTCCTTCAAAATGAAAAGTGTCGTTCGCAGAGCTCCGGGAGAAGCGTCGAAACGCGCGTACTGTGCAGGACACGGGAGATTTCAACCGTTGGACTGTCTGGACGCGACTATTGTTCAGGAATCTATCGTGCTGTCCTTGAATCCAATACGGGCGAGCGATAAATATCGCTCGCCCGTATCGAAAACTCACGTCCGGGGCTGCCGTCGGTTCTGTTCCGCCCTGGAGCGGACTGTGAACAGGCCCGAGGTGTTCTACTTATGACAGACTTGTATTGGGATGTCGGTCGCGCCCGTTTGGCCGTAGAGACGAACCGTGACCGTCACCTGCGACTGCCCGGCAGGCAGGGTGGCAGGAGCATGGTAGAGAACGGTTCGGTCGGGAACGTAGGTGAAGGGCCCTGTGCCATCGTAGTGGCGAACCGTTACCGTTGGACCTGTGAGAGCGCCGATGCCCGTGGTGGTTTCGAGATTCCCGAAGTTATCGAGCAGATCCACTTTGATCTCGTTTTTGCGTGTCTTGTTGTGGATGGTTATCGTTACCGTGTCGCCGGTCGAGATCATACCGGTCTTATCCGGCGTGGCGGTGAATTCCGCGTCGTTGATCTCCTCACACCACCTACCTTTGTGCCGCGCCAAACAGACGCCTTCGTCGCCTGTGATCTCACTGCCTTCGCGGCAGACGCCCTCCCAGTACCAGTGACCGCAGGTGCTTCCAAGGAAATGGTAAGCTTTGAGCGGATCGAACTCGCAGAGGTGTTCCGTGCCCGCCGGAACGCCGCCATCATAGTCGAGGCAGCATGTGGGCGGAGTGGCGTGACCGCAGTCGCCGCCGCAGCCATCCTCCGCCCTTGTTTGGCCGCCTTTGGCGGAGCGCCCCAGCCCCATCGTGTCCATGGAGTTGATAGCGGTGATGAGGTTCGTCTGCTGGGTGATGGTGACTTTCGACGGATTGTCGAGCTTCCCGAGTTGGGAGGCCGGAAACTTCAGGATCGCTGCCTCGGTCACGTTGTTGACCACATCAATCGACGTCGTTCCGGCGGGCAGCGTCTTGAACTTCGCAAGCCCGTTGGCGTCGGTAAAGCCGAGAATCTGGCCGCCCGCGCGTAGAAACATACTCTTCAGGGGTTTCACATTGAACACAAGACTGTGGTTCGCGTCGTCGAAGGTGTACCCCAACGCGAGGATGCCCGCACTCTGGGTCGACTTGAGGGTGGTGTAAGTGGCCGCAGGCAGCGTAAAGCGTCCTGCGATGGAGAGACGCGTTGCAAATCCCGTCTGGCCGGTGGAGATGAGGCCGGGCGCGCTGTTTCCAGTGTTCGAGCCCCCACCCGATCCGCAGCCGTCGAGAACCATACCGACAGCGACGGTCCCGCAGCAGACAGCCGCCAAAACCAGGCGTGAAGATAATCTGATCCGTTTCATGCGTATTCCGCCTTTCTATTGGGGACAACCGAGGGTATAGGTCCAAGCCGTGCCTTGTTCGGATGCGAGCACAACGACCGTGACGAGTGTCGAGGCACCGCTCACATGCAGTTCCACCGTCTGGCTGCCGGATACGAGACCGCCTGTGTCAAAGATCGTTTTGCCGTCGTTCAGCACTTCGAGGTGATCCGGGATGGTATAGGCATCGTAGAAAAATTGGAACTTGCCGCACGTTTTCAGATCATAGGAGTAGGTGAAGGTGCCCTGCCCCCCGCTGTTTTGTTGTGTCTGACACTGCCCGACCTGCTGCTGGGTTCCGTTAAAATTGCCGCTTCCGCCGGGAGCGCGCGTAGAACCAGCGGAGGACCACGTGCCGGTGACTGCCTGCGCTGCAACGGTTCCGGTCAGGGTGATGATGTTTCCACTGCCCGTGCCGGTCGCGGTGAACTTTCCGGCGGAGTCGATGACGCCGGAGAGGGCGACCGTGCCGAAGTCACGCGAGACGGCGATCCCAGTCACCCCGGTTCGGTCGGATGCCTGGAGGGGCTGCGGGAGGAGCGCCTGCCCGAGATACGCTGTCAGTCCGGGACTGCTCGCCTCAAAGGTTATCGTCGACTGCCCGACGAGATCCTGCCCCGCTTTGATCTTGGCCAGCATATCGGTGGCCGCTTGAAGGAGAATGGAGGAGCTGAGAAGCCCACGGACCAGGACAAGCCCATTGTCGAGAAAGAGCCCCGTAAGCCCAGTATTTTTAAGGGCGGTCTGGGTGATCTGCGCGAAGAGATCGCTCTTTCCGGTGGCGAGGTACTGGGTATTGAGCGCCTGCAGAAGCGCCGTCGCGGGGGCGGGATAGTCAGCGGCGGACGTGATTTTGGTAATCTGGGTGAGTTCCGGCGTCACGAGACTTGCGGCCCGCGTCGCCGCGCGCGAAGTCCTGGCGGCCCGGGAATGGGTCTGCCCCGCCCGCGAGGCGACTGGGGTAGCGGTGCCGCCTACCGTGACTGAGAAGATACCGTCCTTCGCTCCCGCGAGGGTTCCGATGTACAGCCCCACCAGGACCGAGTCGGCCAACTGCTGGACCGTATAGGTCGGCCCGCTACCGGTGACGGCGCTCCCGCCGATATAGGCACCCGACGGCTGATAAAACTTGAAGACAACTCGATCCGTTTCCCAGAAGCAGGTGATAAACGCCTGATTGGCCTCATTGATGACCACGGACGGAAGCCCGCGGCCGTCGTACTTGACGCGTACGCCTTTGTCCGCGTCGGTATCCCAGACCAGCGCCTGCACGATGTTTTTCGCAAGACCGTTGGCTTCCTGGGTGCCCCAGTAGGCGCTCTGCAGACCGTTGCTGGCATAGGAGAGCAGATAGTTCAGGTTCAGACCGTCCTCCACCGTGACCGGGGAGGTGTCCAGGTTAAGCGCGAGGGTCTGGGCACGGCGTGTTACCCCACCGCCGCTGCCTGACCCTCCGCCGCAGCCGGCGAGCACCGAGGCCGCGCCGGTCACGAGGGCAGAAACGACGACTTCTCTTCGCGAGAAGCACTGGTTCCTGGGATCGCTTTCTTCACAACAGCACATCTTTGGCACCTCCATATTCAGAAGAACATCGCACGTTGCATACGAGGGAAAGGCAGTGTGGCGGCAACTCGAAACCGAGTTGCCTGCACTTCCCACGCAACCGAGGGTACAGGCGACCTGAATCCATCGGCACGGGTGAGCTTAACGGAACCGATACTGCGGAATTCGTACCGTTTCGCACTACTAAGTTGACGTTTAGACTACAGAGCAGCCGAAGATAAACTTCGGCTGCCCCATTGGGTACCTTTCAGTTAACTAGAAAGGAAGGTGCCCACATGGATTTTAGCACACTTGCCGACTTCCGGCGCAAGACCTATGCCTGCTTTGGACGCGCCGCCGACGCCTTGATGAATGCCATAGATGCTCTCTTGGCCGAAACACCCGCGCGATCTCTGGCC
>JBBQPO010000398.1:0-4007 GCA_038217285.1 Chthonomonadales bacterium
TGGCCTCTTGACGGACAGTCGAGATTAGGGCAAAATGTAGGTTGTGGGTGCATGGAAACCTCCTAAGTTGGATGTGGTAATCAAACTTACGAAGGACATGCCCCACTTTTCACATTTTCACCGTTTGATGCGGTTCTACCCGAAAACTACCACAACCTGTTATAATAACAATATTCTGCGCCCGAAGCGCGAACAGGTGGGTCTCATTATGCGTTTTGTCGTGATTACAGGGCCGTCCGGCGCGGGGAAGACGCTGGCGCTGCACAGTTTCGAAGACGCCGGATACTATACGGCGGACAACCTGCCACCCTGCCTGCTGCCGAAACTCGCCGATTTCTGCCGTAAGACCGGGCGCGAACGTTGCGCCGTTGTGGTGGACGCCCGCTCTGGACCTTCGTTTGAGGAACTGAGCGATGTCATGGCGCAGATGAATGCGGCTGGCGTCCGCGTCGAGCTGCTCTATCTGGACGCCAGCGACGCGGCGCTGGTGCACCGCTTCAAAGAGACGCGCCGCCCCCATCCGTTGGTCAGCGAGGCAAGCGCAGGCAGCATCGTGGAGGCCATCCAACTGGAGCGTGTGCTGCTGGAGTCGGCCCGCCCGCTGGCGGATCGTATCCTCGACACCAGCACCCTCACCGCCTGGGAGCTGCGGGATCACCTGCACACGACCTACTCCCAGGATACTCGCCCCGGCCTGCTGGTCACCGTCACCTCGTTCGGTTTCAAATACGGCCTGCCGGTGGACGCCGATCTGGTGTTCGATGTGCGTTTCCTCGCCAATCCCCACTACATTCCCGAGCTGAAGGCCATGAATGGCAAGTCGGCTTCCGTAGCGGCCTATGTCCATGCCGATCCGCTCACGGCCCCGTTTCAGACCCGTATGAACGACCTCGTCGATTTCGCCCTGCCGCAATATCAGCGCGAAGGCAAAGCCTATCTGAATATCGCTATCGGCTGCACGGGCGGGCAGCATCGCTCCGTCGTGCTGGGGGAGGATCTGGCAGCGCGGCTGCTGCAGAACGGCTATCGCGTCACCGTGCGC
This sequence comes from Chthonomonadales bacterium, assembly GCA_038217285.1. Lineage (GTDB taxonomy): Bacteria > Armatimonadota > Chthonomonadetes > Chthonomonadales > Chthonomonadaceae > JANXLO01. The sequence goes on from JBBQPO010000398.1 coordinate 1,043, forward strand.
CACCGCGATATACAGGCGCGGGATAGCCGAGGGCAGGAGGAGAGCCGACCAGGGGCGGAGACGACGGCTTCCGAGAATCTTCTGCGGGTTGGGAAGCCGGAGGAGAGCCGGTGAACCTGTGGCGTACTTCACTCAAATGGCTCTATCCGGGCCTGCGCCTGAAGCGCTGGATAGCGGTCGGGTTCTGCGGCCTGGCGCTGTTTCTGATCGGCATGGGGGTCATTATCGACGCGCATGCCGCCGACAGCGACCCGCTGGCTGTGCGCGTGGCGAAATGGGTCGTCCGCCATTCCCATGTCCCCTTGCGTCCCGGTGCACTGGGCATTTTAATCACCCTCATGGGCGGATTTCTCTGCCTGTTCGCACTCGGCAAACTCATCGCCTCCCTGACGAGCGCCCTCGACCCCGAGATCGCGCCCGGCGGTCTGGTGGACATCATCTACTCACGCCGTAAGCTGGCGCAGGGGCGGCGCATCGTGGTGATCGGAGGCGGAACCGGGCTCTCCACCATGCTGCACGGTTTGAAAAAGTACACCGCCAACATCACCGCCATTGTGACGGTCGCGGACGATGGCGGCTCTTCGGGCAAACTTCAGAAACAACTGAATATCCTGCCGCCGGGCGACATCCGGAACTGCCTGGTCGCGCTCGCCGACGACGAGACGCAGATGACGGAGCTGTTTCAGTACCGGTTCCGCAACAGCGTTCAGCCGGAATCGGCTATCGGCGCGACCCGCCATACGCTCCACGCCTCGGCCGTCGAAACCCTTCATGCCGTCCCCGAGGGAACGGAGAGTGCGGCCCCGAAGCCGCGCCCGACGAACACCGAAGGCTACGGCGAAGGGCTGCGGGACCATGCCTTCGGCAACCTCCTGATCGCGGCCATGACGGCGATCAACGACGGCGATTTCGAGAAAGCTATTCGGGAGACCAGCCGCGTCCTCAATGTACGCGGGCGGGTTCTGCCCTCGACCGTAGAGCATGTTCGACTGCGCGGGGAGATGGAGGACGGCTCGTTTCTGGAAGGCGAAACCACCATCGCCAACTCCCCCCTGCGCATCCGACGTATCTACATGGTGCCTGCCAATGCCTGCCCGGTGGAAGAGGTTCCCGAAGCCATCAAGAGCGCCGATGTGATCGTCCTCGGCCCCGGCAGCGTCTTCACCAGTATCATTCCGAATCTGCTGGTCAGCGGCGTCGCCGAAGTGCTGTCCAAATCGCGCGCCAAGCGCGTCTACGTCTGCAACGTCATGACGCAGCCCGGCGAGACCGACAACTTCTCCGCCTACGACCATGTCAAGACCATCGAGAACCATGCCGGCCGCCGTATCTTCGACTATGTGCTCGTCAACACCGGTCGCCCCACCCAGGAGCTGCTGGAGAAGTACCGCAAGACCGGCTCCGTTCTGGTCGAGGCCGACCTCGACCGCATCCGCCATGCCGGTTACCGCGCCATCGCCGGCAACTTCATCGACCAGACCGATGTCGTCCGCCACGACGCCAACCTCCTCGCCGAAGCCATCATGGACCTCTTGAAGTAATTGTTATGGTTATCTACTTTCGCAAGAGCGTGAGAACTGAAAAAACAGGCTGTGCTATAATGTACTAAAGGTACCCAACAGGAGAAGGCAAATGGCCCACCTAAATCTTGAGCTGCCCGATTCGCTGTCCCGTTCGCTGGAAAAGCGGGCGGAACGCGAAGGGCAGTCGCCCAACGAATTCGTGCTTCACTCACTGGAAAGAATCCTTAACGAAGCGTCGGACGATCCGCTCTTGCAGACACTCGGTACGCTGGAGTCCGACACGCCTAATCTCGGCCAGAAGCACGACGATTACCTCGCTCAGGCGTTGCACGATAAGAGGGCTTAGGCGATGCCGGAAGTCTTCGGAGACACCTCCGGTTTGCTTGCTGCATTTGTCTCGACGGAAATGGAGCATCCGAAGGCAGCAAAACTGTTACGTCAGTGGAGCGGCGATGGGACGCGCCTTGTCACGACAAACTATGTCGTAACGGAACTTGTTGCACTCTATGTCAGCCGAATACGCACACCTCGCGTCCAGCAGATTCTCACTATTGAGCGGTTAAAAGAGTCGGATTGGGTTGAAATCGTCCACGTGACACCAACGTTGGATGCCCAGACATGGCAATTCTTCGTCTCTCGGCCTGACAAAAAGTGGAGCCTGGTAGATTGCAGCAGTTTTGTCCTTATGCACCAACGCGGTATCTCTTCTGCGCTGACCTCGGATCATCATTTTGAGCAGGCAGGCTTTCAGATTTTGCTCTGATCACTGTTTCGCCCCTCGTTCTTACATTTGTCCTAGACACCCGTCAAATTGATCAAGAAGACGATAGGGTATCCAACTTAATTCGTGATGCGCTGCGTCACGAAGAGGACAGTTTTTTCTTCGTCTGCCAGGTATTACTATATCGGGCATGGCCGCTTTTACGTCACTATTTTCCCTTGACAAAACGAAGCCTAGCTGTCATAATTTATTTTGATTGACCAATCAAACAATTGGTGAGGTTTCTATGTCGAGGCGGAAGCAGGAAGAGTTCGAGGAGCGCAGACTGCAGATCATCAAGGGCGCACTCGACGTATTCTCGACCAAAGGGTTTCGGGCGGCGACCAACAAAGATATTGCGGCCGCGGCGGGCATCCAGTCGCCTGGACTGATCTACCACTATTTCAAGGACAAGGCCGATCTGCTCCGCGCCGTTGCGGAGGAGTATGCGCCGCCCTTGCGCCTGCTGCATCAGGCCGATACCATGCTGGCATTGCCTCTTGACGAGGCGCTCACACTGTTCGGCCTTACCTATCTCCGCCTTCTGGACGATCCAGTCAAGATTGCCTTCATGAAGATGAGCCTGGGTGAGGCGTTGCGCGATCCGGAATTTGCGCGGATGTTCGGGGAGACTGGGCCGCTGCGCGTCTGGCGGTTTCTGGCGAACTACCTGCAAGGCCAG
>JBBQPO010000399.1:0-3974 GCA_038217285.1 Chthonomonadales bacterium
AGGCGAATGCTGACTTTGTTGGCAGCAGGAACATCGAAGCACGGGCGGAACTGTCAGACCGCCTAATGTCCTCCGCTGTCACCACTGGGTGACAGAGATGGAAGGACAAGCCCCCGACGTTTACGTGGGGGTATCTGACTCGAAATCTCCAACAGGGCGAGCCGATTCTGCTGAAGTTACACGGGGATGTAAGCGATAGCGCGGATCGCATACTGTCGCGCGCCGCCTATCGCGAGCATTATGCCGATGAAGTGGGCACGGGTATCGACTTCAAGAAGCCTCTGCCGAAGTTGCTGCGCCAGAGGCTTTTGGGACGAGTAATCCTGTTTTTGGGATGTGGTCTCAAAGAAGATCGTCCGGTGAAGGTGCTGGAACTGGTGGCTAAGGAACTCCCGAGTATCACTCACTTTGCACTTGGGTCTGGTCCTCTTTCACCTCGCAGAAGCATATATACATAGTGGGGACAGCTATCACTCCTCCTTCTCAGTCCCGCCAGGCCCTGCGCCTGGTAGCGGCTGACCCCGTTTCAGGCCGCCTCCATGTCTCACGGTACGGGCCGCAAAAGCACGTAGTCAAAGTTTGGCGGGTCTACACCCATCTGCTACCAGGCCATAGAGATTTGCCCCAAGTGCCACATCTGGTGGTTGCATATGTGCAGCAGAACCTCCTCCGCCGTCAACGTCTCTGTCGCGTCAAGCTGCGGCAGACCGGTCGTGATGACGTGTGCCAGTGCGGCGGCATCAGCACACTCGGTGAAGGCCAGGGTCCGAGCGCGGATCGCGTCCCAGTCTGCGAACAGCCCCTCCAGCGTCTGGGCCGCTTCATCCTCGTAGCGCGGCGGTCGTCCTTGCCCAGAGAGCCACCCCAAGGTCAAGCGCCGCTCCGCGCCAATCAGGTGCGCGACGAGCTGCCCGATAGTCGTGTACGCGGCTGTCGTCTCAAAGGGCTGGTCCAGCGTTTGAGGGTGCGCGGCCAGCGTCTGCCGTAGCAGGGTGCGGGCGTTTTCAGCGTAGGCGAGTAGGCGTTGGATGTCCATGACTGTATTGTACCTGATGAAACAAGCGCTATTTATTTTCCGTTTCTGCACACGCCGCAGGATACTTGCCTATCTTTTGATGGGCAGAAGGCTTACGCAGGAGGTTCAGGCAGGGCCGTCGAAATCGTGAGCAGAACCGTGTTCGCCGTAATGCGGGCGATCCTGAGGGAATTCTCCTTACACTCGGTCGCTGCCGTAGCGTGTATTAAGCAAGAAAGCAAACAACACCAACCATGAAGATCCCTGCTAGTCAAGTGAAATCGTCCCTGGTCTTGATGCTCCTTGCCGTCCTGGGACTGCCTCCGGCAACAGGGCAGACTGTCTCGAAGGAGCCGTCGTTTGTGCGGTCGGCCTACCTCTGGACACAGGCGACCGATACCGACCTGAGCGGTAACGGTGACTGGAACATGTATAAAACCTGGCTCGGCGTATCCCGATTGGGCGCCGAGTCCGATCCGGGCGGATGGGGAAGTTGGGCTGATACCACCGAAGGCTGGAACAACAATCACTGGGGCGACCAGCAGACCCGATTCGGCACCCGTGTGCTGCCCGACATCCTGCTGGGCATCGGCACCATGCCCTACGATTCCACTCCAGGCGCGACCTGGGAACAGAAACTGGCGTGGGAAGATCTACAGTGGCAGCTTGAAGCCAGGAACGATCCGGCCGTTATGCAGCATTTTGTCAATCTGGGCAACCATCTCGTGGACTGGCATTACAAGAGCGTTATTATCCGCATGGACTATGAGTTCGACGGTGGCTGGGACCCGTACGGCAACCTCAACGTCATGTCCGGGATGCCGGACAACTTCATCAACGCATGGCGCAACATCGTGACCACCGTCCGCAATACCGTGAAAGCGAGAGACCCGAAGATAAAGGTCCGCTTCCTCTGGAATCCCACCGACAGCAACGTACAGGTGCCGTCCGCGAAGTTCTATCCGGGGGACGTCTATGTGGACTACATCGGGTTTGACAACTATGACAGCGACTACAGCGGCCTCTATAAGCCGGGGGTGCAGCCAGACGAAGCCATGCAGCAGAAAGCCTGGACAAACAGCATCCGGCCCGGAATCCAGTGGTTCGCCGATTTTGCGTCGGCCGCCAATCCCCTCAAACGCAACGGCGCTCTTCCCGGCCACGGCATCCCCTTGATCGTGGGGGAATGGGGATTGTGGCAGGTCGCGGCGGGCGGGCGGGGAGCGGGCGGTGACGATCCCTCCTACATCCAAAATATGTACGACTGGATGACCTCGCACAATGTGTATATGGAGTGTTACTTCGAGACCCCTGCCGACGGCATCTCGACACTGTGGCCGGGCGGCTATCCGAAAGCAGGCAGCGGCAACCACTCCTGGGGCACGGCAGGGTCGCCTTATCCGAAGTCGGCGGCGAAATACCGCCAGTTGTTCGGCGGCGCGACGACCGCACAGCACACACCGGCGAAATAGGGAAGTCCAGAATTTTGACCGGCTGCTAACTCTCGGTACGGAAAAGAACGGTGACGCATCCGCCCCCTTCCGGCAAATTCGTGTAGAACACCTTCCCGCGCAGATCTAGCCGGACCAGATTCTCAACCAGTTCAAGCCCGGTATTGGAACAACCCGCCGCCTGAAAGCCTTCGGCAAATCCTGGCCCATCGTCACGAACCGAAAGGGTGATGTCGCCTTCCCGTGCAGCCAGGGTAACCAGGACACTTTTGCTGCCGTGTTTAATGGCATTCATGATGAGTTCGCTGACAATCAGAGCGATAGAACTGCCATTACCCGCAGACACGCTCGCCTCCTCTAAAATAGACTCGATGCGGCTCTTACTTGCGATCGACTGCAGAAGGGAGAGCAGTTCGTCCAGCAACGCGGTGAGGGAGATCGTCGTGGCATCGCTTCCCGCTTTGGTATCTGTGGCCAGAATATCATGCACGGCAGAGAGGGCACGCACCTGTGTACTGAGACGCTTGTACTCGGCTATAGGAACTGTGTCGCCGTAATCGATCGTCTGCATGTCGATGATCGCGGAAATGAGCTGGAGGTTGTTCTTGACTCGGTGATGTGTCTCGGTCATGGCCCATTGCAACCGGGCGTTCAAGGCTTCGATGCGATCCTCATACTGCTTACGTGCGGTGAAGTCGCGCAGGATTTTGGCATAGCCCCGGAGTTGTCCTTGCGCATCGTAGAGGGCTGTCAAGATGCCCAGGGCCCAGAACCGGGTGCCGTCCTTGCGCAGATGCCACCGCTCATCGTTGGAGCGGCCCGTCTCGCGGGCGAGCCGAAACTCTTCCTGCTCGGCGCTGCTCAAACGGTCTTCGGGTGTAAAGATCATGGCGGCGGGCTGCCCTATTGCCTCGGCCTCGGCGTATCCCAGGATACGCTCTGCTCCGGAGTTCCAACTGGCAATACGCTCGTCGGTATCTGCCATAAAGATGGCATAATCGGTGACATTAGTTTCCAGGAGATGGACGCGCTCAGCGTCGCTCAGGAAAGGGTGCCGGGGATTGGCCGGAAGAGTCTCGTCAAACATCCATACCGCTTTTCTCGGCCCATGAGGGGAAACAGGCTTATAGGCGAGACGGCAAACTAAAGCCGCTTGTTCCGTCCGTTCAGACGAGACGCTAAAGTCATACGAGATGTTGCAGGAAACGTTGCGGTAAGGCTGTCGTCATAGAGGCGGCTTCAGATCAGAGGCCGTTCGCAAGCTCGTGCGCCTGGTCTGCCAGATTGAGCAGGGCGTAGAGCGCGCCGGCCCATCGGCTCAATAGTTCCTCGATGGACTGGCCGTATTTGGCTTCCGCCTCGGCACGCTTCTCCAGGTTGCGCACAGAGGGCAGGATCATCAGAGCGGTAAGCAGCAGATTGCCGACCTCCCCGGCCGGTCCCAATCCCATACACTGCCAGTCCAACGCCACCGTCCGGTCGTGTCCGTCAGGAGTGGCAGCGGCAAG
>JBBQPO010000400.1:0-3913 GCA_038217285.1 Chthonomonadales bacterium
CTCCCAAGGTTGCCCAGCGAGGCGGCGATGCCCAGCCGGTCCCCCAGCTCCCGCCGGATGAAGAGACTCTCCTCGTACAGGGAACGCGCGGAGGCGTAGTCACCCTGCTGATGGGCTATGTTCCCCAGGTTGTTGAGCGAACTGGCGATGCCCCGCCGGTCCTCCAGCTCCTGCTGGATGGATAGGCTTTCCTGGTACAGGGGGCGGGCGGAGGCATAGTCGCCCTGGCTATAGGCCAGCACTCCCGCGCCGTTCAACGCCTCTGCGCGGGCGGGCTTCCCCTCCTCGCTCGTCGGTCGTTCCAGCGCCGATCCGTACCACATCCGTCCTTCCGCATAGTATCCCCGCATGGACCAGAACCGCCACACTGCCCCGCACAGGAGCAGGCCGGAGTCACTTGAGAGTTGCAGGGCGAATTCGAGTGCAGCACGCAGGTTGTCGTGGTCGACTTCAAGCCGGTCCAGCCACTCCGCCTGCCGCGGCCCAGTGAGCTCGGGCTCCGCATCCTCCGCAAATCGCACGGCGAAATCAAGATGCCGCTGCCTGGCCGCGGAGTGTTGTTCCGGTGTCAACTGAGCCTCCCCGTACTCCCGAATGCTCTCCAGCATCCGAAAGCGCATTCCCGCCTCACCCTCCGCCGCCTGCACCAGCGAGCATGCTCTCAGGTGTTCAAGATGTTCGAGGGCGAGACGTTCTCCCGTGACCTCAGTGGCCGATTCAAGTGTCCACCCGCCGCGAAATACGGACAGCTGCGCGAAGAACCCCTGGGTCTCCGGAGGCAGGGACCGGTAGCTCCACTCCATTACCGCGCGCAGGGTGCGATGCCGATCTGTCGCGTCCCGTCGCCGGCTAACCAGGAAGTCGAACCGGTGTTCGAGCTGAAGGAGCATCTGGGAAGCCGTCAGGACCGAGGCGCGGGCGGCGGCCAGCTCGATAGCCAGTGGAATCCCCTCCAATCGGTCGCACAGCTCGGCGACGGCGGGGGCGTTCTGGTTGGTGACCTGGAAGTCGGGCTTGACAGCCTGAGCGCGGTCGACGAAGAGCCGCACACTCTCAAACATCGTCAGCCGCTCGGGTGTGCCGGAACCGTTGGGAGTGGCGAGGGGAGCGAGCTGATATTCGCGCTCGGCTTCAAGTCCCAGGATTTGGCGCGAAGTGACCAGGCAGGTGAGCAGCGGAACGCGCTCCAGAAGGGTGCGCACGACCTGCCCGCCTTCCGCCACGAACTGCTCCAGGTTGTCCAAAATCAGAAGGGAGGGCTGGCGGTTCAGGGCCTGGATCGCTTGATCGAGCGGCTCGGCGGTTGCGGACCGAGGGATTCGGAGGGCGTCCACGATCGCTCCCGCGATAAGCCGCGGGTCGGAGAGGTCGACGAGCGGCACGAACCAGACCGCGCCCGCGAACGGCTCCAGGAGGCGGTTCGCGACCTCCAGGGCGAGGCGGGTCTTGCCGGTGCCGCCCGGGCCGGTGATGGTGACCAGGCGAGTGTGCCCAGATTGGAGCATCTCGGAAAGCTGGGCAAGCTGCTCCTCGCGCCCGAAGAACCGTGTGAACTGGAGCGGCAGGTTGCTCTGGTACCCGGCCTCTGCGTTGAGCGCTGGGAAGTCAGACTGCGGCATGCCGTCGTAGTTGACCTGGAAGAGCCGCTCCGGGGCCTGAACGTCGCGCAGCCGGTAGACGCCCAGGTCGACGAGCTGGACCCCGGCAGGCAGATCGCGCCGCAGCATGAAGGACAGCGCCTCCGAGGCCAGAATCTGGCCGCCGTGCGCGGCGGTCAGTATTCGGGACGCGCGATGGAGGGCGAGGCCGTGGTAATCGCCGTCCTCGAGCTTTACCTCCCCGGTATGGAGAGCCATGCGAACGGCAATTTTAACCGCAGAGAACGCAGAGAGCGCAGAGGATTCCGATTCCGATTTAGAGCGGGTTCCCGGCTCGCGAGCCGCCTGCCCGGTTATCCCTCCCCCATTCGCCAGTTCACCCGTAGGCTCGTCTCCGCATTCTCCGCGTTCTCCGCGGTTCAATTCCTCCTGGCAAGCGATGGCGCAAGTGAGCGCGGCAGTAGGGGATTCGAAGGCGACGAGGAACGAATCGCCAGCTTCTTTGACCTCGTGGCCGCCGTGTTGAGCGAAGCAATTGCGCAGAAGGCGATGATGTGTCTCGAGCGCCTTCCGGAATGCTTCGCCTGCTTCTTCCCACAGAGCCGTCGAGCCGGCGATGTCGATGAAGAGGAAGGTCACGGTCCCACGGGGGAGAGGCGTTTGGCGTCTGGATTTGGGCTTTGGGGCCGAGAGGGCGGCAGGCACGGATCTCACCGCAGCCATCTGCTCGATCTCGCCTGCGAGTTTCCGGCTGGCTGAGGAGGGCTGCACGCCCAGCTCCCGATCCAGTATTCGCTCAAGCTCCTTGAATTGCTCAATACCATCGGCGGTGCGCCCCGCCGCGACGCATAGGCGCATCACCAGTTGATGGCTCTCTTCTCGAAGCGAGTCGATGGCCAGGACGCGGCGCGCATACTCCAGCGCCTGGAGAAACTCCTCGGACTCTTCGAGGAGTGCGATCAAGTTCTCGACCGTCTGGAAGTAGAGATCGGCCAGTCTGCGCTGGTCGTTCTGAACCCAATCCTCATAGAATCCTGGCAGCAGCTCGCCCTGATAGAGATCGACTGCTTCCTGCAGGGCCTGGATTCGATCGACTCGGTTGGCGCCGAGACGCGCCCTGCGGAGCGCGTTCTGGAACTCGGCGACATCGGACTCGATGGCGCTCGGATTGAGGCCTACATGGCTTTTCGACGAGACGATGACGCCACCGGCAGGAACACCGGGCGGTTCGAGCTGTCGGCGGAGCATGGAGAGCGCCTGGCTCAGACTGGCGCGGCCGGCTTCCAACTCGCTGTCGGGCCAGAGCATATCGGCGAGCGCTTCGCGCGGATGCTGTTCCGGATGGTAGGCCAGATATGCCAGGAGCGCTCCGGCTTTTTGCGTGTGGAACCGGGTGACCGAGCGGTCGCCTATCCTGACCCGCAGACTTCCGAGCATCGTGATTCGATAAAGCGGTTCCATCGTGCGCTCCTCACGGCAGTCTGTGTCAGGTGAAACATTTTCCAGACGATCATATACTACCACCGTGGTTCTAAAAGATGGCTGAAATCCCTAGGTTACGCGCGCCACCGATCGACAGGTGATCAACCTCCTCCGCTGGGCCCCGGACCCCGCGCCGGCGTTCCAAACCAGCAAGGAGGTATCGTAATGCCACAGATACAATTATCGCAACCGCATCCGCCGTCAGACGCCGATACGCTTGATCAGGGGTTGATCGCTCCCACCGATCCACGCGCGGGATTCATCTCGATAAACCCTCAGCGTGTAAGTGGAGAAGACTGCTTTGTGGGCACGCGCGTTCCTGTCAAACCTCTGTGGGACTATTTGGAATCGGGTGAACCTCTGGCGGAGTTCCAGGAGGAGTTTCAGGGGGTCACCCGTGAACAGGCAGTTGGGGTGTTGGAGATAGCCTGTCAACGGCTTCTGGAAGACGTTCCGTCTCCGTAAACATCCTTCTGGACTTCAATCTTGACTGGCGGCTCAAGCGTCTTTTGCCTCATCAGGAGGCTCGCACTACGAAGAAAATGGGGTGGGAGCGGCTGACGAACGAACGCGACCGACTTTTCGGCCGCGCTTCTAGGATAGGTTCGAGTCTTCTTTAAGAGCGAGGCTGCTCCGTGAGCGCCCAACAGAAATCATGCGGACGACGGATACGGATTTCCTCAGTCAGCAGGTGCGCCGCTTGCTGCCTGGACATCCCTTCGGTCGCTGTGCGGCTCAGAATCTCTGCTTTTCGTTGCTGGCTGTCGCTCAAGTTTATTGTCCCCATACCAGAGAGTATGCGGACATTTTCCCTGAGCAATTAACCCGGACAT
>JBBQPO010000401.1:0-3900 GCA_038217285.1 Chthonomonadales bacterium
CGTGGGAGATTTGCTCTGCCACCAGATCGCTCCTGCGCCGTTGGTTCCTCCGAAACGAAGAGGGCGTCCACCTGGAAAAACAGGGGCCAGGGAAACGAAAGGAGGTATGGCCAGTGTCACCGTTTAATGCAGCACTACCAAGGTATGTGTAATACTATACCATTCGGACAGGTACGTGATCCCACCCGGAGAGAGGGCTAACAAGATGAGACAGGCGGCTCCTGCGATACGTCACTTAGCCAGGCACCTGTTGGCGTCGGAGAACGATGAGAGCGAGCAGACTGAGATAGAAACTAGCGCGGCCTTGAGCGCGTTGGCGAAACTGCGTTCGCATCTCACCAAGCTCGTCGGTGTGGCCGGTTTTGAGACGCTCCTGGCCCGCGCTCTGGCGTTGGCACGGGCGGAAGTGACTTGGCTGGGCCCAGTGCGCGTCCAAGCTGGCGCGACTCTGACCGGATTTCGGGAAGCCGCACAGCAGCAAACAGCCGATACCGTTGCGGAGGGGTGCGTGACCGTGGTGGTGCAGTTACTGGGCCTGCTCGTTACTTTTATCGGCGAAGCCCTGACGCTGCGCCTTGTGCAGGATATTTGGCCGGAGGCGCGCATAGACGACATCGATTCAGGTGCAGAGGAGACACGGGTATGACCGATCAAGGCAAGGTGAGTATCAGCAGTCTGGCAACCGGCGTTCCGGGCCTGGATACTGTTCTGGGCAGTGGTCTGCCGGAGTTTTCCTTCAACATCATCGCGGGTGCGCCGGGAGGCGGCAAGACCACTCTCGCCCATCAGATCGTTTTCGCGAACGCGACCCCCGAGCGGCCTGCCCTCTACTTTACCGTCCTGGGCGAACCAGCTCTGAAGATGCTGCGCTATCAGCAGCAGTTCCGTTTTTTCGATCCCGCCAAGCTCTCCGAGTCCGTGCGCTTCATCAACCTGAGTGAGGTGGCACTGGAGCACGACCTGAGCGCCGTTTTAGACGCAATCACGAAGGAAGTCGAGGCAGTGAATCCCGGTATCGTCGTAGTGGACTCCTTTCGGACGGTCGTGCGCAAAATGCAGTCGGATCGATCCGGAGAGATGGAACTGCAAGGCTTTGTGCAGCGTCTGGCCCTGAACCTCACCAGTTGGCAGGCGACCACCTTACTGGTCGGGGAGTACGTCGAAGGGGAGATACGCGACAATCCCATCTTCACCGTCGCGGACGGCCTGTTCTGGCTTTCGCAGAGTCTGGAGCGCAACTCCATTGTACGCAAGATGCAGATCATGAAGCTGCGCGGGCAGGCGTCCGTGCCGGGCCTGCATACGTTCCGCATCACCGAGGATGGCTTGCAGGTCTTCCCGCGCACCTTTGGCCTGACAGGAAAACAGCCCCCCCCGCCCTCCACGCGACGGCTTTCCACCGGCATCGCGGAACTGGACGGAATGCTCAATGGCGGTATTCCGGAAGGGGACAGCGTGCTGGTGGCAGGCCCTTCCGGAACAGGCAAATCCGTCCTTTCCACGCAGTTCATCGCGGAGGGCATTCGGCAAGGGGAGCCGGGAATCGTGGCGGTCTTTGAAGAACGTCCGCAGGAGTACGCGGAGCGGGCCGAATCCTACGGACTGGATCTGGAGACGCCGCAACTCGAAGGAATGCTCAAGATTCTCTATCTGCGTCCCCTGGACCTTTCGGTGGACGAGACGCTGCATGAGATGCTGGAGGCAGTCGAGAAGATCGGCGCCAAGCGCGTAGTGATCGATTCGCTGGCAGGTTTCGAGATGGCGCTCGCCCCCGCCTTCCGGCAGGACTTTCGGGAATCGCTCTATCGAATGATCGGGACTCTGACAGGGATCGGCGTGACGATCCTCAGCACGGTCGAACTGCCGGAATCGTTCACGGATCTGCTCTTTAGCCCACACGCGATCTCCTTTCTGACCGATGACATTATTCGCCTGCGTTATGTCGAGATCGACGGGCAGCTTCGAAAAATCCTTGTCGTGGTGAAGATGCGCGGAGGTGATCACAGCAAAGACATCCGCGAATATGAGATCACGTCGGGGGGCATAATGATCGGCGCTCGCCTGAAAGACTACCGGGGCCTCATCACCGGTGTGCCGCAGGCGTTGACCCTGCCCGCGCCGAACACGAAAGAGCCTTAAAGAAATTAAGGTGCAGGATTCAGCACGTTATAATGTGCTGACCAGCGAATAGGCAGGCATATCCATGAGCAGTACCGCCCAACAACGGCATACGCCCCCACTCGACAACCTGCCGCTCGCGTCTATCCTGGACGGCATCGGCGAGGCCCTACAGATTATTGACGCCGATTGGAACTGCCTCTACATCAATCAGGCCGCTGCCGACCTCATCGGCAAAATCGCGCGGGAGATGCAGGGCAGGAATGTCTGGGAAGCCTTCCCCGAGATAGTCGGCTCTCCCCTCGAAGAAGCCTGCCGTCGCGCCATGCGCGAACAGGTTCGCATCGATTTGGAGTTCTACTTTACGCCTAAAGCGACCTGGCTCGAGATGCATCTGCACCCATCCCCACAATATCTCACGCTCCATGCCACCGAAATAACCCGCCGCGTCCATGCGGCAACCTCTGGTGAACGTATGGCTGAGATCGAAGCCCTCAACTCGCGCATGCAGCGCACCATAGAGAACGCGAGCGCGATAAATGAGAAGTTGATACTCTCGGACATCCGCCAGCATGAGATGACGGAAATAGCGGAAAGCCTTAACGCCCGACTGCATCGCTCCATGCAAGAGTCGCATCACCGCATCAAGAACAATTTGCAGGTCGTTTCCGCGCTTGTGGAGATACAGATGGGCGAGGCCGGCGTGACCACCGGCGACGAGCACCTGCATCGTATCAACCAGCACATCAACGCCCTCGCCACGATCCACGACCTTCTGACACAACAGGTGATGAACAATGCGGATGGCGACTATCTGAGTACAAGTGTGTTACTGGGGCGGCTTATTCCGATGTTACAGGCCACGAGCGGCGGCAGATCGATCACAGTGGAGATCGCGGACGTCCTGCTCTCCGCAGAGAAAGTTGCGGCGCTCTCCCTGCTGGTGAGCGAGTGCATCAGCAACGCCGTCAAGCATTCGAAGGGGAACGTCGAAGTCACGCTGCGCGTAGACGGCGACAGAGCGCATCTGGAAGTGTGCGACGACGGCGACGGCTTCGCGCCCGGCTTCGACTGGAACGCCTCCGCTCATACGGGCTTATGCCTGATCGACAGCACGGCGCGCCACGACCTGCGCGGCGATGTGTGCTATGACAACCACAGCGGTGGCGGTGGGCGCGTTACCATCACCTTCCCCATTCCCAGCCTGATCAAGAGCAGTGCCGATACGTACGTAGTAAGCTCCGTGAATTAACCTTCTCCTCTTCGCCGCTAAAAACGAGCAAGCCGGGTCGATTCTGGATAGGAATCGACCCGGCTTGTGGTCTGTAGCGGCAGTCGTCTCTATTTGGTGACGACGATCTCCTGGGGGGCGGAGACAGTGACACGCTCCGGGTTGTAGTAGGGATAGACCTTGCTCAGGGGAGTCTTCGCCTTGATCGGGTATTTGGCGCGGATCTGGTAGGTCAGTACCACTGTCTCACCGGGGCCGAGCTTCTCCATATAGAGGATCACCTGCCGGGCTGCGACCGTGTATTTGCTGATCGTCTGTTTGGCGACCGCGTCCTCCAGTTTCTCCGGATTGACGGTGAAGCCGGGCGGAACGCCGACGTCGATCAGCGGCATCTCGGCGATGCTCGTGGTCTGGTTGTGGATGGTCACGGTGACCGTCGCGCTGTCGTCCTGCGCCAGGGTCGTTTTGTCGTACTCCACCTTCAGGGCAAGCGGCTGGAAGCCTGCCTGGGGTGGGGGAGCCGCGTTCGTCCAGGGTTCGTAGTAGCGGCC
>JBBQPO010000402.1:0-3888 GCA_038217285.1 Chthonomonadales bacterium
GCAGAGCGCGCAGGGCGAACGTCTGTTTGGCGGTCAGATCGTCGCTCCCCGCGCGGATTGCGAGGCGCTGGCGCGGGCGCTGATGCCCGTGCTGCGCGGCAGTGTCGGACCGCAGATTGGGCATTTCGACGCCGGAGCGACGGTTCAACAGTTCGTCAACAGCGGCCTGGCGAAGAGCCTGGCGTGGCAGGGCACCAGTTGCCCGGACCACTTCGTACGCACCAAAGTACGCCCGCTGTTCGTGGAGTGGGACGCCGAGAAGGGCGATGCGGCCGCGCTCCTCGCCGCCGCGCAGCAGGCTCTAAACGGCTATCGGGAGGAGTACGCGCGGTACTACACCCAGAACAGGCAGGCCGACTCTCCTGCGATGCGCTCCGCCAACCCGACGGTCGCGCTGGTGCCCGGCGTCGGACTGTTCAGCTTCGGGCGCAACAAAGCCGAGGCGCGGATCACCGGCGAGTTCTACATCAACGCCATCAACGTGATGGCGGGCGCGACGGCCCTCAACGACGACCTCCCCGCACAACCCGGCTTGTCCGCCGACCGTGTCGTGGACAACTATGTGGCGCTGCCGCTGAGCGAATCGTTCGGAATAGAGTACTGGCTGCTGGAAGAGGCGAAGCTGAAGCGGATGCCGCCTGAGCGCGAGCTGAGCCGGAAAGTCGCGGTCGTGCTGGGCGCCAGTCCAGGGATCGGGATGGCGGTTGCGGAACGGTTGGCGCGGGAAGGGGCGCATGTCGTCGCCGCCGACATCCGGGTGGAACTGGCGCAGGCGGTGGCCGGGAGGCTGCAGGCGGCGTTCGGCGCAGAGACTGCGGTCGCCGAAACCGTGGACTGCACGGATCGCACTTCGGTGCGCGCACTGCTCGACCGGGTGGTACAGCAGTATGGCGGCGTGGATATCGTGGTCGCCGTGGCCGCCGTCTTCTTCGCGCCGGATGCCGACGGGCGCACCACGGAAGAGCAGTGGCGCACCACCTTCGATGTCAATCTGCTCGGTTCGATGTTGATCGCCGACGAGGCCAACGAGATCATGCAGGCGCAGGGAACGGAGGGCAGCATCGTCCTGATCAGCAGCGCCAACGCCGTCGTCGCCAAGAAGGGCAGTTGGGCCTACGACACCAGCAAGGCTGCCGTCAACCATCTGGTGCGTGAGATGGCGGTCACCTTTGCACCCCGTGTACGTGTCAACGCCGTGGCGCCTGCCACCGTCGTCGAAGGTTCCGGGCAGTTCCCACGCGACCGCGTACTGACCTCCCTTGATAAATACAATGTCGCCTACGAGGAGAGCGAAACCACGGAAGCCCTGCGTGAAAAGCTCTCCGACTACTACTCGAAGCGCACCCTGCTGCATAAACAGGTCACGCCCGCGCTCGTCGCGGAGGCCGCCTTTCTCCTCGCCTCTCCTCGCCTTGCTCTCACCACCGGGCAGGTTCTCGCGGTCGATGCCGGACTGAACGAAGCCTTCCTGCGCTGAAAGCCTTGTCGTGCAAAACAGCCCCTCCCCTATCCTCGTGGAGGGGCTGTTTGCGTAAGCCAGGCCTCGTAGGGTTGGGTTCTCCCGTAGTGAGGAGGCCGCTCTATCTACAAAGGAACGTTTTTGTCCGAACTAACACCCCTCTCACCTGGCCATACACCGGATGTGACCACACTGCTCGACGATATCCGCCACTTGATAGGTGAAGCGCGGGAACGCGCCGCTATCGCCGTCAACCGTGAACTGACGCTGATGCACTGGCACATAGGCGACCGTATCCGCCGCGACATCCTGCAAGAAGAACGCGCCGCCTACGGAGACCGAATTGTGTCTACACTGTCGGCACAATTGACAGCGGAGTTTGGGAAAGGATACAGTCCTCAGAACCTGCTGCATATGATGCGGTTTGCGGAAGCGTTTCCCGACGAGAAGATTCTCTCTACACTGTCGAGACAATTGGGATGGTCACACTTCAAGGAGATCATTTACCTTAAGGATCGCTTGAAGCGCGAGTTCTATGCCGAGATGTGCCGCCTGGAAAAGTGGAGTGTTCGCGCGCTCCGTCAGAGGATCGATGGAATGCTGTTCGAGCGCACGACGCTTTCCGGCAAAGCGGAAGCGGTGATAGATGCCGAAATCGCGTCTCTGCGCGCAACCGATCAACTCACACCCGATCTTATCTTTCGCGATCCCTACCTGCTGGATTTTCTGGGCCTGGCCGACGGTTATAGCGAGCGCGACCTGGAGAATTCCATTATCCGTGACATGGAGTCGTTTCTGCTTGAACTCGGTGCCGGCTTTGCCTTCGTCGCCCGACAGAAGCGCATGACGATCGATAACGAAGATTTCTACCTCGATCTACTCTTCTACCACCTCGATCTGCGTCGCTTCGTCGCCATTGAACTGAAGCTGGGAAAATTTACCGCCGCCCACAAAGGTCAGATGGAACTCTACCTGCGCTGGCTCAACCGCTATGAGCGCCGCAAACACGACGAAGCGCCCATCGGATTAATTCTGTGCAGCGAACGGTCGCCGCAGCAGATCGAGCTACTGGAACTGGACAGCGGCGATATTCGGGTCGCGGAATACTTCACGCAGCATCTGCCATCGCCTCTTCTGGAGCAGGAACTGCAGAGAGCCATTCGCCGGGCACACGAACACCTGGAGAAGCCCCACACGAGTGTGACCAGCTCGCCTCAAGACGAGCAGGAACCCTGAAAGGGTAAGGGCAGCGCCGGGGTCGGGGCTGCCCTGGTTGGTTCAGGCGGATCGCTGGAGAACTGGCGGGGTCAGGCGGCTTTCCGGCGGTCCGGGGCGGCGTTGGAGATGTATTGGCCGATCTCTGCGGGGGTGGCACCGGTGGCAAGGATGGCTTTGATGAGCAGGTCGATGGAGACGCTGCTGTCGCAGGCTTCCATTTTGGCGACTCGGGATTGGCTGGACTGGATCTTCTCGGCGAGGTTGAACTGGGCGAGATGGGCGTCCTGGCGGCGTTGTTTGAGGGCCGTGGAGAGGGACATGCGGATATCGAGCAGGGCGGATTCTTCGGGGGTGAGGCCGAGGAATTCGTCGGCGGAGCCTGCTTTCCAACCGGCGGCTTCGAGTTTTGCTTTTTTCGCTGGATCCATTGCCATGGGTTTTACCTCGTGGTGGCGTCGTAGTTCGCCATGCGCTTTTTGCAGGTTTCGATGACGGTTTGTGGGGTGGTCGGTGTCTTCTTGGCGAAGACGTCGAGCATGATGACGGCGTCCTCATCGAGGCGGTAGATAATCCGCCATGTTTTGTCTTTGTCCTGGACGCGCAGTTCGTGGCAGCGCGGCCCGATCACCGGCATGGGACGCGATTGGGGCATGCTGAGTGTGAGGCCCCACTGCAGATGTCGCAGGAAGGATCCTGCCTTGGTACGCGCCTCGGGTGAAAAAGGGGGCGTCTTGATTTCGCCATGCAGCCAAAAGATTTCTTTTTCGTCCACGGGATTATTGTATGTCATATATGACATGTTGTCAAGGGGTACCGAACGGCTATTGGCGTGCCATGTTTTGTCAGCACGTGTTGTGCGACGAATTCCATCAGTTCGATATCTGGACCCAGACGTTCTGCTGCGTCGCTATCGGGCATCAGCATTTTCATTTTTGCATACCGCTTTGCATGTACTATGCTACACCGAAATTCCGGCGGTTTAGCCTGATCTTCCGGCGCAACGATTGACCGCTTGCCTATGCTGTCCAGTTGCAGCACTACACCAATTTGAACATGCAACTGGAGAAAAAGGGTAGAACCGCATCAAACGGTGAAAATGTGAAAAGTGGGGCATGTCCTTCGTAAGTTTGATTACCACATCCAACTTAGGAGGTTTCCATGCACCCACAACCTACATTTTGCCCTAATCTCGACTGTCCGTCAAGAGGCCA
>JBBQPO010000403.1:0-3861 GCA_038217285.1 Chthonomonadales bacterium
ACAGAGATGGATGATGCGTTTGGCGCGCGGCGGGATGTGGAGCGGCCGGATAGCGCCGGGAGAGCCGCCTTTCGGAGGGGCAGCCTGCGCGGCGGAATCGAGCAGCATGCCGAGGGCCAGACCGCCTAGACCGTACGCGGACTGTTGGAGAAAGGCGCGGCGGCTGACGCTCTGCGCGAACTTTTCGGGATCGAACGGGATACCCATATCGAGGAGCCTCCTTCAGTAGCGCGTTATAGTCTCATTCAGGTTCAGCAGGACACGGCAGACGCTCGTCCATGCCGCCAGTTCGACCGGGGCGATGTCGCCCCGAACCGGCGATAGACCGACCTTTACCAGACTGCGGGCGTCCTGAGGGCGTTCGCGGTAGGCGAGGCGCATCTGTTGCAGGAAGACGAGAAGCGACTGCTGCTCCTGCGGTTTCGGCGCGCGGGCAAGCGTCCTCCGGTAGGCGGCCGTAAGCCTTGCCGCGTCGCTCGGCTGTTTCGGCTGCAGCAGGTCGGCGGCGAAGACCCGCGCGGCCTCTACGAAGGTCGGATCGTTCAGAAGCGTCAGCGCCTGCTGTGGCGTGTTTGCACTACTGCGTGAGGCGACGCAGTCCTCCCGCGAGGGCGCATCGAAGTTCGCGAGCATTGGATGTTCAAAGGTTCGCTGGCGATGCATATAGAGGCCCCGCCGATACTCCCGCGCATCCGTGTCGGCGACATAATTGCGGTCCGGAAACTGAATGTTCGCGTAGTAGCCGGCCGGCTGATACGGCTTGCAGGGTGGCCCGCCGACGTCGAGCGTGAGCAGCCCGGCGATGGCGAGCGCGTTGTCGCGTACGAACTCGGCTTCCAGGCGGCGCGGATTCTGGCTGGCCAGCAGCCGGTTGTTCGGGTCCGCCTCGTGCAGTTCCGGACGCAGCTTCGAGGACTGCCTGTAGGTCGCGGAGGTGACGAGTAGCGTCACCATCTGCTTGACGTTCCAGCCGCTGTCGTGAAACTCGACGGCGAGCCACTCCAGAAGCTCCGGATGCGTGGGCCACTCTCCCTGGCCGCCGAGGTCTTCGACTTGTGCGCTCAACCCATTGCCGAAGCACTGCTTCCAGAGGCGGTTCATAAAGACGCGCGCCGTCAGCGGGTTTCGGGTGCCATGATCCAGTCGGCGAGATCCATGCGTGTCTGGCGTGCTGCCACGCGCGGCGCGGCGCCGGGCAGGAAAGCCGGGACCGCTGGGGTGACGACCTCTCCGCTCTCGTCCTGCCAGTTGCCGCGTGGGAGAACACGCATGGTCATCGGCGTCGTCGCGGCCGTCACCATCACCGGAGTCCAGCCTTGCCGACAGGCTGCGATCTCGGCTTCGGCCTCCTTGACCTGCGTGAAGGCCTCCGAATTCCAGGCGGTCCCGCAGAGATAGGCACGCAGCGCACCGAGCCGGTTGGCAGGCGCGTCGGGCGTCTCCAGCGTCTCGCGCAGGGCAGGGGGCAGGGCGAGGGTGTCGGGATCCTCCGGCGTGAACGGTGACACGGAAGCGCGCACACAGCCGACGCCCGCGTCCGGGAAGGTAAGGGCAAGTGTCTCACCCGGTGCGAGCTGGATCGGCGTGTCCGGAAGCCACACGGAGACGCGCGCCTCGGTGGGATGGTCGGAGGCGAGCTTCCAGCCGCGCTGCACGCCGAGCGCCTCAAAGCCGGAGACGTATCGTGGCTCCGCGTGGTTGGCGGAGGCGTAACGGAAGCGCACCGGCGTGAGCTTGCCCTCTCCCGTGCGGATGGTGGCGGCGAGGGTCAGCAGTCCGGGCTTGCTGCCCGTGCGGAAGACGGAGCCGCCATTCTGCGCATGCGGCAGCAACTCGAAACGGACAGTGGCGATGCGATCGGTAGTCGGCCGCAGGCGCAGTTCTACAGAAGCCCCCGGCTTTCCGATCAGCAGTGCGCGCCCATCGGTTTCGCTCCGAAAATCGGCCGCGTCTGCCGAGGTCGGAAGCGGTAGGGGCGTCTCCCAGCCGTCCGGATGCTGTTTCAGAAAAGCGGTCTCTGCGGTCAGCCAGAGGCGGAAAGCTTCGCGTGACGCAGGACTCGACTGCAACCTCCGGCCGGACTGTGCAGCGATGGCCCGAAGTCGGGCCTGCTGTTGCGCGATGCGTTGTTCCAGGTAAGGGCTCCGCACTTTTATTTCGGGCGGGAAGGGATGGTCGTTCGAATAGCCGCGAAGGTCTGGATTCGGCGTATAACCGTAGTCCATGTAGACGCCCCACTGTTTGATGTCGGCGAAGAAGGAGGCCATCGCATAGAAATCCCGCTGCTTGAAGGGGTCGTACTTGTGGTCGTGGCACTCGCAGCAGCCCATCGTTGAGCCGAGCCACGTCATGGCGACCGTGCGGACCCGGTCGCCGGCATATTTCGCGAGATACTCCTTCGGCTGCGCGCCGCCCTCGCGGGTCATCATGTTCAGCCGGTTGAAGCAGGAGGCCGTCAACTGTGCGGGGGTGGGGTTCGGTAGCAGATCTCCTGCGAGCTGTTCGCGGGTGAACTTGTCGAAAGGCATGTTGGCGTTGAAGGCTGCCACAACGTAGTCCCGGTAAGCCCAGGCATTTTGATTCTGGTCGCCATGATAGCCGACGGTATCGGCATAGCGCGCCAGATCCAGCCAGGGAACGGCCATGCGTTCGCCGTAGCGCGGTGAGGCCAGCAGGCGGTCTACGACCTTTTCGTAGGCGTTCACCGATCTGTCCGCCAGAAAAGTATCGGTCTGCGCAGGCGTCGGTGGCAGCCCCGTCAGGTCGAGCGTGACCCGTCGCAACAGCATCGCCCTATCCGCCTGTGGCGACGGCGAAATCTGGTTCTTGCGGAGCGTGTCCAGAATGAAAGCATCGATCGGGTTACGCACGGTCCAGCCGGATTTCGGAGCGATCTTCGGCACCGGAGGTCGCTGGGGCGGAAGATAGGCCCAGTGCGGTTGATAGGCCGCGCCGCTGGCGATCCAGCGGCGCAGCGTCTCCTTCTGTGCTGCGGTCAGCTCCTTGTGCGTTGCCGCAGGCGGCATCTGCATATCCGCATCCGTCGCCAGGATACGGGCGATCATCTTGCTCTCTTCCGGCCTGCTCGGCACGATGGCCTTATGGCTGATCGCCTCTTCTCTTATGTCGAGCCGCATTCCCGCCTGGCGCTTGTTCTTGTCCGGCCCATGGCACTGAAAACAGTTCTCCGAAAGAATAGGGCGAATGTCGCGATTGTAGACCAGTGTGGTCACATCCGCAGCTATCGCCGCTGTGCCCGCCCCAGCGAGAGCGATCCAGGTTGCGACGAAGGGGATCGCAAGCGCCCGAAGTCTGCCCCAGTTCAAAGCCAAAATGGAAGATATTCGTTTCATCATGAGAAGCCGTTCGACGGACTGCCGCTGCGTTCCTCCCTGTTTATCGCCGCACCAAGGGACGAATAACGGATGGGTAAGAACGGAATTGACAGGAAGCAAGCGGGAATCAACGAGAATCCAGTAATATCCCTTGATTCCTCTCGTTAGGCGAGACGTTTGCGTCGTTATGGTATGATGGTAGTCAATCTGGACCGCGTCCGGGCTGACACGCGTTTCCGCCAGACATGTCGATATGGCTTCGAAAACCGAGTGGCGCTGGAATGTAAGAAGGGATCCTCTATTGTCGCGACATAGCTCTTCGCTCCTCACAGTCCCCTTTCCTCTTATCGCAGGGCTTATGCTGGTCCTTACGGCGGCTAGTCTCGCACGCTCGGCAGACGATGGACCGCAGCAAGCGGCGCGTCCTGCGCTCAACGGAAATAGAGGGCCATTCAAATTAGCCTTCACGCGCGATGGTTCGCGGGCCATTGTAACAGAGTTTGATGAGGGCGCGGTGGCGATTATT
>JBBQPO010000404.1:0-3826 GCA_038217285.1 Chthonomonadales bacterium
AATCCTGAAAGCAGGAAAGGTTAAAATGCCGCAGCCGTTTGCGCAGTCGCGAATTGACGAGTTGCTTTTTGGCCTCCGTCAGCGCGATGCCGCTGCGTTGATAAATGAATTCGCGGAAGAGCTTAAATTCGCTGCTCGTGATTTCGATTTCATTTACGGTGTTGCTGCAAGGTTCCATGAGGTTAAATATCCAGGTAAAGAGAGTCGATACTGCGCGCCGTACCTCCCCGGCCCCTCCTGCGTAAGGAGGAGCCGGACACGTCCTTTTTGGCGACGCATTCGGCCTGCTCCTTACGAAGGAACAAATCCAGTCCGTATAGTCAGCGCACTGGCTCCCCTCCTTATAGGAGGAGGGGCTGGGGGAGGTCTCGTCAGAGGTTTAGAACTCCTCGAAACCGCTGTCGTCTCGCGGCGACGCGGGGCGTGTCCTGGTCACCGGGGCAGTGGCGATGACCGCACGCGGTCAGGCCGGCGCCGAGACGGCGACTGCCGCTCGGATACCCGATGGCCGGGTGGGCGCCGAGGGGCGCGCCGGAGTCGCCTGCAGCGCATTGAGATGGGATGCGTCCAGCTTGAACTGACCCACCACTTCGCGCAGTTCCATGGCCTGCTGGCTCATCGCCTGGCTCGATGCCGCCGCCTCTTCCACAAGAGCCGCGTTCTGCTGGGTGATCTGGTCCATCTGCATGATCGCCTTATTCACCTGCTCGATGCCCGCAGACTGCTCCTGAGACGCCGCGCTGATCTCGGCGATGATGTCGGCCACCTTCTTCACCGAAGTCACGATCTCTTCCAGCGTGTGCCCGCTCTGGTTGACGAGGCTGCTGCCTTCCTGCACCTTCTGGGCGCTGTCCTGAACAAGCGCTTTGATCTCCTTGGCGGCAGTAGCCGAACGGCCCGCCAGGTTGCGGACTTCGGCCGCGACAACGGCGAAGCCGCGTCCCTGCTCTCCAACGCGCGCGGCTTCCACGGCGGCATTGAGGGCCAGGAGGTTGGTCTGAAAGGCGATCTCGTCGATCACGCTGATGATGTCGGCGATTCGACGACTGGCTTTGTTGATCTCTTCCATCGAGGCGACTGCGCTGCTGACGACGGCTCCGCCTTTTTCGGCCACTTCCCGCGCCTGGGCTGCGAGTTGATTTGCCTGCCTGGCATTGTCCGCGTTCTGTTTGACGGTGCTGGTCATCTCTTCCATGGAAGAAGCGGTCTCTTCCAGGCTGGAAGCCTGCTCTTCGGTGCGCTGGGACAGGTCGTCTGTACCGGTGGAGACTTCGGATGCGGAGACGACGATGGTTTCCGCGGAAGTGCGCGCCTGAGCGACGAGCTCGGAGAGGTTCTTGATCATCTTCTCGAACGCGTTGCCGAGCAAGTCTTTCTCGGACTGCGGCTTGACCTGAACGGTCAGGTCGCCGGAGGCGATGCTCTCCGCCGCCTCCGCCATCTGCGCAAGATTGGCCGCCATGGCGTTGAACGCGGTCGCCAGTTTGCCGATCGCATCGTCTTTCTCGACCGGGATATGCTGGCTCAAGTCGCCCTTGGCGATCGCCTGCGTGGCGACCATCATCTCGTCGATTTTGGCGGAGAGGTAGACCTTCTCCTCGATCTGCTCTTTAATGCGGCGCTCGTTCTCCACTTTCTCCGTGACACGCTCCCAGTAGATGGCGTAGCCGGTCACATCCCCGCTATCGCTTTTTGTACTGGTTACCGTCACGTCGCACGTGCAGGGCCCAGTTCGGATCTGGCAGCTATAGGGATGATTGCGTGGGTCCTTCGCCTTGCGATAGTGCTCCGGCTCATCCGTAAACAGAAAGTCCAGGCTGGTTCCGACCACGTCTTTGGCGCGGAAGAACTTCCAGGTGTCGCTGAACTTATGGAGGTTCGGCTCCATGAACTCCAGGATATCGAAGCTCTTTTTGTTCGCGTAGACGATTTTCAGGTCGAGATCGCACAGGAATGTGTTGGCGGTGGAGTTATCCAGCGTCATCATCAACTGCTTGGCGCGGGCTTCCTGCGCCAGCTTGTCCGTGATCCGCTCCCAATCCACCGAATATCCGACAAGCTCCCCTTTCTCGTCGCGAATGCTGGTCACCTGCACATCGCAGACACAGGGGCCGGTCGTGATATTCTTCTGGTAAGGATGGTTGCGCGGATCGGATGCGAGTCGGAATTCGCGCGGCTCATCCGTAAACAGAAAGTCCAGGCTGGTTCCGACCACGTCTTTGGCGTGGAAGCTCTTCCAGGTGTCGCTGAACTTATGGAGGTTCGGCTCCATGAAGGCGAGGATATCCTTGGCCTTCTGGTTTGCGTAGACAACGTTCCAGTTCGCGTCGCACAGAAAGTTGTTGGCGCGGGACGTTTCCAGAGCGGCCATCGCCCATTTCAGCAGTTTATTGTCTACTGCCGGCTTGGGACCGACTACGGAAAGCTTCGTGGCCGTACGTCGTACAGGCGCACTAGCGGTCTTGTTCACAACGACGGAAAGCTCGGTCTCCGGCTTCGACGTCCGAGGAGCGGCCTTTGCTGGGTTTGCCATGATAGTGAGATGTCCTTTCTCTACAGATACGCGTATTTAAATTCAGGCTGCGAACGACATCGGAGCGCTTTCGCCAAGCATGACCACATCGATGTCTAGAAGGATGATCAGCTTGTCGCCGACTTTACCCATGCCGCGCAGCATATTGCTGCCAAGACTGCTGCCGAAGTCGGGAGCCGCCTGGACGTCGTTTGCCGGTATGTTCATCACTTCCGACACGCTGTCCACGATCATGCCCATGACGCGGTTTTGCACCACCACCACCACGATCGCGGTGAACTGGTCGTATTCGACGAGTTCCAGGTTGAACTTGCGGCGCAGGTCCACGATCGGAACGATCGTCCCGCGCAGGTTCAGGACTCCGACGACGTCCGAAGGCGCGTTGGGGATGCGCGTGGTGGGCACATAGCCCTTGATCTCCTGTACCTTGAGGATGTCCACGCCATACTCTTCATCCCCCAGGATGAAGGTGAGGTACTGGTTTGCGTCTGCGGTGAGCAGGGTGTCCTGGTTCGCTGCGTTCGCCTGGTTTAGGGTCATAATTCACTCCGTGATAGTAAGCAGCGGGCCGATCTGCCCGGCGCTGCGAGCGCGCCGGCCCGGCGCAGAACGCGTCAAGCCGTCACCCTTGTTTTGAGCTGCCTTTGATTGAGAAAGGAAGCGGTTCTTATGCGGCCAGGGAGAGCGCGTGCGCTTTCGTCCCACCGATCAGGCCCGGCACATCCAGGATCAACGCAACGCGGCCGTCGCCCAGGATCGTTGCTCCTGCCACACCCTCTACCTTGCGATAGTTTGTCTCCAGGCTCTTGATCACCACCTGGCTCTGCCCGATCAGTTCATCCACCATCAATGCGACCTTGCGGTTGTCGTTTTCCAGGATCACGAGCAGTCCCTTTGTCGGGTCCGTGATCACGGGCTCCGCACCGAACATCTGATACAGCCGCAGTATCGGCAAAACCTCACCGCGCACCAGAGCGACTTCGGCGCAGCCGGCGATCTGGCGTACGTCTCCTACTTTGGGGCGAATACTCTCGACGATGCTGGTCAGCGGCAGTATGTAGACCTCCTTTCCCACAGACAGTGATAGACCTTCCATGATTGCCATCGTAAGGGGGAGGCGAATGCGGAAGCATGTTCCGTTTCCCGGCGTCGAGGAGAGCATAATGGAGCCTCCCAGGCCCTGTACCGCCTGCTTCACGATGTCCATGCCGACCCCACGCCCAGAAAGGTCGGTGACCTTGGCCGCGGTGGAAAAGCCGGGATGAAAAATATAGTTGTAGAGCGCTTCGTCGG
>JBBQPO010000405.1:0-3820 GCA_038217285.1 Chthonomonadales bacterium
GAGCTGATAGCGCCGGGTATTTTCGACAGGCGTCATGTTCGGCTTCAGGTATCCCGCTTCGGGATGCCGATATGGGACGGGACTGAGCATCCCTTCCGAATAACACAAATACGGCAGAGCCCAGTCTACGCCGATCTCCGATCCGACGATCAGATTATGATCCCGCATATAGCGGAGGAGGGCCAGACGAGCGTCTTTGTCCTGCGCCCGGCTCATCGGATGCCCGGGATGGTAACATTCGCCCAATGCGGTCGCCGTGGTCGTATCTATCATGCGCGCCGTCTGCTTTCGCGCTTTCAACGTCGGCGGCACGCGCTCCTGCGCCCATCCGATTTGGCGGGTGGGACAGAGCACATAACCCGGAAACTCTCCAAACTTCGTCTTCTGGACCCAGCCCCGCATTTTCTGTCCATTATAGCGCTCTTGAATCAGGTCAGGATAACCGAATGCCCGGTCGGGTGAGTTCGCTCTCTCCGCCTGTTCGGCGGGCCAGACATCCGAATAGAGATCGTACTGCCCGGTGAGCCATCCCCAGGAATCCACCTCCCGCGTGTCCTCCAGACAATCTGAATTGGACAGCAGCAGACGATCGATACCATGATCATGCAGCCAGCGCAACGCTTCCATGCGTCGGGATTTATCGATATGCCACAGGAAATTGAACCAGCAGTTCGGCGCGCCGGACAGATCGTCGATGCGGGGCAGGCGCTTACGCTTTTCGGCAAGCGTCACCAATCTGCCCTTACGAACAGCTTCGCGGCGATAACGCTTGCAGAGAGCGACATAGCCTCCCTGGTCGGCAAACCAGAACGTCGCGGTCCGGTCATATCCCCACGTTCCCCGCTGCGACATCCATTCCAGAGCCATCATTCCTGCCGCGCGCGAACCCTCTTTCCGGGAATACAAGCGGGCCAGAGCGTCATTTTCATCCTGAGTGAAACACATCGCTGCTGCTCCGCTCTTACGGTCGTAAACCCCGAACCACGGCATGGTCAGACCCGATCCATCGGCCAGTTGCAGCATATGGGCGGGGATATCAGGGCTGTCGGTTGGATAGAGAAACCCCTCGCCCAGCGGAACGACCAGTTCTGCAGTCGGAGAAGGCTCATAAAAAGCGGGCAGCACGCCGAGCATTGCCGCCCAGGACGGCATCCTGACGGACGAAGGCATGGAGGCGCGCATTGAACATTGGGATTTCGCGACGTCCATCGTGACGGACAGACGGAGGGGCGCGTTCTCCGGCAGATAGATCGCAGACAGTTCCGCCTTATGTGCCGATTGCCGTACAACTCCGGTAACGACAAAAGCGCCCTGCGCAGGGAATGTCTGCCAGACATGGCCGTTACGGTTATCTCGCGCGCTGAATCGCCACTCATTCGGATAGAGCGTTACCTTCAGCGCCTGATTCGTCAGCACAATAGGGTGAAGGGGACGAACCTTCAACGGGGCGAGCGATTTGAGCGTGGGCCGCGCCGCGCGAAAGCGGGCGGAACGCTGCCCCCAGACGCGAACGTTGACCGTCCCGGCGTTCGCAGGCACCACGAAGCACCCATGCAGGGTTTGCCGACCGGTACGCGTATAGTCCGGTGCGAGCGGAGCAAACATCTCCTGAATCGTATGCCGCCGCCTATCCTGAACGCGTATGCACACGAATAACTCAGCGGCAGGATCGAACTGTTCGATCTGCAGGTCTACCGAGAACGCAAGGCGATCCATTGGCTTTACGGCGCGAATATCTCCAAGATCCAGATGCCAGTCCCCGTCGCCATGGTAGTCACAGACCTGCGTTTCTTCCTGCCTGGTAACAGATCCTTTCCCGTCCGACGAAACAAACTGGGCTTGCACCGGGAGGTGGATCAGGCAGAGCAGAGAGAAGGACATCCAGAACACGGCTGTCTGCAAACGAAGAGAGAGAGAGGTAACCATCCCGCTGCATCCTTTCACGAAGCGCCTCCGGATGGGCGAGGTCAGGGGTTGAGTCGGTAAGCGGCGTGAAGTTCATCTTTATGGTGCTCCATAGTGAAGAGCGGCAGCCTTATGAGGTTAGCTGCGACGCCAGTTTTTCGATCTCTTCGAAGCGCTCGTCCGCGAGCAGCGCTCCATACTGTGTTAACTGCTTTTGGATCAGGCTGCCCCAGGCCGCCCACGGGTGAGCGTTCCGCCATCCCTTGACCTGCGCTGAAATCAAAGCCCGCTC
Source organism: Chthonomonadales bacterium (assembly GCA_038217285.1). GTDB lineage: Bacteria > Armatimonadota > Chthonomonadetes > Chthonomonadales > Chthonomonadaceae > JANXLO01. The sequence goes on from JBBQPO010000405.1 coordinate 2,198, forward strand.
GGCACGTACAAAGCGCTCTCTCGTTGCTTCCGTCCAATCGGGCATGGCGCGGGCCAGTTTCGCCAGGCGGGTGACAATGAGTTGTGCATACTTATGTCCCAGTTCAGGGGAAGAGCCTTTTTCAATGGCATCGGTCGCACCGTACTCCGGATCGCTCCGGATGCGTTCGATTGCCACAAGTTCAGGGTGCAGATACCACAACAAGGAGGTCTCCCCAATGCCCGCATGGTCGCCCAGGTAGCCCGCGTCGTGCGCCAGCCAGTACTCAGGCGTTCCCAGGACTGGGATTTGCAGGCGCTCGGTCATCCGGGCGCCGACTTCTCGGACCACGATCTGTTGGTTATGGCCATAATGCCCGGTTACCATCAAAATCGCGCGAAAACCCTGCCGATGAAACTCATAGCAGAGCTGTTCCAGCCAGGGCCGAAGCAGATAATTCTCCCAGGCCAGTTCCGGCTCGAGAACTACCGTTGCAGGTTTGTCGAGACCACCCATTCCGCCATACAACGGGGGATGGACGACACCGCCGCCTGCCAGGCGGGCGGCATTTACACAGAGCGCATGCGCCTTGAGAGAATCCAGCCCGAGCGCATTGTGCTCGCCGTGCCACTCGACCGTCCCCAGCGGCAGAAAAACGACGGGGCAGGCCTCTACCGCTGCGCGAAACTCCGCAGGCAGCATTCGTTCCCACTGAACCGTCTCCTTCTCCGAATTCGTCTCAGGACTACTCATTGTGCGTTCCTTTTTTACTTATTTGGGCGGCGGTGACGCCCAGAGTAACCGCCGCCTGCAGACACGCGAAGAGGTGAAGAAACCGTCCCCAGGAGTAAAGGCGCCCTGATGCTCCACCGCCTCAAATTTGCGCGCCGTATCGTAAGGCAGAGGCGTCAATCCTTTTCACACTCCTTGAGAATGCGCCGATAGACCTGCCGCGCATGTTCGTAGGCCGCTCGTGCGTCCTCAATCTCCTTCGGAGCAATAAACCGCTGCTTCTGCGACCAGCACTGATCCACTCCCTTGAGACACCACTCCGCGCTCCGGCGACTGGCGCGAACGGGCTTTCCATCCACCAGCACAAAGATGGGATTTGTGTGCGAAGAGCCCAGAATCCGCAGGGCGACCCAACTGCTCTGCTCGATCTTAACATTGAAAGAGATATCCTGCATCGTGCCGTCCGCGACGATCCGCTTCGTGGCGACCGGATAGCCGTTGACAATGACCTCGACCGGCACTTCTCTTGTATCGCCGATACGAGCGCGCTCCAGATGCCATACAGGTTTCATATAGGCAGGAGTCTTCTTGATGGCCGGAATGGGCGTCTTGTCGAGCAGCGCAGCCACTTTGGCCCGCACCAGAACCACACCCTGCTGGTCAAGGCGCAGTTCGCTCCGCTTCTCGCCTACCGCCAGGCCGCCGACTGTGAAGTCCAGCAGGTGGCTCATGCCGTCGCTCACATAGCAACGGCCATCGCGAATGCCCTCACACCAGCGGTCGAAGTCCAGTTTGCCGTCCAGTTTGACATAGGAGCGGCCCACTCCGACCCGGTCTCCAGACAGGCACGGGAAATCTGTCTCGCCGGTAACGCGGGTGCGGAAGCCGCAGTTAAGCGTATGGTACCAGATG
>JBBQPO010000406.1:0-3803 GCA_038217285.1 Chthonomonadales bacterium
GTACCGCTCCAAACTTGTCGCCCGTTGCAATCATAAAAGCGCTTTGAAGCTCTCCCGCAATTCTGCCGACATCGAAGACCCGGTCACCTCGTTTCATTCTCTCCAGATCTATTGCCGCTACGTCCAGCCCGCCTCCGAATAGAAAATTGGCCGGCGTAGCGTCCCCATGCAGCCAGACCTGCTGATCCTCCCACATTTCAGGCTTTTCGCGCCAGCGATCCCGAAGCCACCAGAGCTCCTCTGCGACGCGGTAGTCGAGTCGATGCCGATCCAGAAGCGGACAGACGAGATAATCGAGATAGCGGCAGTCCGGCTCGAAGTCGACGCCTTCGCCGTTTGCCGTGCGGTTATGCTGAGTGGCCAGAAAATAGGCCAGCGCTTTCAGTCTCCAAAAAAGGTGCGCGTCGTTTCCATAGCGCCATGCTGCCTGAATCGCATGGCTGAAAGACTCTCCCACGTAGTACTCCAGCACCAGCGCGCAGTTCATATCCCGGTTGAGTCCCAGCGGGCGGATCACATGATGTGGGCAGCCGACAAGACCATATCCGCGCAGCGTTTCGAGATTCCAGTTTTCCCGTTCGGCGCGCGCCGCCGCCCGGTCACGATCCCAGCCGAACGTCTGCCCGAAGAACTTGCCGATCACGCGGGCCCGGCTGCGCGTCTCCTCATAGATATAGACCTCATTGCTCGCCACCGCCCGGAATACCCGAAACTCGGGATCGGATTCGTAAACGCTCAGCCGTCCCAGAATATCGCGCGCCAGCAGTCCATAGAGCGGATCCTGCCGCGACAGGTGTCCCAGATAGTTACCCTTCATGCAGTCGTTTTCCCTTTTCCTTAACACAACCTTAACATAGGTGATTTTCCTCTGTACGCACAGTGCAGGAAAAAGTTGCTTGCTTTCCCAATTCCGGCCTTTGCTTTTCATTACATGGAGGGGTAGAATCTATGCTAACCTTAAACGAGGGATTCGGGCAGAACGGTTGCGAGACTCGCCGGGATGGAGAGCGTCGGGAGGAGGGGCATGGTGTCGGCAGGCATGGTGGTGCGGTTGGCATGGGCGGTTTTGTCGGCGATCCTCGGCGCCTGCCTGCTCTGGAGAGGGTGTGACCGGGTGGAGATGCCAACAGCCCTCACCTGGGGCAGAGCGTTGTGCCGTCTGACGCTCGGTATCTCCGCCTTCTGGGCGGTGATCTGGCTGGCTCTCGCCCTGATACGCCTGCCGTATCCCTACGAGTTGGAGTGGATCGGAGGGGCGATGCGCGACCACTGCGAGCGGGTAATAGCAGGCAAGCCTCTCTATGTCGCCCCCGGCGCCGACTGGTTCCCTTACGAATACCCCCCGCTCTATTTCTGGGTCAGTGCGCTGCTGGTGCGTGTCACCGGCTGCGGGACGTTCGTCGCCATGCGGGCGGTCTCCATCCTCTCCACACTCGGCTGCGCGGTTCTGCTGTTTCTCTGGGTATGCCGCGCCATCGGGCGATCCGGACGCGACGGCTCCCAACGTGCTGGATCGATCTGGGGCTGGATCGCGGCCGGGCTCTTTCTGGCGACCTATCGCTTTACGGGCGCCTGGTACGATGCCGAACGCCTGGATATGCTCTTTCTCTGCCTTTCGCTGCTCGGCATCTACTTTCTGGTCTGTGCGACCGAGGAGGTTGCGGAGGGTTCGACTCCTCGGCGTCGCCTCGCCTGCGTCTGTCTCTCCGCACTGGCTTTTAGTCTGGCGTTCCTGACCAAGCAGCAGGCGGTCCTGTTTATTGTCGGCGGTGGCGCAGCGCTGCTCTGGCGACGGGAGGGGCGGTTCCTCCTTCCTTTCGCCCTGACCACCGTGCTCCTCTGCGGAGGAGCGGTGCTGGGTCTGAATGCGGCCACGCAGGGCTGGTTCGGCTATTACTGCTTCCATGTTCCGCTCGCCAACGGCGTCCGCCTCGATCTTGCGAAACAGTATTTTGTCGGTGATCTTCCGCTCTACGCGCCGCTTATCGCCCTGCTGGTCGTTCTGTTGTTGGCACAGAGGAGCACGGCGGAGGCCGGGCCGCGTTCGCGCCTGTCGGAACACGCGGTGTTGATCACGATGACGGCGATGGGTCTGCTGGGCAGTCTGCTCAGCCGCGCGCACTGGGGCGGGGATCAGAATGTGCTGATGGCGGGATATATCGTGCTGGCGGCGGCGGCCTGCATCGTGGCGGGACGCTGGGCGAGGACGCGGTCGGAGAGCGCCGCGCTCCCGCTCTATGCGCTGATGCTCGCGCAGTTTCTGACCCTGTTCTACCGGCCCGATCTGCAGATCCCGCACGCCGCCAACCGGGCGGCCGGGGAAGCCTACGCGCAGAGCATCCAGCGGCTGGAGCGAGAAGGAGAGGTGCTCTGTCTGGACCACGGCGCGCAGACCACACCGCGCCATTTTCAGATGATGGGGTTGCTGGATGTCCTCAACACGGAGAAGCGCCTGCCGCCCGCGCTGGTCGCCGCCCTGAAGGCGCACCGCTACGCGGCCATCGTGACGGATGCGCCTCTCGATCCCAAGGGGGCTTTCGGGGTTCTGCTGGAGTACTACGCGCCCTCCGAATGTCTGCACCTCACGACGACCTGGGTGGTGACGGGTTTTCCGACGCCGAGTCCGGATCGGCCCGTCTGGGTGCTGCGTCCGCGCTGAGAGCCGATCTGTCGAGGCGCAGGGGCGTGACGAGCAGTCGCCACGGCAGCAGCGCCGCCTCGAACATGACGCGCTTCGACATCTTCGACTGCCCCGCCCGGCGCTCGACAAAGAGGATCGGAACCTCCACCAGTGTCGATCCGGCCCGGTGAACCCGGACTGCCATCTCTACCAGAAACGCATAACCTTCCGAGACGACGCCAGCCAGGTTCGCCGCGCGCAACGCCCGCGCCCGGTAGCCCCGGTAGCCGCTGGTGCAGTCCTGAACCGGCAGGCGCAGAATCGTCCGGACGTAGTTGTTGGCGAAGACGCTTAGCAGGACCCGCCGCAGCGGCCAGTTGACCACGCTGATCCCATTACAGTAGCGCGAACCGATCACCAGATCGTTCCCTGCCTCCAGCGCGGCGACGATCTTCGGGATCTCGCCGGGATCGTGGGACCAGTCCGCGTCCAGCGTTAGCACATAGTCGTAGCCATATTCCAGGGCGTAGCGAAACCCCTCCAGGCAGGCCCGCCCGTAGCCGCGCTCCTGCGTTCGGCGCAGAACCCGACTGCCGGGGAAGGCGCTCAGGATGCCCTCGGCGATGTCGGCAGTGCCGTCCGGCGAGCCATCGTCGGCGATCAGAATATGCGCCTCCGGTGACGCGCGGTGGACCGCTTCCAGCAAGGTGGGAAGGTTGTCGGCCTCGTTATAGGTGGGAATGACGATCAGAACCAGAGACATCGCACCGACTCTCCTATCCGAACGCTTGTAGAACTGCAGGGGCCGCGTCTGTCTGAACTCGGATTTTCATGATTTTAGGATAGACGTTACTACACAGGTGGTTTGGTCGGGCAACTTTCTAGACTTTCCTACGTACTGAAAGATTATGTTGACACGCGACGAATTTCAGGCTCTCTACGATCAAGGTCCGGACGCCATCTACGCGCTTTTCCAGACCCTGTGGGCGACTATAGCCCTTCAGCAGCGCGCATCACCGCTCTGGAGCAGCAGAACGCCCGACTGTCGGCACGCGTCCAAGAGTTAGAAGCCCGCTTGTCCAAGGATAGCCACAACAGCAGCAAGCCGCCGTCCAGCGATGGACTCCACAAGCCTGCTCCCAAGCCGTGCAATCTGCGAAAGAAGACAGGCAAGCGCGCCGGA
>JBBQPO010000407.1:0-3797 GCA_038217285.1 Chthonomonadales bacterium
CTGGAGAGCACCGATGTGACGACGCCTGTGCGCGCCTGCAGGGCTTTCTTGGCGCGGTACGCGCGGTAGGGGCCGTCGAATATGGTAATCTTGCCGTCCGCGACTTCCAGGGTGTGCGTCGTCACCTGGTCCAGCAGATAGCGGTCGTGGGAGACGAGCAGCAGTGTGCCGTCGTACTCCCGCAGCATCTGCCCCAGCGCCTCCCGCGATTCGATGTCGAGGTGGTTGGTCGGTTCGTCCAGAATGAGAAGATTGGGCTTCAGCCAGGTCAACTGCGCCAGCACCAGCTTGTTCTTCTCCCCACCGGAGAGCAGGCGCACCGGTCGGAACACGTCGTCCCCGGTGAGCAGGAAGCGGCCCAGATGGGTCCGCGCCTGCACCGGCTCCATCTCGCCAACATCCATCATATTGTCGAGGACGCTGGCGTCCATATCGAGATCGCTCGTATCCTGCGCGAAGTAGCCGACGGTGACGCTGGCCCCGAGGCGGGCCATGCCGAAGGTCGGCGTCTCGCGGTCGAGCAGGATCTTGATCAGCGTCGATTTTCCCGCGCCGTTCGGCCCGACGACTCCAATCCGCTCCCCACGCCGCAGCATCGCCGTCACACCCTCGAACAGAATCCGGTTGCCGAAGCGCTTGCCCAGATTATCCAGGATCACCACTTCGTTGCCGCTCAGTTGGTTTGCCTTGACGCCCAGCTTCGCGGTCTTGCCCTTTGCCGCCACCCGCTCCGTCGGCGCTCCATCGATCTTCCCGCCCAGGCCGTGCTGCTTGATCCGCTCCGCCCAGCGCATCCGCATGACCGCCTGGTTCTTCTTGGAAGGGGTGTTTCTCCACTTCTCGAAGAACTCGGTCAGGCGCGCTATCTCCTTCTGCTCACGGTCGTACATCTCGGCCTGTCGCTTCAGGTTGGCCTCTTTCTGCTGCCAGAACGATGAGAAGTTGCCGGGGTAGAGGGTCACCTTCCGGTTTTCGACCTCGGCGATGGAGTTGACGACCTTGTCCAGAAAATAGCGGTCGTGTGATACCAGCACCACCGCGCCGCCGAAGTCTTTGAGAAAGTCTTCCAGCCACTCCGTCGCCTCGATGTCGAGGTGGTTGGTCGGCTCATCGAGAAAGAGGATGTCGGGGCCAGAGAGCAGCAGACGGGCGATAGCGAGGCGCGTCTTCTCACCGCCGGACAGTCGGCCGCAGGGCTTGTGCAGGTCGTTCGGGCCGAAGCCGAGGCGTTTGAGCACGCCCGGAATATCGCGCAGGTTGTCGTAGCCGCCCATCGCGTCGAAACGGTCGTGCAGGAGCGCATACTCCTGCATCGTGCGCTGGAGCTCGCTCTCCTCGTTCGCCGCCGCCATCGCGACCTCGACCTCGCGCATCCGCTGCTCCATCTCGGTGATGTGCGCGAACGCCGCCTCGGCCTCCTGCAGGACGGTGCGCGTCGGATCGACGGCCTCCTCCTGTTTCAAATAGCCTGCCTGCACCCCCTTCTCGAAAAAAACGGCGCCTTTTTCCGCCTCCTGCTGACCGGTCAAAATGCGCAGCAATGTGGTCTTCCCGCTGCCATTGCGTCCGACCAGACCCAGCTTCTGCCGCCACTCCAGCTTGAAACTGACGCCGGAAAACAGCAGGTCGGGACCAAACGACTTCTCCAGATTGTTGACGGAAAGCAGACTCATAGCAACTCTTTCAGACGCAGACGCGGAAAAGCCCACCGCACCCCGGCAAGGCGGGCAGGCGATGGGCCACACGATGGGACGGCGGCACAGCGAACTGTGAAAATGGATTGGACAGACCTATTATACGGGTTAGACGGCGCCACTGTCAATGAGACGCACCACCACGTCGCCCCCGCGCAGGATCGCCTGGCATCCCAGGCGGGAGTTCGTTTGCAGAGCGTCCGCCGTAGAAAGCCGGTCGATCTCGACCTCTTCCGGAGCCGAAAGGCTCTCGCTTCCGGCGACGACATAGAGGTGGCAGGTCGTGCAGGCGCAGTTGCCCCCGCACTCATGCTCCAGTCCGATCCCATGCGCCAGCGCCGCGTCCAGTATCGTATCGCCTCTGGACGCGGTGACGGTAAAGCCGCTCGGCAAAAAAGTCAGGAGAACAGGCGCTGCGTCGGTTATACGTCTCGTTTCCACAGCCTCTATTGTATCATAAAATCATGCCAGGAGACCCCTGCCTTCAGGCGGGGAGGAAGGCACACAAGGGTTTGGGCCTAATCAGAACAACCATACCCAAAGGGCAACATTCTACAGCCGGAAATGGCTAGAGGAAGTTGCCCTTTAGTCTAAACGTCAATGCATGCTATAGACATCAATACTCGATGTGAACAGGACTTATTTTACCCAGTCAGGCCCGACATCCGAGGGAGTTAGCGGTTTGAATCCGGCTCTCTCCTTGGTTTCGGACCAGCCCTTCGGCAGATCCTGACGAAGGAATCCGGCAGCCGAAGGGGCGAACGCGATGGCGCCTCCAAGAAGGAGGTTATGCTCATATCGGTTCAGCTTGAAGACGAAGCGGTTCAGGGGAGCAGCGGAATCCTGTGTGATTCCGATCACCGAATCGCCTCCCTCAGGGCGAATAAACCGGTTGCCCGTGATCAGACAGTCCTCGGGCAGCAGTACCATCTGATCTGTCGGCCATTGCCGCTTATAGGATCCTCCGATCTCCAGATCGGATTTCTTGTTGCCCACGATGACGTTGCCGATAAGGTGCAGAGCTTTCACCTGTCCATACGTGGGAACACGGATCTCAGGCGCGTCCGGCAGGATCTTTGGCACATAACTCCCGGTCAGATCTTCCTTGATATAGTCGCCGCACAGAATATCGATGCCATGATCACAGTTCGAGATGTAGTTATGCTCGACAAGATGATTTTGTCCGGCAATACGCACCCCGTAGGATTTCGTGGCTCCCTGCCCGAGAATGATATTGTCGGAGACAGTGTTGTCGTTTCCTCCGCGCAGGACGATCCCGCCTCGTGTGCTCAGAATGGTATTACGAATCACGCGGTTGTGATTGGACTTCAGCGAGATGATCTCCTGTCCCTCTCCATCGGCGTGGTCGAAAAGATTCCCCTCAATGGTGAAGAAGCTTCCTTCCTGACCCATTGCCCCATACTTACCGTAGCCCCAGATCCGAAATATCTCCCGGCCATTGGCTTTCCGATAGGGAATATCCTTGAAATAGCATCCTGTCACCGAGTTGTGACGGCTGTTCGCCAGGTCGTTCCCTATGAGTGGCCCCATATTGGACTTGCCCTTGAAAGAGGATCGGTCGAGCCGGTTGTTGTCTCCACTGAAGAACACCCAATAGTACTTCGTTTCCAGGTTGGCCGGATTGTAATCGAGGATCGCGCAGTTTCGAACCGATCCGTCGTGCGAACTGAAGCGAATCACAGCCCCCTTTTGAATAGCTCCCTTTTGAAACAGCAGACCCTCCACTGAAACGTAGGGTGCGGCGATCTCCAGTGAGGAGGAACCGGTAAATATCGTTTTACCAGGCGTCTTCGCCCGGATCTTCAGCGGGCTGCCCTGTGTTCCGCCCTTTTCGATGGTGAGGGTGATGTTCGACCATTCGCCTTCCGCAAGCAGAATGATATCTCCTGGGACGGCCTTAGAGAGCACCGTCTGGATATCCCTGGGCGATGCTTGAAGGGTCCTAGAAGCGCGGTCGGAAACGGCCTTTTCGGCGGCACTGGGAATACGGCGTGATTTCAGGTGAGATCAGGCTCCCAACGGCATTTCGCCAGCCCAAGGCAACCCAGAGCGGACCAAAAAGCCAACAACAGCCCGCACACA
>JBBQPO010000408.1:0-3778 GCA_038217285.1 Chthonomonadales bacterium
ACGGAACTCATGGAGCGTATCGGCCCCCTGCAGCAGAAGTGGCACGACGGCATCGCCTGGGATCGTCTGCCCTGGTTTGCCGAAGACAAGGCACGCAACGGCGCCTTTGCCGCCCTGCTCACCCTGCGCTTCGAAGATTCCGGGGCCGTTTGCAGCGAGGTGCAGACGGAACGCCGATGGCATGCGTTCGCTGTTGGGGATACCTGCCTGTTTCAGATCCGCGACGATACGCTGCATCTCGCCTTTCCGCTGGCAGAATCGGCAGCCTTCGACAGCACTCCCCTGCTCCTCTCGTCCAATCCTGCCCGCAATCTGCGGGTGTGGGATCATGCCGAAGCCCTCGACGGAACCTTCAGATCAGGAGACATCCTTCTCCTGATGACGGACGCACTGGCGAAGTGGTTTCTGTCGGAGGTCGAAGCAGACGCCAAGCCCTGGCATACGATCTGTGCCCTCTCCGATCAGGCCGCATTCGCAGATCTGACCATGGAGTTGCGGGCGACCCACCGCTTGAAGAACGACGACACGTCATTGATCTGTATCCAGGAGACATTCGTCGTAAAGGAGCCACTATGAGCTGGCCTCCGGCTTCCGACTATCAGGATGCGATCCAGAACCCGGCAACCTGTTTTCACGACATCGAGCTGAAGGCAGGGAAAGTGTCGGTCAACAAGATCGGCCTGCCGCGCGTCGCCTCCGGCAACTTCGCCAGCGTCTACGAGATGACCACCGGCGCGCACCGCTGGGCCGTGCGCTGCTTTCTGCGGCAGGGAGAGGATCAGCAGAATCGCTATGCGCTGCTCAGCCTCTATCTCTCGAAACTGACCGTTGCCGGTCTGGTGGAGTTCGGATATCAACAGGAAGGGATACGGGTACGCGGCAAGTGGTGTCCGGTGGTGAAAATGGAGTGGGTCGAAGGCGAAACGCTGGCGACCTATGTCCAGAAGAACCTGCACCAGCCGGACAAGCTGCGCAACCTGGCGCTGCAGTGGCGCGGGCTGATAGACAGACTGCGCCAAAACAAAATCGCCCATGCCGATCTTCAGCATGGAAACGTCCTTGTCTCTCCCCAGGGTCAACTGCGCCTGGTAGACTACGATGGCATGTTCGTCCCCAGCCTGCGGGGAAGACGAAGCTCGGAGCTCGGCCATATCAACTATCAGCACCCGAAACGCTGCCCAGACGACTACGATGAGCGTCTCGACAACTTTTCCGCCCTCATTATCTATACCGCGCTAATGGCGTTGAGCCTGGAGCCGGGCCTGTGGAAACGGTTCGACACAGGCGAAAATATGCTTTTCTCGGCGCAGGATTATCGACTGCCCTCGAAGTCTGTTCTGTTGGAATATCTGCACCAGCATCCGGATCCTGGCCTCAGGACACTGGCGGAAACTATCGCAGCGGCCTGCCATGGCGCGGTCGCGCAGACGCCGGACTTTCGTACCGTCGTGGACAGCCTGACGCACGGCCCTTTGCCGGAACGCTGGTGGCAGAACAGTCATGCAGACGCGCCGCAGGCTCCCGCGCCGCGCAAGGTAGCGCCACAGGTTCCGCCGATGCCGTCACCCCACTCTACCGTGACGCCTGCACCGCTTCCTACCTGGTATCGGGAGCCGATCATCGAAGCGCCGACCGTCCCTCCTATGGTAAATGTTCACGGGCCGCTGCCGACGAAATCTCCCCCACACCCGGAGTTGGAGGAGGGCCGAACGCAGTCGCGCGGCGAACGGATGCCCGGCTGGCGCAGTTCCTCATGCCTGCTGGTCGTCGCGGTGATGTTCGGGATGGGAATGCTAGCGGAGGTCGGCTACGAAAAAGTGGACGCTCCCCACGCCCCAGTCGCTGCAGTCGTGAAAAAGGCCGCCCTAAAAAAGATCGTGGTGACGAAGGCGCACATGACGAAACATCACCCTGCTCCAGCGCGTCATTAAAACTGGTTCCTCTCGTTGATCCTGTGCCTGCCTTCCGCCTGCTGCCCCGACGCGACGAGCCAATCACCCCGCTGTGAGGTAAAATAGAGGCATGACTAACTTATTGACTCTCCCCATCCAGATTGACGACCCGATCAACTCCGCGATCCTCGCGGTTTCGGAAGATAGAATTCAGGGCTTCCAGCCCGACCCCTTCGGCGAAATCGCTGCGATCAGCGAAGTGCCAGTGGACACCGTGATCGCGCGGATCCGGGCCATGCTGGAGGCAGGCGTCATCCGGCGCGTCCGGCAGACCCTAATGGCGACCAACCTGGCGCAGGGGGCGCTCGTGGCGTGGCAGGTGCCGGAAGACAAGCTTAATGCCGCCTTCGACACTATGTTTACGCAGGATCCGTTCTCCGGCCATATCGTGATTCGCTCGACCGATGCGGCGACTCCCGGCTCGAACTATCGCCTCTGGACGACCCTGAAAGTACCCCAGGGCTTCTCCATCGCGAAACATGCCGAATTTCTACGGCAGAAGGTGGGCGCCGAAAGCTTCCTGTTAATGCCCGCAAAGCGTCTGTTTGCGCTGGGAGTGGGCCATGTGCGGCGCCGTCAGATGGTTCCAGGCAGCAAGTCCGAAGAGCTGGCAGCCGTCATCGGAACCGAAATCGTCGATCTGGACGCTATGGACTGGCAGGTGTTGACCGCCCTCAAACGGGAGTTCGAACCGCAGGAGCTAACCCGAAACCTGTGGGTGGCTCGTGCAGAAGAGGCCGGAGTCTCCCTCGAAACCTTCCTTGCCGTGGGAGCCTCCTTACATGAGCGAAAGGTAATCGGGCGATTCTCGACCTTCCTGGAGCATGTCAAACCGGTCAACGAGCAGCGCGTCACGCGCTACAATGCGCTGTTCCACTGGGCCGTTCCGGTCGGTCGAGAGGTCGAGGCCGGGCGTGAGGTCGGTCGGTTCGACATCATGACCCACGCCTACTGGCGCGAGGGCGGGCCGGAGTTCCGGGATGTCAACGTCATGGGGGTGGCGCACGGCATGGAGAAACCGGTCGTGATGGCGCATAAAGCGGCCATCGATGCGCACCTTCAGCAGGTCGGCATCCCGGTCACCTACACGAATGTGTTCTGGGGCGGGCGCAGCGAGATCAAACCATCAGAGATCGCACCGCAGGCCTACCTCGCTTTCTGCCGCGCGAATGGCCTCGATCCCGCCGCCATGCGTGAATAGCAGGCAAGCGATAGAATGAATTCCTTCGCTAGGGGACTTCGTCCGAAGGACGATCCGCCGAAGGCGCGTAGCGAGGGGTAAAACCCCTTGGCCAAGTATTTCGCGAATCGCCCTTGACAAACGAGTGAGAGTACCGTATACTAATCAGGCGACGAAGACAAGGTAGACATCACTCAACGCACACAGTTCTACCGGTTTTCTGTTTTGACAATCTGAGGAGTGAGCCGGGCGCGATGCGAAGTTTTCGTTTCGCCCTTGACAATCCCCTCGCAGTGTGGCATACTACACTGCTCTACCCGATACTCCAAACGGAGACGGGTGGAAAGAAGAACCTTCATATCACGTATAGGACGATTTATGTGGACTTTGTCCAATGAGAGTCTTGCGTGCCATAGTAACTTTGGAAAATCGAGCGAGGATTACTTGTTCGTAGCAATACGAACATAAAAACAACAACACCCTCACCTCTTCGGAAGTGGGGTTTACATCAGTTTTCTGATGGAGAGTTTGATCCTGGCTCAGGACGAACGCTTGCGGCGTGCCTAAGAAATGCAAGTCGAGCGGGGGAGCAATCCCTAGCGGCGAACGGTCGCGTAACACGTAAGCAACCTGCCCGAAAGACCGG
>JBBQPO010000409.1:0-3777 GCA_038217285.1 Chthonomonadales bacterium
GGTCGCCTATCTGCAGAAGCGTCTAAAAATGGTCCCGAAGAAGACCGCGTTCTGCTGGGGCCATGTCGAGGACATTGCCGCAGGTCATATTCAGGCGATGGAGAAGGGCACACCAGGCGAGAGTTACATCCTCGCCGGCCCGCAACACACGCTGGTCGAAGCGTTCGAAATGGCACAGAAGATCACAGGGGTCAAACCGCCGCGCTTTCATCCCGGCCCGTATACGATGCAGTTCTTCTCTGCTGTCATGGGCATCGTCGGCCATCTGAAGGAGGTGCCGGAAGCGTCCAGTGCGGAAACTCTGCGCACTCTCGCCGGGAAAACCTTTCTGGGCACCGACCAGAAGGCCCGACTGGAACTGGATTTCCTGCCGCGCTCTCTGGAAACAGGTCTGCGCGAAACACTCGAATTCGAACTGGCGGAACAGAAGCGCCTCACCCAGGCCACCGCGACCTCACAACAGACTCCCCAGGGGATTCGTAAAGGGGTGACCAACCCGATCGCGTTGCTGAAGTCGACCCTAAAAGACAGAAATGTCAAGCCACAATCGGAAGCGCGAGATCTGCAAGCCAGGATCAAGGAAAGAGACCTGCAGGCCAGGATCAAAGAGCAAGATCGAAAATCGAAAATCAAAAGCCCGAAAGTGAAATGAGAGAACGATGGCGGATACCATTCAATGTCCCAACTGTGGGACACCCAACGATACAGGGCAGTCGCTGTGCAAGGCCTGTATGAACCCTCTGACCGCCTACAGCGGGCAGCTCCGAGGCGAAGCGCATCAGGGCAAGCTGGCCGGTCAGGTCGCCTATCTGGAAACCCGCCCGCCCGCCGTGATCGCCATGGCCGTGCTGAACGTCGTCTTCGCGCTGTTCTGCCTGGGCAAGGTATTCGCCAACTTCGCGGCCCGACCGACGATCAATGCGGAGGGAACCAACTATGTCGCCTCTTCGTTGGGAGCCATAGGCCCGATTTTCGGGGCGATACTTTTGGTGCCGACGGCGATTGCGCTCGGGTTCCTGGCCTGGGCCACCTGGACGCAGCGCCCCTGGACCTGGATGGTCGATCTCGCTGTCCTGATCGTCTTCGCGCTGCTGACCCTGCGCCCTGCCCCGACCGCCCTGTTCGCGGTCGCCGCCATCGTGGTCGGGGTTCTCTGTATGATGCCGCGCACCAAAGGCTGGTACGGCCTCTCCTGACGCGAACGGAATTTACTCCATCGCCCCTATCGAAAGGAACATCATAAGCATGACTGATACGCTGAATTTGACCCGTAAAGAGCAGTTGCTGGCGGAGTTGGCTCGCGACGTAAAACACGCGCCGGCGCGTGTGCCCACCCCTCCGAGCGATCCCGCACTGGCGAAATTCCGGGCGCTGGGAACGCAGCTCTGGCTCGATACCGGCAACCTGGACGAGGCCAGCAAACTCTGGCGGCTGGAGATGTCCGCGCTCACCACCAACAACACCCTGGCGAATCAGGTGGTGCAGACCGGCATCATGGATGAGGTGATCAAAGATACGGCCCGCCGTGTCAAAGAGGTCGAGCCCGGCATCTCCGAGGACGATCTGGTGCTAGACGTGGTATTCGTCGTCAACTGCCATATCGCCCTGCGCCTGGTGCGGGCGTTCGATGCGATGGTCAGCGTCGAGCTGCATCCGGCCGTCGGACAGGACATCGAGAAGACGGTGCGCTATGCCCAGCGCTACTACGCCATCAACCCCGACCGCTTCATCGTGAAGATCCCACTGACGCCCGAAGGCTACTGCGCCGTTGCCCGTGTCCGCGCCGAAGGCATTCCGATCAACTATACGCTGGGCTTCTCGGCCCGCCAGAACTATCTGGCTGCGCTGGTGTCGAAACCCAACTATGTCAATGTCTTCCTGGGTCGCCTGAATGCCGTCGTCGCCGACAACAAACTCGGGGACGGCAAGTTCGTCGGAGAGAAGGTCACGCTGGCCTCGCAGGCCGCCGTGCGCGAACTGCGGGACGCCCACGCCGACATTCCCACCCACCAGATCGCCGCCTCTATGCGGAGCGCCGAGCAGATGGTCTCTCTGGCCGGCGTGGACGTCTACACCATTCCCCCGAAGGCTGTCGAGGAGTTCTACAGCAAGGGCTACACTGCTGCCGACCTCACCCTGCGCACTGGCGAAAATTATGAAGTGAAACTTGGCGACAGCACTGATAAGAGCAGCGTCGAGGTGCTCTGGACAATCGACGACAACTTCAAGAAGTTCGCGGCGGCGCTGGCCTCACGGGGCGGGGTGAACCTGAACGGCAACGACCTGCGCGCGGCCGACAAAGAGTTCGGCACAAAGCTGTTCAGCAACTTCACTCCGGACGAGCAGACCGCCATCCGGACAAAGGGCAAAATCCCCGAAACCGCCGCCTGGGCCAGCCGCGCCTCGCTCGACGACCTGATGACGGAGTCGGCTTTGCAGTCCTTCATCGTAGACCAGAAAGCCTTCGACGACCGTATCCGTAAAGTGATCGCCGAAGCCTGATTCATCACTGCCGGACAACCGTACCCCTGCCGATTCCAGCCCTGGGATCGGCAGGGGTATTTTGCGTGAGGACCGCGAAAAATAGTATGCTGGTTCGCTGAACTCTCCGAAACTCAGGAGTTTTCAATGCGTCTATAATAGTGATCGTTGTACGTTTCACTCCTAAGAAAACGTGAGTAATGGATCCTCCCCTGGGGCCGACCTATCGGCCCCAAATTTTTGGCTCTATAGAGGCGGAGGTTACTTTTCCCCAATCGACTGGCTGTGCGGTTGGCCCGACACGTTTTCCTGTTGCGGAACTGGCCCAACGGCAATCCGATGCGTGTAGAACGTTTTTGATCCGGAAACAAGGGGAACCTGATGGCTTGTATACTCCCAATCGACGCGAAACCTGGACCGCAGACGCTGGTTCTCCAACCAGGCGTCGTCCACTTGCGTGACTTCCGGCATCGGCTTCGCGGTCACCTTTTCTATTCCCAGCTCTTCCAGCCGACCATGGACGCACTGCATCACGAACGTGCTCCAGCCATTCGCTTTTTCTAAGGCTTCCTCGGCGCTCTCCGCCTACATCCGAAGTTCACCACTGTAAGGAACGATGAATTTTGCCATTTTAACCCTTTCCGCTATCTCGAAGAACTCCTCTGCTGACTTTGCAACACTCTCTTTCCTACGCTGTCACCTCTCAAATCGTACCAAAATAGACTATTTTTGAAAAATAACTTCCTTACCCCGCATTTTTGGGCGTTCTCGCGACTTATATATATAGGGCCTCTGCATTACCGCACGTTCCCGTCTGCTGCGGTAATGACGGGACAGCCTGCGCCCCTCTCTACGCAATAGGCACGGAGGACGGGATCTCTGTTTGTAAGGAGAAGTTGCATGTACGCAAAGAAGCGTCTTGGGTTCTCTCTGTTTAGCGTTCTTATGTTGTGTTGTCTGCTGGCTTTGTCGGGAGCGCTCGCGGCGCGAACCCATCACAAGGATCCGGTTCGAACGCCCCTGCCCACCGACAACGCCCTCTCCGTCTATGTAGGGGTGAGTGCCACCTGGCAGAGCCTTGTCAATAACACCCTTGCCCCGGTGGCCAATGAGTTCAGCGCAGACGTATCCGTATACGACCTGGTCGATACCCCTACCAACGACAACCTTGCTGACCACCAACTGGTGGTCGCACCGTTACCGGACAATTCGGACTGGTACATGTGCAAGCCGACCACCGATAACTTCAACCTCACGTTCAACATTGCCGATACCAGCAAGCGCCTCGGGAAGATC
>JBBQPO010000410.1:0-3765 GCA_038217285.1 Chthonomonadales bacterium
CAAAGGCGATGATCTGCGGCTGTACGATACGGTGCGCAAGGTCATGCCGGGACTGGGTAATGGGAAGCGCCCCCTCACGGTTCCGGAGATCCTGCTGCTGATCATGCTGGACCGTTCGCTGCCCGCGCTGCCGGCGGAGGCTGGAGCGCCGAACGTGACCTCGAAAACGGACCAGGTGTTGATGGCGCTTCCGGATCATCTGCGTACTGCCCTGGACGATCCCCAGATCGATGATACCGCAGTGCCCGGACAGATCGAGCAGGAACTGACCGACTGGCGGCAGGCGGTAGCCGCCGCCGCCGACTGGTGCCACTACTACAACGATCGTCTTAAGAAAAATGATGGGATTACCCTCAGCAGCTTCAGCAATGCGCTGGCGCGTCCCGACTGCCCGCTGCCGCAGTGGGTGTCTCTGCGCCTGCGCCGCTCCCTGGATTTGACCGAGCGTCTCTACCCGAATCTGGCGCAGAAGCAGGCGCAGGAGTCGCTGCTGGAGTTGGAGCGTCGGTTCCGGCTGGCCCAGCAGCGCACACAGAGCATCGAAGAATCGATTGCGCGTCTGTCCAAACAGACTTCTAAGGGATCGGGAAAAGAGTCGAACACTGCGCTTTCGTCGGGAGATATGGAGCGCCAACTGCTCGATCTGAAATCGGTGACGGAGGAGTTGGTCTCCGCGCCTATCGCGCTGTTCAACTCCGTCGGCGCTGCACTGGACGCCTCTGCGCCGAGCGAAGAACAGTTGATCGCTATGTTCCAGGAGTATGCCCAGGAGCGCGGCGCACTCGACGATCGTTTGGATAGCGAGGACAGCGCCCCAACCGCTCATATCAACTATGCGAAACTGGAGACACTGGAGGCGGGGCTGAATCTCTGGCTGCGTCGGGCGAGCGAGGGAATGTCTCGGGCGCTGGAACAGCAGTTTTATAGCCGCTATGCGGAGCAGATCCGTCTGCTGGCCAACAAGCGCCTGGGCAAAAGTTCAGGGCGAGACCTTCTCGCCGCCTCCGGCATCGAAGAGGTGCCGGATATCGCACGCGATCTGCTGTTGGCCGATACCGGAGTCAATGTATTTGTCTCCAACAGCGTCAGCCTCCAGTTCGCGCCGGACACCACGAATACCGTCTCCGCGCAGGTGCAGGCCCGTCTGCCCTCGGATGTCTCTCTGCAACAGCGGGTGGATCAGGCGGCGAAGGCGGCGGATTCGCTGGAGAAACTTTCCAGTCAGTACGGCATCGACGGAAAGTCGATCGTGCAGGCGCTGCTGTCGGGCGGACAGGCGGTGCCGGTGCAGGCCGGGATCAGTTTGTCGGCCAATCCCAGCATCGGCTACGACGCCAGCACCGTCAGCCTGACCCTGACGGCGAATCAGACGATGTCCCCGAACTCGTCCGAGGTGACGGATCGGGTGACCAAGCACAGCATCGACAATGCGACGGTCACGGTGCTCTCTTATGAACCGATGGTGCTGTCCACACTGACCAGCAACGTCAGCTATTTCGCGAACACAGGCGGCGTGCCCGGTCTGAAAAGAGTGCCGATCATCAAGGATATCCTGAACGACTTCGGGCCTCTGAAAGAAGGCAAACGTGTGAAGGGTGTCTACCAGAGCAGTGTGCTCATTCTGGAACCTGTCGTCATCCCGACCATTGAAGACCTGGTGCGCTTCCAGAGCGGCTGGCGTGGAGAAAGCGCCTCGTGACGGGTTTCACCGAAGTCCGGAGCATCGTGAGGCACAACTTGTGACAGTGAGAGAAAAGGAGAACGGAAGATGAAAATGCGGAATTTGTGGATGCAGGGAATCCAGGGGATAGGTTTGACCGCCGGGTTGGCAGCGGTGATGGCGCTGGCTCCGTCACAAAGCAGGGCGCAGGCCGAGATGCTGGAGCGGCGAACAGGGCCTGTTGTCGCGCGCCGCCTGACGGTCTCCGGTCTGGGCGAAGTCAAGATGAAGCCGGACAAGGCCGACATTACCCTTGGCGTCGTAACAGAGGACCGCTCTTCGAAGACAGCGGCTGACGCCAACGCCGCTGCCTCACAAAAGGTGCAGGACGCGCTGACGCGCCTGGGAATCGCGCCCACTGACATCCGGACGACCCAATACAGCGTTCAGCCGATCTATAGTCAGACGCCTGTCCTGCCGGATGCCGCGCCGCGTCCCCCGGTCCTCACCGGTTACCGTGTCACCAATCAGGTGCGTGTCACCGTGCATGCGTTAGCCCGGTTAGGGGACATTCTGGATGAGGCGACGGCAGTGGGGGCCAATTCAATTGAAAGCATCGCCTTCGGACAAACAGATCCGTTGGCTGCGGAAGATCAGGCCTTGAGTAAGGCCATGACGGATGCCCGCCGCAAAGCGGACCTGATGACGCGGATTTCTGGGGTGAAAATCGTGGGCGTCTACGAGATGAATGAAGGGAACGTGCAGCGTCCCGGCCCGATCATGTATAGCCGGGCGAGCCTGGCTGGGACCCCGATCAGCCCCGGCGAGTCGACGATCACCGCTAATGTCACCATCGTCTATGAGATCCGTGGTCTGACCCCCGTGCCGCAAGCCCATAAAAAATAGCGCCCCCAGGTCTCTCCAGGAAGGATAGGGAAGGGAAATTCCACCACTCGCTTCGCTAGAGGCACAGAGCCACAGAGGTTCACAGAGAAAATACAGATCGAAAATGCTCCGGAACGGGATCCCGGTCAGTCGATCAACCCTACTTTTGAGGAGCAGCTTTACGCCTACTATACCAGTGCAGCGCCCCCAGACCGGCGAGCGACTCAAGCACCCGAAAACGGAGCAGGCGCCTCTACAAGGCTGAGTCGCCACCTGAAACCTGAGTTATATAAGCGAGACAAACGAAAGTTTAATAGAATTACATCTTACGGGAACATTCTGGCTCTATCAGCCGACTAATCGGACACATTCAGAAAATCAACAAGATCCCATCCGATTTCGCAATCTCGTCACGGATTTGGAGACATCACTTCAATTGAAGTATTCCTCCGAAGCGACCCGGCTACTGCTGGAACCCTTTGCAGAACTTGCACATGACGAGGCCTTCTGGAGCCATACGCAGGAGGGTCTGGTCGTGATGGCAGGGCCGAACTTCTTTCGCATCTTCCAACTGCAGCGTCCGGTGGAATAATTGGCTATCGTGGCCGACAGCTTTCATACGAAGCCTTTGCGCCGCTATCTTCAAACGACCTGGCGCAAGTGGCTCAGGCGGCCGTGGGCGGACGAATCGCAACGCTTCTGATCGAGGCCGGACACCAAATTTCCGGAAAACTGGACAGCACGCTTGGCCGAGTAGAAATGGGAGCCATGACTAACCCGCAAGTCGATGATCTGCTGGACGATCTGGGTGAACTGGTCGAAAAAATGGGCGGTCAGGTGATGGTTCTTCCACCCGAACGTATGCCGGGCAGCACAGGTCTGACGGCCGTTTACCGCTATTAAGCCAGTTACATCTATCGTTAAATCTATCGCAGGAGAGCATAATGAAAATCCAAATCAACACCGACCATAACATCGAAGGCAGCGCGCAACTAAACGCTCAGATCAGCGCTCAATTAGTGACTGCCTTAAACCACATCAGCGCACACATCACGCGTCTGGAGGTTCACCTGAGCGATAAAGACGGCGATAAGGGCAGGCAAAATGACAAACTTTGCCTGCTGGAGGCGCGTCTGGAAGGGCGTCAACCCCTCGCAGTCACGCAGAAGGCAGATACTCTGGATCGTGCCGTCGACGGCGCGGCGGCGAAGCTGATCCGA
>JBBQPO010000411.1:0-3699 GCA_038217285.1 Chthonomonadales bacterium
CAACCCCGCAACGCCGAGTTACGCTCCCTCTTGAACACGTTTCGGCCTCCCCTCATAACCCCCTGGTTCGTTTTCGCGGAATAGGTCTGCTGTGGCGTGTTATAATGTGGAAACGGCGACGGAGGAAACGCAGATGGCCCAGCAACAGGTATATGTAGGCACTCTCGAAGAAATTGTGAACCGCTATGGTAAGGAACTCAACGGACGACGCCTGAAGGTAATCGTGGACGAGAGCATGGGGCAACCGAAAGAGGTGGCGCCGGCGTTCTACGAAACAGCCAGCCCGGCAGAGTGGACGCGTGCGCTACGGGAGTGGGCCGCCGCCCATCCTTCCGACACGCCTCCTTTATCCGACGCAGCTACGGATCGTGAGAGCATCTATGAAGGGCGCGGAGAATGAATTTTGTCCTTCCTCCGGTTACCTGTTGACAGGCAGAAAAGTTGAGTTAGGAGGCAAAAAATGACACTGGTGATTGACCTGACACCCCAACAGGAGGAACGGCTGAGCGCGTTCGCCCGAAGCCAGGGCCTGGAGCCGACCGACCTCGCAAAGAAATGGGTGACCGATCATTTGTCGCCGGGTGAAATTCAGGGTGAGACCACGCTCTCGCCAGAAGAGCGTATTAAGGCAATGGATGCGTTCGCCATAAGGAACCAGGGTCTTCCGCACCTGTCCGATGACGCATTCAACCGTGAGAACCTGTACGATGAGAGGGTCTGAGCGATGACCTATCTGGTCGACACTAATGTGATGTGGCGTCGCTTCGATCTTACGGATGCGAGGCAGCCCCTGATTAAGACGGCGCTGGACAGGCTCATTCTACAGGGCGAGACGCCTTGTATTACCGCGCAGAATCTGATTGAGCACCAGTCGCTTGCGACACGCCCGCTGAATGTAAACGGACTGGGCCTCACGCGACACGAAGCCAACGAAAAAGCTCGAGAGATGGAAGCGCTTTTCGCTTTCCTTGTGGATACTCCGAACATTTATTCGCACTGGCGAGCGCTCATGCAAACCTATGAAGTTAGCGGTCGCCAGGTGCATGATGCGCGGCTCGTCGCCGTAATGCTCGCACACGGCGTGACGCATTGCTTACTTCCAATGCCGGCGATTTCCGGCGTTTCTCAGGAATCACGGTTGTAGAACCTCAGGACGTCCGTTAGAGTAGTGATGCGGGCAACTATGTCATCCTGAACGATCCCGTCGCAATCGCGGCCCAGACCCGCATGCGGCCGAATACGCGCGGCCTGCGGGACAACTGTCGGTATGTCGGCGCCGGGATCAGAAAAGGTCTTTTCGATGAGTGAGTATCAGTACTACGAGTTTCAGGCGGTCGATCGGCCCCTTACCCCGCAGCAGATGGACGAGTTGCGTGCGCTCTCCAGTCGCGCGACCATCACGCCGAACAGCTTCTCCAACACCTATAACTTCGGCAGTTTTCGCGGTGATCCGCAAAAACTGATGGAGACCTACTTCGATGCCCATGTCTACGTCAGCAACTTCGGGACGGTCACCTTCCTGCTGCGGCTTCCGCGAGGCGTCCTTCCGCACGACACGATCACACAGTACGCAAGCGACGACGCTCTGGAGTGGTGGATCACCGACGCGCATACGATCCTTGAATGGCGGTACGACGGAGAGCCGCCGGACGATTGGGTCGAGGGAGAGGGCTGGATGGGTCGCCTTCTACCGATACGCGATGAGCTCGTACGTGGGGATTACCGGGCGCTCTACATTGGCTGGCTGTCCTCCGCCATGGGAGAACTGTGGGATGCGGACACAGACAACGCGGATCCGGAGGCGGACGGGGAAGACGACAGCCTCGAAAGCCGCAGGGAACCGCCGGTCCCTGCCGGTCTCGGCTCCCTGACAGGTTCGCAGGCTGCCCTGGTAGAGTTCCTTGAAGTCGACAGCGATCTGCTTGCCGTCGCCGCCGAGGCCAGCCCCGCGCTGACGGCAAACAAAGTATCCGATCAGAGCGTGGACGCGTGGGTGAGTCTCCTGCCGGAACAGGAACTCCGAACGATTGTCGCACGGATCATTCGGGGCGAGGGACCGCAGATTCAGGCCGAGTTGCAAAGCCGCTACCACCGCTCCCACAGCGAGCCCGCCGAAAGCTCCAGGGGAGCAGGCGCCCCCGGGAGAGGACGGACCGCCGGTGATCTCGCGGCAAGGGCGGTACAGGCGGCACGTAAGCGTGAACAGCAAGAGCAGGATGCGCGGGAGCAGAAGCGCCGGGCGCATCTCGCCGGGCTCGTGCCGCGCTTCTCGGCACTGTGGGCGACCGTGAATGCCCTGGCGGAGGAACAAAAGTCCTCCTCTTACGAAAAAGTCTGTGCGTTGCTGGTCGATATGCGCGACGCCTACGCGCACGCTGGCCACAACGCAGATTTTGACGTGGAGCTCGCCCGCTTTTTGGAGAAGCACGGGCGGCGCACGGCGCTGGCGCGCAGGCTCAAGGAGGCCGGCATTTCCTCGTAGCACTCCAGGCGTACTGCACTTGATCCAGCGTATAGCAAAATGAATGACCTGATCGAGATAACTTTCGGTGTTGTTCTGGCTTTGCGAGCAGCACTGCTGATGATCCATAACCATCGCTATGTAGCGCTGCGAAAATCCGGCACATGGATAAGTACCAATTCGCGCGCCTCCGACCCCGGACGCCTATCTCTTTCTGATTCGATGTTACGGAGTTTGCGCCCGGACTGGTATACAGGTGGACTGGATCCGTTCGCCTGGATAGACGCGAGGATCGGCGGCCGAGCGATGGCGCGCTTTCAAGTCGCGGATCAACTCTTGCGAGGTGACAGTAGGGCGGCTCTGGTGGTCTCGGTGGACCCACTGCTCATTGCCGCCTATACGGACGAGTTGGACTGCATCGCCTTGCTTCGGTTTCCCTCTCGGGTGGCCCGTATCCGTTCACTGCAGGTTGGGCAGCGTCTGCTCACCGTCAATAGCTATTGGGGGCCATCCCAGCCATTTGCGGCCGATCTGGAAAATGGGCCTACGTCATATCGCCGCTACCATAACTTTCAGCCCCTGGTCGCCGACTTTCTGACAGCGGATCTGCCTGGACTTGCCGGCCGCACAGTGCAAATCAAAGAAGCGGAGTGGCAACGTACGGCCGAGTTGGCGCAACGCTATCTCGCGCGCTTCGGAACCGCAGCACGCGATGGGCGTCCGTGGCACTGCACGCAAGCCGCGCCTGTTGCCCGGCCCGGGTCCTGACACGGGAAAGTGTACTGCCTATCACAGAGAGGTCAGTATGCCAGGAGGATCGAAATGCGATCAGAACAGGACACGCAAACGGAGCCATCCCTCCTGGATTCAAACAGGGCTGCTGCGACATCGCCTGGCCATCAGGAGGAACAGATCGCAGAGATCGCGGTCGTGCTCTGTCGCGGCGGCGGATCCGGCGCTTGTGACGCGGCATCGCACTGCCTGACGGTGTACGGGTGAATACGTGACTGCCTTCCGGCGCCGAGGGAGCCGCAATGCCCTTGCCAACCTGATAGGGATAGCTTGAGAAGCCTCCTGTTATGTCCGCCAAAACGTGTTGAATGGCCATCGTCTCCCATTTCTCCGTTTCCGTAACCAGTTCATGATAGCATGGCGCAGAATGGACGCCGAACCAGAT
Organism: Chthonomonadales bacterium; assembly: GCA_038217285.1. Classification (GTDB taxonomy): domain Bacteria; phylum Armatimonadota; class Chthonomonadetes; order Chthonomonadales; family Chthonomonadaceae; genus JANXLO01. The sequence continues at coordinate 3,639 of JBBQPO010000411.1, forward strand.
ATTCCTCCATCGACGCCATCATCAGGTATAAGGGAATATAGGGGGAACGGACCTGAAAACC
>JBBQPO010000412.1:0-3689 GCA_038217285.1 Chthonomonadales bacterium
CTGCCCAAAGGCGTCCCCGAAGGTTCTCCGCTCTTACACGTTTAGAGATCGAAGAAGGTACAGAGAAGGAAAACGGGCGTGATTGCGACTCAGCGAACGCGCCTCCGAGTATTCGGAATAGGAGATCGCATGCACCGACGAACGCTCGTGAGTGGCATCGGGTTGGCTCTTCTTATGATGGCGGCTTCCTGTTATGCCGAGGAGCAAGCCTCACCGACCCAAATTCGGCAGGCGGTAAATCGCGCCATGCCGGTGATGTTGAAGAGCATTGCGGAGTATCCGCGTCACAACACCTGTTTCTCCTGCCATCACCAGGGCGCTGCGATGTTTGCTCTGGCTCTGGCGCAGTCGCATGGGTATACCGTCGAGGAGAAACCCCTGCAGGCCATCGTTCAGCAGACGACGGCAGATCTGCGTACCGGTCTGTCCCACTATGTCAAGGGAGAGGGACAGCCGGGCGGCGTCACGCGTGCAGGCTATGCGATGTTGGCGCTAGAGGCTGGAGGGGCCAAACGCGATGAGATCACCGGAGCCGTCACGGGCTTCCTTGTCCAGAAAGACAATGATCTCGGCTACTGGCGTACCACCTCCCATCGTCCCCCGACGGAAGTGAGCAGTTTTACCAATACCTTTCTGGGCATCCGTGCGCTGAAAGCCTTTGGTGAGGAGGCGCAGAAGGTCGCTGTGACGGCTCGCATCGAGAAGGCCAAAGAGTGGCTCATACAGACTCCGACGCAGGAGACAGAAGACCGGGTGTTCCAACTCTGGGGACTAAAGGAGGCTGGCGCCGATACGGCAACCCTTCGGAAACTTTCCCAGGAACTGGCGGCAGAGCAGAAAGAGGATGGCGGTTGGGCTCAGCTTTCCGGAGCCACCAGCGATGCGTATGCGACCAGTACCGCCCTCACCGCACTGATATTAGGCGGGGGACTGCCCCAGAACGACTCGGTCATTCAGAGAGGGGTCCGTTACCTTCTCAAAGCCCAACAACCGGATGGAACCTGGCATGTGGTCACCCGCAGCAAGCCCGTCCAACCCTACTTCGAGAGCGGTTTCCCTTATGGGAGGGATCAGTTTATCTCGATGGCAGCGACCGCCTGGTCGACCGCTGCCCTGGTTCTGGCCAGCCCAAATGGCAGTGGTCAGATTTCATTGTTACCATAGCCCTGCGCGATGATACGCAAGGCTTCAGTGACGTAGTAGTCCTTCTCGACAATAGCCGGGTTGGTGATGCCGTGAAACTGGGCGGACGCTTCTATGAGTTCCGAAGATTCGACAGAGATCCACGACAACGCTCATCGGGCAAGCCTGTTAATGCGCCGTTTTCAAAAGTGCGCTATGAGCGCGCTTCGAAGAAGGCCGCAACGAAGCAATCGGAACCTCATAAAAAGTGAGCGCGGCAATGTCGTTTTTTCCGTAGAGGAGATTGTCCTGGCTCCATGCTTTGCTGTCAAGATAGGTGATCCGTTGCGCGGTCAGAGGAGCGATTAGTTTAAGGTGGATTACGTTTCCCTCCGCGCTCCCGGAGAGTGCCTTGCCCTGCGTGCCATTCAGATAGAACTGACTCGCCAGCGCATCGTTCCACGCCATCGGCTGGTCGAATTCCAGGGTGATCTCGTCCTGCCGCACGTTGGCGTAAGCGGCGCGCCTGAGATTGGGCGCGGCGACGGACTGCAGGAAACTCCGCCCGTAGCTGTCCCGCTCCACCAGAGCGCTGATCAGCCGCGCGATTTCCGCGTAGCCCGCCGGAGGATAGTGGCATCCTCCGGGCGGCTTGACGCCCAGCGTGGACATAATGCTCATGTGCGAATAAAGGGCTGGAAGTTCTCGCTGCACTTCGCGCAGGCGATTGTCAGAACCGTCAATGCCCATCGCACAGGATTTAGGCCATATCTGAAACAGATAGTAGCGCTGAATATTGGGGAAGTCCTGCTTCCAGGCTGCAGACATCTCCACAAAATACTGCCGGTAGGTTTCCCAGCCATAGCCGCCGGTGGGGCTGTCCGCTCCCTGGTCATTTTCGCCCTGGTGCCAGAGGATTCCCCTAATGCCATGTGTCAGGCGAGCCTGTCGCACGCGTAAAAGAAGTCGCCCATAGATCGTGTTCGGGTCTTCCGGGGCTTGCGAATTCCGCTGATGCTGATCAATACGTGTCCCGCCGACAGCGCCGTTAAGGATGCAGATGGGAATTTTCTCGTCTTCCACCAGCCGCCGGGCAAGCTCCATGCCCCAGTAGCCGATCTGTAACTTCCCACCCGAAGCCCGCCCGACCGCATTTCCCCACAGCCTTAGCCGAGCGCCTTCGGGACTGCCCTCCGCGCTCCCAAAACTGCGGATCCAGGCATTGGTATACGGGAAGTCTCCCTCGCCCCATGCGGTCGCCTCCGCATTCGACTGCCCGTTAATCAGATAGGCGTCGCCGCATACCAGATTGCTGACAGTCTGCAGAATTGTCTCCTGGCTCCCGCTTCTGACCCCGAACTCCACTCTGTACCGAATAAGCCCTGGCCTGAGCTTTGCCGAAAGCGTATAGCTTTTGTCGGGAGCCAGCTTACAGCGCACGGTCTTGATGAGGCGATCCTCAGCATAGAGATTCAAAAACACAGATTCTGCCGATGCGGTTTTTTTGTCGCCATACTGTTCGTTCGCGAGGTTTCCATTATAGTGAAGAACGCCCTCGTTGTCGTCACGAGCGTAGAACTGGTTGTCCTCCGGCTTTTCGTCACTGGCAATCTGTTTTCTTTCCACCCAGACGTCTTTTTGCGGCTCATGCACCTGAAGTGTGGTGGTCTGGACGACGGGCGCGCCTCCGTTGTTGACGGAAAGTGAGACGGTCATCCTGCCGCTATTCTGCGCCAGATGCAGCAGCAGTTTGCCCCCGGTCTCCTCCTTGGTGACGGCGATCCCCGAAACAGACCAGCGATAGCTTATTTTGCCCGCGCCTTGCGCCTGCATCTCCGCAAGATTGGCGAATCGGGGAACCACCTCGATAGACCTGCGTCCGTCCCATTGCGTCGGCGCTTGCAGGGTGAAAATCGGATCAGGAATAGACTCTTTGATCGTAACAGGAATCGCTTGCGTTTTGATTCCATTCGGGTACGCCGCTTTGAACCGCAGCATAAGTGATTGATCGCCCGTCACCCGGCCCGCGTCGAGCGTAAAATGCAGACGATCAACCGCGACAACTGTCTCCTGTCCGGCTCGATCAAGTGTCCAGTAGACCTTTTGCGCGCCGCCCGCCTTCGCCGTCAGCGTGACGCTCTTGCCTTCCGCCAGGGTTAGTTGTGCAGGCGACACTCCGAAGTCCCCACCTAACTGGATGGGCTGGCCGACAAGGGTCTGCATCGGCTTCTGGTTCTCGTATCCCAGCCGTACCCAGTCCGCTGACCGGGCCACATTGGAGATCCGCACCTCATCAATGTCCCCGATGAAATCGAAGTTGCCGTACCAGCCGCCGATCCACATGCGCGCCGGGCGTTTAATGTCGAGCGTAGTCTTTGCAGTTCCGTCCAATCGCCCATTGATATAGAGGCGTCCCACTCCATTTTCGTAGGTATGGACGATGTGAATCCATTCGGCTACGGGCAGTATTCCGCTCCCATTGACATCTGCAAAATCGCTGTCAATATGCAGATGCGGCGGGCTTCGAAACTGCATTCTCACCTTGCTGCCGCGTCCTCCACCCTCAT
>JBBQPO010000413.1:0-3679 GCA_038217285.1 Chthonomonadales bacterium
AGCAGACGTTTTGGGCATAGTCTTCCTTCCTCTTCTGTACATTCACATCTAATATACCACGTTGTGCTCCCATTGTACACCCACTCATTTCAAAGCCAGCTCGGCTGCCTGCCCCAGGGTGAGGGTGCGGCCTTCGGTAAGCCGTCGGTTGCACTCGGTCGTGCCCAGAAGCGAACGCACGTCGGAGAGACAGCGGGCGAAAGTGGGTCGTTCGGCGGGAGAGTAGGGCATGCCCAGCTTTGTTCGCAACGCCTCGGTTGCGCCCAGCAGCCGGGCCGCCTGATCGACGTTCGCTTCTGCCGTCAAGAGGAGAGCAAATGCTTCCAGGCTTTCGCAGATCTCTCGGACGGCAATCAGATTGCAGCGCATCGAGAGAGACCGGTGCAGGAGGGTGCGTGCTTCCGGCAGGTCTCCGTGATGCAGCGCGATTCTGCCGAGGCCCCAGTACGCCCGCGCGAGGCCGCGCGGGTTGGCCTGATCGGCCTGAAAAAGAGCCAGACACTCGGTATAGTCGCGCTGCGCACTGTCGAGATCGCCTTCGTAGAGGGAGAGCCAGCCGGTCGAGCCGAGCACCCAGCCGATGGTACGATGGAAGCCATGCCGACGTTTCAAGAGCAGGCATTCCGCATTAAGGATCCGCGCTGCGGCGAAGTCGCCCTGCATCCCGACCAGGGTCGCCAGATCGTTCAAGGTGTCGGCGATGGGGATCGGAAAACCGGGTTTGCGCCGCAGCGCCAGACTCTCTTCGAGCACGGTTCCAGCGTGAACATAGTGGCCCTGATAGGCCAGGATCATGCCGAGATTGCTGAGCATGTGGGCGATAGCGCCGTGGCAATCCAGGCGCCGACCGATCGTCAGCGCCTCTTCGAGCAGGGCGCGAGACCGGGCATATTCTCCAAACCAGGACCGGAAGTAGGCGAGTTCGTTCATCATAATGGCCACGCTGTGCCAGTCACCGGCAGCGTGAAAGAGCGTCAGACTCTCCTCCTGCATGGCGATGCCTCCAACGATATCGCCATGCATCAAGATCTCGCTGCCCCGGCTTGCCAGCGCCTCTGCCAGGGCGATTTTGTTGCCTGCCTTTTGCGCGACCTCCGTTGCCTCTTCACCAATCCGAATGCCTGCTTCACTGGCTTCCCCATCCAGCACCAGATACGAACTTAACGTTACCAGCACCTCCCCGAGCGTCCAGAGATCGTCCGACTCACGGCACAGGCGCACACTCTCTTCGCACATCTGCCGCGCTTTTGTCATGTCGCCGATCTGGCGGAGGAGTCTGGCGCATCGATGCAGGGCGGACACGATGAGGGAGATCGGCAGATCCTCCGCGTGCGCCAGGAACCCCTCGAAAAACCGGCTACCCTCAACGAAATGATCACGGACTTCCCAGAAACGGCCCATGCCTGTTGCAATACGGAGACCCTGTTCCCACGCTTCCTGCTCACCGGACAGGTTCATGGCGCTCCGCAGGTTGTCATGCTCGTCTTCCAGCCGCTCGTACCAGAGAGCCTGTTCCGGCCCGCGCATGCCAGCCCCCGCCTCCTCGGCTAACCGCAGAAAATAGTCCGCGAAACGATGGGAAAGGGCGGTGCTCTTGTGCTCGGTCATTCGCTCACGCCCATACTCCCGTAGCGTCTCCAGCATCCGAAACCGCAGGATCTCTCCCCGTTCCTCTGTGACGATCAGCGAGTTCAAACGCAGAATCTCCAGCCACTCCAGGACCTTCTCCGGCGTCGGCGACCCGGAACCTGCGTCCTGACCAGTCAACACAGCGCCTGCGCTTTCCAGAGTCCAGCCGCCGCGGAATATCGATAACTGTTCAAAGGCGGCCTGTAGCTGCGGGGCGAGCAGGGAGTAACTCCAGTCGAGGGCGGCCCGTAGGCTGCGATGGCGCTCGGGAACGCCCCGCCGCCGATCCACCAGCAGATCCAGACTGTTCTCGAGTTGGGATAGCATCTGCCCTGCAGTGAGGGCTCCCATACGCGCTGCGGCGAGTTCTATCGCCAGCGGCATCCCTTCCAGTCGGCTGCAGAGGGCGCTGATGACAGAGATATTGCACTCGGTGGCGCCGAAGTCCGGCCGAGCCGCCTGGGCGCGGTCCACAAACATGGCAACGCTGGGGAAAGAGAGCAGATCGAGGCTGCCTGTTTGCTTGCCGTTCTCGTCAGCAGGCGTGTGAATCGGCGGAACCGGCAGGGGAGAGAGAGTCATCTCCCGCTCTCCGGGCAGGTTCAATCGCCGGCGGGAGGTGACGAGGCAGCGCAGCGCAGGCACGCGCTCCAGAAGTGACTGCACGATCTCCGCGCCCTCCTCCACTAGGTGCTCAAAGTTGTCCAGCAGCAGAAGGGTGGGGTGGCTCTGAAAATAGGTGACCAGTTGGCCCGGAATGTCAAGGTCGGAACCGAACTGCAGGTCGAGGGCTCTGACGATGGCGTCGGGAAGGAACGTGGGGCTGCTGAGATCTGCGAGAGGAACGAAGTGGACGGCAGGGCCGGCGTTCTCACCTCTGCGTCGCGCCGCTTCCAGCGCGAGACGGGTTTTGCCGCTGCCGCCCGGCCCGGTGAGCGTCAGGAGACGCATATCCGGCCGGGAGAGCAGCGTACAGATCCGGTCGATCTCCTCCTCCCTACCGAAAAAGCGCGTCAGGGGAGCAGGGAGGTTCGGTCTGAAGAGGGCGGATCGAACCGGGTCCGGAGCCACCGACTCCAGAGCGGGCGACACGACTTGCGTTCGCCGTTTCCTCTGGGAACGGGGGAGAGATGCGCTGCTTGCAGGCGGGGAGAGAGCTCTGCCCTTCCCTCCGTCCAGAGAGCCTTCAAACGGGAATGAGGGAGCCGTGCCGAACTCCTCGCGCAGCATCCGTGCGAACGTCTGATACTGTTCTCGGGCCTCCTCATTTCGTCCGGCTGCCAGGTAGAGGGCGATTAACTGCCGATGGATCGCTTCTTCAAACGGCAGAATAAGGTGCGCCGCGCGCAGATGGTCGATGGCCTGATCGAACCTGCGGGCCGTGCCGTGCAGTGCGGCGACGCGGCTCATAGCGCTGACAACTCCTTCGGCAAGCCGTGTGCGCTCGGGGAAGATCCATTCGTCGTAGAAGCCCGACAGTAGTTCGCCGCGATAGAGCGCGATCGCCTGCTCCAGCAGGCGCTGCTGCTCTGCGGCGTCCGCACTCTGTTCGGCATGCCGCAAGGTCCGCTGAAACAGCGCGACATCGGTCTGCACCGAACCTGCCTGCAAACAGACCCGATCCCTGTCGGTGACCAGAACGGAGCCAGCCTGCACATCGGCTGGCTCTAAAAGCCGCCGTAGCGAGAAGAGCGTCTGGCGAAGGTTATGCCGTGCCGCCTGCGGCTCCATCTCCGGCCAGAATCGATCCACGAGCAGCTCACGGGGATGCGGCCTGTCGGCATTGTAGGCGAGATAGGCCAGAAGAGAGCCGGCCTTACGCGTCTGGAAGCGTCGCAGTTCGCGCTCCTGTCGCTGCGCCTTCAAACCACCGAACAGTTCGATACTCCAGGCAGAGATTAACATATTTACTCACCTTACGCAGGCACTCCGATTTGCTTGAGTTCCTGCAGTTGCTTAAACGCACTGGCCAACGCACTCTGGTAAATCTTGGCTTTCATGGCGTGGTGGTTCATCTTGGTCTGAAGCCGAAGCTTCTCCAACTTCACAT
>JBBQPO010000414.1:0-3678 GCA_038217285.1 Chthonomonadales bacterium
CGCCGGATTTGAAATGGCGCTCGCTCCCGCCTTTCGCAAGGACTTCCGCGAGTCGCTCTACCGCATGGTGGTGGCCTTGACCGGCATTGGCGTCACAGTCTTGAGCACCGCCGAGACGTCGGAATCCTTTATCGATCTGCCAAGCAGCGCCGACGCGATCTCCTTCATGACAGACGACATCATTCGCTTCCGCATCGTAGAGATCGAAGGCCAACTGCGCAGAGAGCTGTTCATTGTGAAGATGCGGGGCTGCGACCATAGCAAGGGCATCTATGAATACACGATTACCTCGGAGGGGCTGAAAATAGGCGCTCCGCTGAACCACTATCGTGGTCTTATGACAGGCGTTCCTGTGGCCTTAGACGCGCCCGAAGTACCCCTTCACAAAACGGATTGAGCACCCCCCCAGGAAGCGAGATGCGTTATGAAAACAGAGCAAGCCACCCCCGATAAGGCGACAGAGGCGCAGGAAGTCACCCCCGATCTTCTGCTGAGCATTTCACGCTCTGTTACCGATAGATCGCCCTTTGCGCTTGTTTATACCGAGGGACCTTCGCACATTGTTCGCTATGTCAATCCTGCTTTTTGCCTTCTCTGCGGGCAGACGCAAGAGGAACTGGCCGGGCACCCCCTTGCCCAGGTAGTTTTGGAAGGGGAGCGTAATGGATGTGCTCGTCTGATCGACCGCGTCTATCTTACGCGGCAGACAGAGGCGCTTGCCGACCAGGAACACTCCGCAACGACTTCTGCGGAGGTCTATTGGTCTTACACGGCGTGGACGGTGTTCGACGCGGACCAACACTCCAGGGGCGTCATGATTCAGGTCACCGACACGACGCAACCCGCTTCTCTACGCACGCAGGCGCGCGCTATCAGTGAGGCCATCACCGTCTCCGCCCTGCGGGCGCTGGCAGCGACGGAGCAGGCGGAGGCAGGAGAGAGGCGCAAGCATCAGGCGATGCGGGAAGCCGACCACCGTATGAAAAACCAGCTTCAATCGATCTGTGCGCTGCTGGACCTCCGGACACTGGCCAATGACGAAACGGTTCCGGTTGGGGAACTCATCCAGATACGCAGCCACATCAAAGCCCTGGCACTGATTCAAAATATGCTGACGCAGGACATCGCCTTGGAGGACGCTCCCAGCGTTCTCTCCGTGCGACAGATCCTCCAACAACTGCTTCCTATGATGCAAGGGATAATCGGCATAGCCCCGATCCAGTGGAGCGCTGACGAGAGTCTGCTGCCGGTAAAGCAAGGGGTCAGCCTGGCGGTGATCATCAATGAGCTTGCCACCAACGCCGTGAAACACGGTGGAAAGAACATCACGTTGACCCTGGTCAAGTCCGACCAGAAGATGATACTCACCGTATGCGATGACGGGCCGGGTTTCCCTCCAGGCTTTGACCCGCGCGTCGATGCCAATTTCGGGCTGGAGTTACTGGAGAGTATGAGCCGCATCGAACTTGGCGGCAAGATTACCTTCGAGAACCAGCCCGAAGGGGGAGCCTGCGTCGTGATCGTTTTTCCAATACCGGCAATCGCCCTTCCTGCGTATTAAAAGCCGTTGCGATTAGCGCCCAATGAGTCTGTCTTACTCTCGAAAGGAACAGCGACATGCTATCCGAAATGAGTCGTCCCCTCCGTGCGTTGATCTGCGACGACGATGGGGCGCAAGTCCTGGCTATTCGGGCGGCGCTCCTCAAAGCGGGCTACCGGGTCGTCGGAGAAGCATCCGAGGGACGTCAGGCGGTAGAAATGGCGCAAGAACTCAAACCTGATCTGATCCTGATGGATATCAAGCTGCCCGGCCTGATCAATGGGATTACGGCCGTCCAGGAGATCGTTCAGAACCTCCGCGTGCCGATTATCATGCTGACCGCCTACAGCGACGCCGCCTTAGTGAACGGAGCGATAGAGGCAGGCGCCTGCGCCTATCTGGTGAAGCCGATCAGCGGCGAGCAGCTGCTGCCGGCCGTCAACATGGCGATAGCGCGTTTCCAGGCTCTGAAGGAGGCAAGCGAGGATTCCGCAGATGTGAAAGAGGCTCTGGAGACGCGCCAACTGGTCGAGCGTGCTAAAGAGATCTATATGGAGAGGCGCCATCTCCCCGAAGCCGATGCCTTCCGCACGCTCCAGAGAATGAGCCGGGCCAAGAGTCAGGGCCTAAGGCAAACCGCTGTCGAGATTATCCAAACCAGTGAAAGCCTCTGACCCTACGGTGTACGCGCCCGGATTGTGCCGTTCACCCGCAAATCGAAAAGGGTGTTAAACATTCTCTGAAGGACAGAAGCGGTTCATCAACCCTACTGTGAGAACGCGCGCTTCTTATTACGCGCTTTCATGTGCACCCTGGAATTGGGAGAGTGAGGCCAGGGAACTACGCAGCTTCCTGAGAAACGCGTATTTCCCTCAATCTCCATTTGGTTCTATTTGTCCGCTCGCCGACTACCCCGCAGTGTTCTCCTGGGCATCCCGTATCAAGGGACGGAACAATCGGTAAGGGAGAGCACTCAATCCTATGGCACGCCTGTTGATAGTAGAAGATGATTTTCTCGTGTTGCGTGCCGTAGCAAAATTACTGACCTCCGAAGGCCACTTTTGCTTGACAGCCGGAACAGCGGTTGAGGCACGGCGGCATCTGAACGAAAATTCCTGCGACTTGGTCGTGCTCGATGTCAATCTCCCGGATCAGGATGGTTTTACCTTCTGTCGCCAGATACGTTCCCAGCATCGTATGCCCATTCTGTTTCTGACGGCGCGGGAGGATGATAGGGATAAGATAATCGGACTTGAAGTCGGGGGCCGACGACTATCTCACCAAACCCTACGAACCGCGCGAATTGGTCGCGCGTGTTCGCGCACAGCTACGGCGTTACAAGGAATATAGTCTGGTGGATACCACACCAAACCAGATCACTTTTGGAGAACTCATCATTGATTCCGATAACCGGGATGCGTTCCTTAACGGTGGCGCTGTCCACCTGACTGCGCGAGAATTTGAATTGCTGCATTTTCTGGCCCAGCATCGCGAGAAAGCGCTGGCCAGCGACTGGATCTTCGAGAATGTGTGGGGGTTTAACGCGGATATGAGCGGGAAGACACTCGCCGTCTATATGCGCCGCTTGCGTCTGAAAATCGAACCGGATCCAAACAAACCCTCCATGTTACTGACCGTGAGGGGCTTCGGCTACAAACGTACGTCTGGTATGCATAAACGGTAATCTGACCTGAAATCAGGTTTCAAAACTGGCCTCTTGTGCTTGCTTCGGGTATAAGGCGTCCAAGAAAACGCTTTCTGCTGTACTCATTTAGAAACGACCGTATCAAACGAACTGACGAACAGAGAACCACGGGTCGCTTTGCTCCCAGCAACTTTTAAAAGCCCTCTACGAGCTGAACGAGCAAGGGGGCAATATTTATAAGCGGTACTACGAAATCTACATGGCCGGTCGCTATAGCCGAGCGCGGCATGCTGAAATTCTCGGCGGTCGCCTCGTCCTGCGCAATCGTTTTCCCACCTGCTGCTTTGATGGCCCGTATGCCGTCGCTGCCGTCGCTCTGGCCCCCCGTCAGCACTACGCCAATAGCATTTTCGCCATAGATAGCGGCCACCGAGAGAAAGAGTGGATCGGCAGCGGGGCGCGTGAAATGGACTTTTGCGGCGGAAGAGAGTAA
>JBBQPO010000415.1:0-3662 GCA_038217285.1 Chthonomonadales bacterium
CGATATCGTCGCCTATGGCGAGATGGTGGGGTTGCCGGTCGAAGCTAACGACTTAGTCGCCCGGATGAAAGCGCGTTTGACGGAAGCTGCTGAGGCGACCGACCGCACCTTCCCCGACAATGCCTACCTGCGCATTGAGAATGGGGAGCCCATTCTCCGACGGCCTGAGAAATCGCCGGTCCTCCCTGGACTACGCGCGCTGGAGATTGAGATCGCCGAGCGCCTGGAGCCGATCCATCTACTGAATATCCTACGCGACACCCAACATTGGCTGCACTGGACCCGCTTCTTCGGGCCGCTCTCCGGTCACGATGCCAAGCTGGAGGATCCTGTTTCTCGCTATCTGGCCACCGTGTTTTGCTTTGGCTGCCATCTCGGACCAGTGCAAGCTGCCCGCTCTCTGGGCAACATCGATCCGCGCCAACTCTCCTGGGTCCATTGGCGTCATATCAGTGAAGAGGGATTGGACAAAGCCATCCGGGAGGTCATAAACGCCTACCACAAGTTCGCCCTGCCCCGGCGCTGGGGAACGGGCAAAACCGCTTCGGTCGATGGCACCCAGTGGGAGCTGTACGAGCAGAACCTACTGGCGGAGCGCCACATCCGTTACGGCGGGTACGGAGGTATCGGCTACTACCACGTCTCCGATACTTACATCGCGCTCTTCGCCAACTTCATTCCTTGCGGGGTCTGGGAAGCCATCTACCTGCTTGACGGTCTCCTCAAGAACCTCTCTGACATTCAGCCCGACACCATCCACGGGGATACGCAAGCACAGAGCACCCCGGTCTTTGGTCTGGCGGCGCTGCTGGGGATCACACTGATGCCGCGCATCCGCCACTGGAAAGACTTGAAACTGTATCGTCCGGACCGGAAGACGCCCTTCACCCATATCGATTCTCTGTTCTCGGACACAATCGATTGGGATCTGATCAGGACGCACCTGCCCGACATGCTGCGAGTGGCGCTCTCGATAAAAGCCGGACGGATCACGCCTTCAACGCTGCTGAGGAAGCTGGGCACCTACAGTAAGAAGAACCGTCTCTACCAGGCGTTTCGGGAACTTGGTTGCGCGCTGCGGACGGAATTTCTACTCAAATACCTGGGCAGTGCGGACTTACGAGCGCTGATTCAAGCGGCGACTAACAAGAGCGAATCGTTCAACGGATTTGCGCAATGGGCGGCATTTGGTGGCGATGGGACGATCTTGACCAATGATCGGGACGAGCAGAGGAAGATTATTAAGTACAACCATCTGGTGGCCAACTGTGTGATCTTCCACAACGTTTTTTCGCTCAGTCGGGTGTTGCATACTCTCCAGAACGAAGGGTATCCGCTGAGTGCTGAGGAGGTGGCCTCTCTCAGCCCGTACCTGCGCCCGCATATCAATCGCTTCGGACACTTCCCGGAGGACACGGAGAGACAGCCGCCGGAACTCGTCTACGACCTCTGGGCTTGAAATGGCTGTAAAATGAAGGAATCGTTGTTGTACCCCTGCTCGTGTCCATGGTCTTAATCTCCGCCAACTTCGCAGCGATATCCAGTTTCTTTATAGCCGCGGATATTTGGAGATGGAGGGACCGAATGTCCGTCTGAGTTCAAAGCCTATCGTGCGCAATTCCCTGGATTATTTCCATTCGGCGCCGGCCGCCGCGGTCCTGAATTGGGCGGACCACCTCTGTGGTGTGCTGGCGATGCGGCGTACTTCCGCCCAGGAAAACCAGCGGGTCTCCAGCTTCTTACGCTGCCTGTTTCCTTCCTGTAACCCCTGTGGATGGATCGCCGGCGCGCAGGAGATAGAGATAGCCTATCGGCTTGTACCTCTTGTGCTGGCCCTGTATCGGCTGGGATTTACCGCCGGACTGCGCGAAGGGGTCTGCCTTATGGATCTGGTCCCTAAAATCACGCCGGAGATGAAGGGGGTTCTCATAACCGGGGGGTTGCTTACGTTTACGGGACAGGTGACTCCGCTGGGAGGACGCGTGTTTGCCCGTGGCTCGGGCCCCTTCGGCATCATCTACTCTTACTATCCCTATTTTGATGACCTGGCCGCCCGCCTGTGCGTGCAGAATGTTTTGGCGGAAGTTTCCCGGGCGGAAAATGTCCTCTACAGTCAGGAGGCAAACCGGCGTATGTTCGCGATAGCGAATGACAGTCTGGATCGGTTCTGCCGACGTTATGGCTTCTCCTACTCGGTGTTTATTGAACATGCCCTGGGACTTGGAGAGGCGACACGCCAGCGCTTCGAGCGGAGCGGCGAAGGCGGCATGCAATATTTCGGGGCGGACCTTGAGGATGTCCCCCTTTTGGGAGCGAAAGAACAGCAAAAAATGGGGCTACTGCCCTCCTGCATGCGGTTCCTCCCCTGCGATATAGGGCAGCCCGAAGCGCTTTTGGAGGGAATTCGCGTCGCGGGCTTCTCTCCCTCCGGCGCGGTCATGATGGTGGGAAACGGCTTTCATGAGGTACGTAACCAGACAAACGAAAAAATGATCGATATCTTCCGCGCCTATGAGCGGGCGGGCGTGGTGCTGGCTCTGACCGAGGAGTCCGCGCTGAGCGATGCGCAGATCCGTGGCGCCGGCTGGAACACGTACCATGCCGGCTTTCGGTATGTTCACGAAATATCGGGACAGGGTCTGCGTCCCGCCTACGATTCCTCCGAGGACGAACGGTACAGCTGGCGAACGTGTCTGGCGCGGACGGGCTACGTGCTTCTTGAGGAGTTCACCACGGAAACACGCCCTCTCTATCCCTGCGGCGATCCGGGGCCGGAGAACCCACCGATCAGCACAACATACTTCTGCGTGCCGGGGAGTCTCGCGGTGCGCCTGGGAATCCGCCAGAACGCTAAAGGCGTTGCAACTCCATGATCGCCTCGTTTCGGGTCATTTCCATAAACGGTTCCTACTGTGACTGAAGTCCCATTCGCTCGGCAAGCAGGCGTTGGCGGATGCCCTCCAGGGCGGATAAAGCCAGCCTGCCCTGCGGATTCTGCGCCAGTCGGACCGCTAGGACTGAGTTCTGCTGCCGTAGTAACGCGTGTGCTTCGCTCTCGATCTGTTGGCGTTCGGAAGATTCCAACTCGTTCCAATAGGGGGGGGTTGCCCATCGCACCCAAAAGGTATAGTTGGGCGTTTTCCTGCTCCTTGCGGTCACGGAAAACAATAGTTGGGCGTTTTCCTGCTCCTTGCGGTCACGGAAAAAAGGTGTTTTCTGGCAGGAAGGAAATCACTGCGAGTGATCCTGCGTATCTGTCAGTTTGACAGGCAAAAACATCACGGAAACTGCTCACGGAATCCATAGTAGCTGAATCGCCACGATAATACTTCCCAAAAGGGTTATTCGTCACCAGCTTGTTTGCCGATTTGCGGCAACTATACTTTTCCGGTGCGATGGGCGAATAACCCCAAGATCCAGATCACCCAGCAGAGCCCCGAGGTGCAGGAGCGCTCCCTCTGCGTATACGCCGAAGCGGCCGGCTGCCTGGACGAGGCGAGTTTCTGCACCGCAGAAGCGGAGCGTGCTGCATGAGCCATACACCGATGGACCGCCTGCATGCTACCCTCCTCGAACTCGCACTCACCGAAGCGGATACGCTTCTGGAAAGCCATCTGCAGCGAGCGGTGCATGAACAGCCCAGTTATGCGGACTTTCTGTTA
>JBBQPO010000416.1:0-3625 GCA_038217285.1 Chthonomonadales bacterium
GTGGCTGTCGTCAGACTGAAAGAACTGATCAGGTAGTCGGTATAGAGATCGAGAAGTTGTGTGTCCATGACGGTATTTTACCGCCAACAAGGGCAAACTCAGTCAGAGTAAAATGCTCGGCTGCGTAAGGTGAGTTATACATTGCGTCCGACGAGGCGGGTGCGATCTGGCGCCGGGTCAACCCCGCTTTCGCGCTGGAGAGTATTACGACGCTGCCGCAGCCTGGGGGGCCGACGGCGGCAGCGGGGTCGCTGACGCTGACTCTGCTCTCCTCGCTGCCCGCGCCGACTACGGCAGGTGGGGTGACGGTGACGGCTTCCGGGATTACGGACTGGACAAACATCGCCGGGGCTATCGGCGGCACGGTGGTCTACACGCTGAGCGCGGATCAGGACTGGAGCGCAATGAAGTGGCTGTTTGTGGCTTGCTCACCGGAGAGTACCAGCGGTGGAGGCGGCACCTTCGCGGTGGAGTTGGCGACGGCGGCGGGGAGCTTCGAGCTATTGGCGGTGATCGGCGACACGCCGGGAGACGGCAGTCCATATGCGGCCTACCTGTCGCTGCAGGGGTTGACCACTGCAACCCGCGCAGCGGTGCGGCGGCTGCGGTTCCGGCAGGTCGGGCCGACGACGGATCCTTTCAGCGTCTCCGCGTTCATGCCGGTGCCGTCCGCTCCGGCGCCGGGGCAGGTGTCGTACTATGTGACCTTCTTCAACAGCAGCACCGGGCAGGAGAGTGTGCTCAGTACGAATACCGATGTGGTCTACTCCAGCGACGGAGTCAACCCGCCGCCATTTCATGCCGCGCGCTGGAACTACAACAGCTTCCTGGACCAGGGTGTCAGATCGACCAATCCGGACAGCTTCGGCAGCGCGGATCTGTGGAACAAGGGCGCAAATCTCTCCTCTCCGTCGGCGTCGGAGTTCGCGGCGGTCCGGACCTTCACCGGCGCGATCCTTGCGGGTGCGCAGTTTCCGGCGGCGGATACGGTGCGGCTCTGGCGGCTCACCTCGGTCGGGATCCGGCTCGTCACCGCACTGACGTATGGGGCGGGAGTGACGACCTATTCGCTGACCGACAACGCGGGTGATGCGGCGCTGTCTCATATTCTCTATAAGGCGGGCGGAACGCCGCCACCCTGTCTGGCGATGGCGGCGGTCAATGGGCGTCTGATCGCGGGCGGCGATCCGGCGAATCCGAGCCGGGTCAGCATCTCGTCTTATCTGCCGTTCGGCAAGGACGCCGATCCGTTTCCGCAGTTCCCGGCGATTCCGCTGGTTGCGGCGGACGGCTGGAGCTTCGACATCGCGCCGACATCGAGCGAGGGCGTCCTGTGGTGCGGGCGCGGCGACAATGCAGCCTATATCCTCACGAACGAGGCGACCTACCTGCTGACGAACCTCGATGCGCCTCTCTCCGGGACTCCGCCGCTCTACAAGATATGGGAGCGAGGCGTGATCAGTCGGCGCGGCGCCTGCTGGGCCGAAGAGGCGCTCACCTGGTGTGCTCACGACGGTATCTATCGGACGCGGGCGCGCGCCTCGGCGGATGAGCTGACGAGGCCGATCCGCCGCCTCTTCCGCGCGTGGTTCCAGCCGGACGCGACGGTAGTGATGGGCTATCAGGACCGCAAACTCTACGCGATCCGAGGGCAGAATCTGCTGCGCTTCGATTTCGTGACGGAGACCTGGACCCGCCATACCCTGGCGCACACGATGCAGCACGGAGACGACTGGCGCGACCCGACCGGCATCTACCAACAGATGGTATTTCAGGACAGTGCTGGGAACCTCTATCGTTGGCAACCGGGTCTTTCGCCAAGCGATACGAATCGGGCCACGAGCGATGGCGGAACGCCAATCGCGGCCTGGACCTACAGCACCGGCTTCAGCCTCCGCCTGATCTTCGCCCCCGGCAGCGGCTATGGCGATGTCAAGACGCGGGTGCGCAGCGTCTTCTGCGACACGGCGGGGGGAGCCGTCACTGCCGCGCTCTTCAAAGATGTGACGGCCTCTCCGGCCGGCAGCAAGACCTTTACCGTTGGGGAGCACCAACTGCCGTTCGCGCCGGAGCCGACGGCCTACAAGTGGCGGCTCGGTCTGACGGCGGCCACCAACGCGACGTCGGTGCGGCGCGTGCTCTGGGAACGGCCTCCTGTCAGTGGGGAAGGGGGCTAGAGTGGACTTCCTTCAGACGACGGGCGACCGTCTGCACGACCTGGAGTTGGATAGAATCCTGGCGCGCCTGGTCGCCCTGGAGGCGAAGGCGGCCAGCAAGGCGCCACCGACGCCAGCAACGGCAGCAGCGGCAGCAGCAATCAGTGCGGCTGCTGTCGGGGTGCGGTCGATCACGCCTGGCAGTGGAACGCAGATCCAAAACGACGTTCAACTCGCCTCGGTGGGCTCTCTGACGCTCTCGCAGAGTGGGCAGGCGATCACGATGACGGTTCCGGTGCTGGTCGCAGGTTCCAATATCGCGTTGACGCCGAGCGGGAATAACATCACGATAGCGGCGAGCGGCGGGGCGTCCAGCGTCCCGCACAACGTCCTGGTCGTCTCCTGTGGGGCGAGTTATATCAACTGGGCCGTCCCGCTCGCTCTGACGGAGTTGAACGCCCTCACGGTCTACCGGGCGAAGCACGATCTGACGAACGCGACGCAGGCCCGGATGGTGGCAGCGTTCCCGACTCCAAGCTCTGCGGCGGTGTCACCGACGTATGCCGCGCAGTTCAGCACGGACAACGGCGCCACCTGGAACTATCTCGACAGTGTGAGCGGCCCGGCGATCACCTACTTGCAGGGCGTTCGCGCCTCTGCGTGGATAACGCTAACCGCCCTGGCAAAGGCGGATGTCCTTCTCCGCGTGGTGGGCTCCGGTGGCGACGGCTCCACGATCGTTCCGATTGGAGGCGTCTACGTTCAGGCCAAATAGCAAGGGGGTGATATATCTGATGCATGAATGGCAGGTCTGGGCGGTCCCCGCCCTCGTGGTGCTCCTGGTTCCCATCTTCGCGGCCACATGGAAAGCAGCGGAACGCCTGGCCCTGTTGGAGCAGAAAACCGAGCAGCAGCGTACGGAAATTAACAACCATAACATACGCCTCGAAGTGCTCGACACGCGCCTCGACGGACAGATAACGACGCTCTATCGGGTGGAAGGCAAGCTGGACGCCCTTTTGGAGGGTTTCAAGGCGCTGATCCACTTTCCCCCGAATCCTCCCAAACCGTGATGGCACGGTCCTCTTCTCTCGAAAGGAGAATCCTCGTGTTCAAAGATCCCAACTTCCTTGCGCTGGTCGCCTACTTCGCCGGTCACGCGGTGCACTACATGCTGACCCGTCCTCTGCATATCCCGGCGTCGGCTGTCGCCAAAACTCCCGCCCTTGGCACGATCAACGCCCTCGAAGCCTCCTTTGGCCCGGCGGCAGAAGCGGCGGTCAATGCGGCGATCCAGAAGAAGCTCGGCATTCCCGCTCCGGACGCCGCCACTATTGACCTTCAGGTGATCTAGCAACGAACCGCCCAGGTTTGCGTATTGTGAGTATGAACACCTTAATTCTTACCCGAAAACAGATCCAACAGAAGCGTTACGAAGCCGCCGCTCTCTTTGAGCAAGACCTCTCCAA
>JBBQPO010000417.1:0-3620 GCA_038217285.1 Chthonomonadales bacterium
CTTCCGCTATCTGAATCGTGCTCTCTCTCTCTCTACCCATCTGCATCGGGCGCACTGCGCCGTAGCACGTCTTTATGAGGCGGCGGGGTTTCCCGGGGAAGCCACAGAACACTTGCGGGCGGCCCTGAAGGAGGCTCCCAACGAAGCCGAGTACTGGCACGAACTGGGACAGTCGCGCTGCAAGATCCAGCGCTACTTTAGCGAGGCGGAAGAGGCCTTTCGGCGCGCGGTCGCCCTCGCACCGGATCGAGCCGATTATCAGCTCGATCTTGCGACGATTCTGGCGAACGCCCATAAAGGCGTCGAAGCCGAGCAGGCTTTTCGCCGTGGCCTGAGCCTGACGCCCGGAGACACCCGCGCTCAGTACCTGCTGGCGCATTTTCTGCTCGATCACGCGCCGACCCCGCAGACTCTGGCAGAGGCCGCACGCATGCTGGAGCAGGCGCATCGCGCGGACCCCCATCATGCGGGTGTGTTGTACGAACTGGGCCGCCTGGCGCTCCAACAAAACCAGGAAAAGCAGGCGGTCGCCTATCTGGAGCAGGCCTGTGAACAGGCGCCGCTGGTCGCCACCTCCTGGTATCAACTGGGACGCGCCTATCAGCGCGTCGGCAAAGAGCGGCAAGCCAGGGAGGCGCTGAATCAGTTCAGGATTCTTCGCGACTACTACACCGATCTCTTCAACACGGAGGAACAGGCGGTTCAGAGTCCGAAAGTGACCAGCATCCGCCTGAAACTGGCGCGGTTGTATGCCCGTGGAGGCGAATACGCCAAGGCGATCAACCAGTACCAGTACTACAGCGCCATTTGCAAGACCGATGTCACCGCCCAGAATGAGCTGGCCCGCCTGATGGCGCAACTCAAAGCGTCGGGCAGGCTTCCGTCCATGTCGGCACTTAACGGAATGGTCTACGCCTCCGTCAAGATGCGGTGACAGGGTGTCGGGCTGCCGTCCGTCATCATGAATTTGTGAACAACCCACATCCGTACGGAGGACTCTTACCATCCTGACAGCGTCCAGCAGCAGCATACATTGGAGACTTCCAAACGGATCCTCCGTACGGACGGCTCTTACCCTCCTGACAGCGTTGATGAGCCTCAGCGCCTGGATGGGATGCGGTCATTCGAGCCTCTCTCCGTCTCCACCGTCCGGCGGTTCCCTGAACCGCATCCAACGCCTTCCGGCTGACCGAGCGACTCCTGCCCATGAGCGCGTGCTTTTCACGGAGGTGGCGAGGGCCGCCGGAATCGATTACCGCTGGACCGTCGAAGGCAAACGTCCTCTGAATATCTTGCAGACCATTGGCAATGGTTGTGCCTTCCTGGACTACGATAACGACGGCAATCTCGATATTCTGCTCGTAGGCCCGAAATTGGCTCTGTATCGAGGCGATGGCAAAGGCCACTTCACCGATGTGACCCATGCGACCGGCTTGGATCAACTAAACGGGCATTTCCTCGGTTGTGCAGTAGGCGACTTCGACAACGACGGCTACGAGGATCTCTATATTAGCGCCTATCGGGGCGGCGTCTTACTGCATAATGAACCCATCGCTCCCGAAACCAACAGCGGAACGAGGAATGCCTCAGTACGCCGCTTTCGTGATGTGACGCAGGAGGCGGGCATTGCGTCCCAGCCTTGGGGGACCAGCGCCACGTTTACGGATTTTGATGGCGACGGCAGACTCGATCTCTACATCGGCAACTACGCGAAATTCGGCCCGGAGACACAACCCCAACTCTGCAATAACGGCACTCTCATGAGCGCCTGCGGGCCGCGATTCTACTATCCGCTGCACGGTGTCCTCTATCACAACTTAGGCGGCGGCAGATTTCGTGATGTGAGCGTTGCGTGGGGCTTGCAGCATGTCTCCGGTAAGGCTCTGGGCGTGGCTGCGGCGGATATTCGGGAGACCGGACACCCGATGCTGGCCATCAGTAACGACGAAATGGCCGGAGACTTGCTGGAGAAGCAGGGCGCGAAATTTCAGAATATCGCCGTTGCCGCAGGAACTGCCTACGACAGTGCAGGCCAGGTGCATGGCGGCATGGGACTGGACTGGGGCGATTACAACAACGACGGCAGGCTCGACCTCCTGGTCGCCTCCTTTCAACACGAAGCGAAGAACGTCTATCTCAACGAGGGTGGCGGCCGGTTCACCGATCAGGCGACGGCTCTAGGGGTGGCGGACGCCACGATGTCCAATGTCGCGTTTGGATGCAAGTTCATCGACGTAGACAACGACGGCTGGCTGGACATCATACTGGCGAACGGGCATGTGCAGGACAATATCGGCGATATCGATAAAAGCACCACATACCGGCAGACTATCCAACTGTTGCGCAATATCGAAGGAACAAGATTTGAAGACGTGAGCGTGGCGGCCGGCTCTGCCTTCCAGGCAAAGATCGTCGGGCGTGGACTGGCGACAGGCGATTTCGATAATGATGGCAGGATGGACGTGCTGGTGGCCGACAGCGAGGGGACGCCGATGTTGCTGCATAATGAATCGCCGCACTCCGGTCACTGGCTGCAGGTGAAGTTGATCGGAACAAAGAGCAATCGGGACGGAATTGGTGCGCTGGTCACCGTGCAAGCCAGCGAGCGCAAGATCCTGCGCCGCTGCGCTACCGACGGCTCCTACCTCTCCGCCTCGGATAGGCGGGTTCATTTTGGACTGGGAAGTGCAAAGCAGGCGACGATAACGGTTCGATGGCCCAGTGGAACCGTAAACATCTATCCGCAAGTTCCCGCCGACCGTATCGTCACACTGAAGGAAGGCGAGGCGGCCTTCCGCTGAAGCGTCCTTATCCGCTCCCTTCCCTCTCCACATTTCCGGTGCGATGGGCAAAAAAACCCATACTGCGGCTCTACTTGCGGCGGCGTTTGCGAGCGAAGCCCGCTCCCGTCAGCGCGAAGGCAGCGAAAAGCGCAAGGGTTCCCGGCTCCGGCGTGGCGGAGCTCACCCTCGGATCAAGGCGATACGCATGGGTCGCTCCGTTGATGGTTCCGGTACCGGTGATCGCTCCGACGTCGTTAATGCCGTACGCATCCATAGTCCTCCCCCGATTTCCCAGACAGTAGGTTAAGTGGTTATCGCGTTCCGCTGGTTGCCGTTTTGAATGTCACTTGGCCGGTATGTCCAATTTTGTCTTTGTTCGTTCGGACGCGTTTGACGGGCAGGCGACGGTGTGTTATAATCTTCAATATTCCTGAAGCAGCGAGGTAACCGATGTCCGGACATTCAAAATGGCATAATATTCGCCTCCGAAAAGGCGTGCAAGACGCCAAGCGCGGCAACCTGTTCACGAAACTGGCCAAAGAGATCATCATGGCGGCAAAGAATGGCGGCGGCAACCCCGACAACAATCTGCGCCTCCGCCTCGCCATCCAAAAGGCGCGTGAGAACTCGATGCCCGCCGACAATATCAAGCGCAGCGTGCAGCGCGGTACGGGCGAGATCGAAGGCGCGGCCTTCGAAGAGCTGACGTACGAAGGCTATGGTCCCGCCGGAGTCGCGGTCATCGTCGAGGTGGCGACCGATAACAAGAACCGCACTGTCGCCATCATTCGAAACCTGTTCGCGCGCAACGGCGGGCGTCTAGGAGAGACAGGCTCG
>JBBQPO010000418.1:0-3604 GCA_038217285.1 Chthonomonadales bacterium
CAAATACCAGGGCCTCGACCAGCGTCTCTCCGGCGTCGAACCCGCCAGGATCATACAAGGTCTGCTTGCCTGAACGAGGAGTAATTTCGATCTCTTGTGGTGAACTCTCCTAGCAGGAACGTATTCCAACGAAATCCAGGCTCACGGAGGCCAGAGATGCCCACAGAACCCCAAGAGACCGACCCTCTTCCGTATATCCCTACCCGCCATCCGACGTGGACCAAGCGTATCCGACGCGCCATTTTGGGCAGTCCCGTCTCCAGTCAGAACGCCGAGCACACGCTGCTGCCGGTGTTTCTGGCGCTACCGGTCTTCGCGTCGGACGCCATCTCATCGGTCGCCTACGCGACGCAGCAGATCGTTCTCGCCCTGGGGGCCTCGGGTCTCTATCTGCTCGCGGAGAAAGATCGCTACACGGTCAACACCCTGCTGATCGCGGGGCTGATCGTCGCGCTGCTGATCACCGTCGTCTTCTCCTACTGGCAGACGATCTTCGCGTACCCCAAGGGCGGCGGCTCCTACATCGTCACTAAGGACAACCTGGGCACACTGCCCGGCCTGGTCGCGGCCGCCGCGCTGCTGATCGATTATGTACTCACCGTCTCCGTCTCCATCGCCTCCGGGGTTCAGAACCTCGCCAGCATCCCCTTCGTCCAGCGCTGGAATCTTAATGAACATCTAGTGCTCTGGTGTCTCATCTTCATCGCCATCCTGACGCTTGCCAACCTGCGCGGGCTCAAAGAGTCGGGTACCCTCTTCGCGGTCTTCACCTACGGTTTCGTCGTCATGTGCTACGTGATGATCGCAGTCGCCCTTCTGGGCCCGCTGTTCGGCTGGCATGCGCATACCGGGGAGATCACGAGCGTCTACAATCACTGGCCTGGAAGCGTCGAGGCGGCCCGCCATGCCGCGAAGACGTTCGGCGCCCTGGTGCTGTTACGCGCCTTCGCCAACGGCTGCTCCGCCATGACCGGGACCGAAGCGGTCAGCGATGGCATTCCCGCCTTTCAGGAGCCGAAGTCCAAGAATGCCGCCTTTACACTTCTCGCGATGGGCATCATCCTGGGAACGATCTTTATCGGCGTGACCTGGCTGGCGATGCAGCTACACGTCGTCTATTGGGAAGATCATGGCAAGACCGCCCCGGCCGTGATCGACCAGATCTCCGGAGCGATCTTCGGCAAAACCGGGACTTTCAGCTTCGCCTATCTCATCACGCAGACGTTTACCGCTGCGGTGCTGGTGCTGGCCGCCAACACGGCCTTCGCCGACTTTCCACGCCTCGCCTCCTTCCTTGCACGCGACCGATTCATTCCCAAGCAGTTCGGCAACCTGGGCGACAAGCTGGTGTTCAACAACGGGATTATTCTGCTGGGGGTGTTCGCAGCCGTGCTGATCGCCATGAAACATGGGCAGGTAGACGCCCTCATCCCTCTCTATGCGACCGGCGTCTTTACGGCATTTACGCTCTCTCAAAGCGCGATGGTGCGGCGGTGGTATCGTCTGCGTGGCCCCGGCTGGCAACGCAAAGCGGTCATCAACGGTTTTGGCGCGGTGGTCACCTTTATCGTCCTGAGCTTCATCGTCTACGAAAAGTTTACGGAAGGCGCGTGGATGGTCCTGCTGCTGATCGTCCTGCTGGTGCTCCTCTTCCGCCTGGTGTTTCGACACTACGCGGATGTGGCGACCCAACTGCGCCTGCCTGCCGAGCACTCGCCGCCCATGGCGCTGACCAATACGGTGCTGCTGTTGGTACCTGGCCTGCATCGCGGCATCCTGCCCGCGCTGGCCTATGCGCGGTCCCTCTCTCCGGACTGTCGCGCCCTGCATATTCAGGTGGACGCGGAGCGTACGGGAGCGCTGAAATCTCGCTGGGAAGAGTGGGCCGGGGAGGTGCCCCTTGTCCTACTGAACTCGCCCTATCGCTCGATGGTCAGCCCGATGATGCAGTATCTGGACGCCGTGCAGGTGGAGCGCCGCAACCACCTGATTACGGTGATCGTACCGGAGTTCGTCCCGACCAAAGGGTGGCATACCCTCCTGCATGGCAACTCCGGCCTGATCCTCAAATTGGCTCTGCTGCGGCGCAAAGACGTGATTGTGACCAACGTCCGCTACTACTTGCAGGAGATGGACGAGGCGCCTTCCGCCGAAGCACTGGAGGCCGAAGCGGCGGAGGTGGTCCCCATACCGGCCCACCATGATGACGATTCGGCTAAACACTAGATGGAAAGTCTGGAAGTAATTATGAAGCAGCATGCGATAGGTCGGTTATGGGCAGTGTGCATGCTGACGCTCTGCTGCCTCAGTCGAGCGCAGGCGCAGCACCGACAGGACAGATCCATGACAGCCGCAGCGGGCGTTCTAACCGGTGGTTCCGCGCGAGGGAAGGAAGACTATCCAACCCCTCCTATGCCACCGTCGTGGGTATGGATCGGAAAAGCTGGGGCGGCGGCGACACAGGCAGCCGTCGGCTGTTTTCGGAAACAGGTCACCCTAAACGCCGCTCCGCGGCAGGTGGCGGCATGGGTCAGCGCGGATCGGCACTATCGCCTCTACATCAACGGCCAACTGGTGTCGCGCGGCCCGACCGATCCCGGCGAGGACTACCCCGGCGGAAAGAGCCGGGGCAACACCGGCCTCTACTACTGTGACTACCGCAACGTGACACCGTACTTTCACAAGGGCGTAAATCTCATTGCGGTCGAGGTGTTTGCCGCCCAGATGGGAAGTTGGTACGGCTCCATGGGCAGTCCCGGCCTGTTCTTTCAGGCAAAAATAACCGGGGCAGACCGTTCCGTCACCACGTTACAGGCCGACCCATCCTGGCGGGCCGTCGCCGGAAACTACCTGGAGGCGAGGCGGGACGGGGTTCACTATAGGCCCGCGCTGGAGCCTGTCGGCTGGAAGCGCGCCGGGTTCGATGAGACCCACTGGCTTGCCTGCGTACCGACTGGCGCTTACTGGCCGAACCTACAGACCAGTCAGATACGCCCTCTCATCACGTTTCCCTACCCACATCGACGCGCGGTACGCCTCAGCGCCGGTGTCGAGGCGCCCGCCCTGCTGTTTGCCAACGCCCACCCGATCACGCTGAAGACGGATGGCTCCCTGGCGCTTCAGTACAGCCGGGTGTTGAGCGCTTACGTCCGCCTGAAGATCAAGGGCGGCGCGGGGGCGACCCTCCACGTCGCCCTCAACGAAACCAATGCGCCAGGGGGACATCGCGCCGCTACGCTGCACCTCACCGATGGCGAGCAGGTTTTCGAAACGCCTTTTTACAGCAGCTTTACCGTGATAAACCTCACCGCTTCGCATGTGACGCAGCCGATAGAGATCGAGGACGTCACGGCGGCGGTAGTCTCCTATCCGGTGACTACCAGGGGCGCCTTCTTATGCAGCGAACCGCATCTCAACGACCTCTGGGAATCCTCTCGCTGGGCCACGCAGCTCTGTATGCAGGACCGCTACCTCGACTCGCCCGACCATCAGGAACCGATCTGCGATCCAGGTGACTATATGATCGAAGCCCTGCTCAACGCCTACGCTTTCCAGGAACCAGGTCTGACCCGCCAGGAACTGCGTAAGTTCGGGGCGCTCCTCG
>JBBQPO010000419.1:0-3593 GCA_038217285.1 Chthonomonadales bacterium
TGAACTCATTCACGATATCGTCGCGCCAACGAGTGCGTGGACGCATCGCATCAGAACCTGAAGGGGATCGGCCTGTATGCCCACCATTAACCAGTTGGTCCGAAAGGGCCGAAAACGCGTTATCAAGAAGACCAAGGCGCCAGCGCTCAAAGGCAATCCGCAGTTGCGCGGCGTCTGCCTGCTTGTCCGGACGATTTCGCCCAAAAAGCCTAACTCCGCGCTGCGGAAGATCGCTCGCGTCCGCTTGACCAACAAGACGGAAGTCACGGCGTACATTCCCGGCATCGGACACAACTTGCAGGAACACTCCGTGGTCATGATCCGTGGCGGCCGCGTCAAGGATCTGCCTGGTGTGCGCTACCATATCGTGCGCGGTACCCTCGATACTTCCGGAACCCGCGACCGCAAGTCCAGCCGCTCCAAGTACGGCACCAAGAAGAACGTCGTCGTCGCCGCCGGTAAGAAGAAATAGGAGACCGCCAGAAATGCCGAGAAATACGCCCGAGGGTGGACTGCGCCCTCGCCCGATCACGCCGGACCCCGTTTACGGAAGCGTACTGGCGCAGCGTTTCATCAACCGTCTAATGCTGGACGGCAAGAAGAGCGTCGCCGAGCGCATCTTCTACGGAGCGATGGAACTCATGGAAGCCCGCGCCAAGCGCCCGCCGCTGGAGCTGTTCGAGACCGCCGTGCGCAACATCATGCCGGTCATCGAAGTGCGCCCGCGCCGCGTCGGCGGCTCCACCTATCAGGTTCCCGTCGAAGTGCGGCAGGAGCGCCGGGTCGCTCTGGCGCTGCGCTGGACCGTCATCAATGCGCGCAAACGCGCCGGACGCTCGATGTCAGAAAAACTGGCCGGGGAACTTCTGGACGCCGTGAACAACACCGGCGCTTCCGTGAAGCGCAAAGAAGAGGCCCATCGCATGGCCGACGCCAACAAAGCGTTCGCCCACTATCGGTGGTAATCTGAGGATCTCCGGAGAGAGTGAGTGCGCGCAGGGAGGGGCGCCTCGGACCCGGGCGAACCTTCCGACACCAACCGGGAAGCAGACACGAGCCATCCGCTCGATCTCTGCTTCCGTCCTTTTGAAAAACAGCACTCTCTGGAGGCAAGTAAGTTACGCACATGGCACGAGAATACGGTTTAGATAGAACACGAAATATTGGCATTGCCGCCCACATCGATGCGGGCAAAACCACCTGTACCGAGCGCATCCTCTTTTATACAGGCCGAACCCATAAGATCGGTGAAGTACATACCGGGGCGGCGACGATGGACTGGATGGTTCAGGAACAGGAGCGCGGGATCACCATTACCTCCGCCGCTACCACCTGCTTCTGGGGCCTGGAAACCGATCCGGAAACCAGCCTGCGCAAGCGCACCCACCGTATCAATATCATTGACACGCCGGGGCACGTCGACTTTACGGTAGAGGTCGAGCGTTCCATGCGTGTGCTCGATGGAGCCGTCGCGATTTTCTGCGCTGTCGGCGGTGTGCAGCCACAGTCGGAAACCGTCTGGCGACAGGCCAACAAATATAAAGTTCCGCGTATCGCGTTCGTCAATAAGATGGACCGTATGGGCGCGAACTTCTTCAGCGTCGTCGAGAAGATGATCGAGCGCCTTGGCGCCAACGCCGTGCCGATCCAGATTCCCATCGGCGCCGAAGCCGACTTCCTGGGTGTGATCGATCTGGTCGAGATGACCGCGACGACCTATCTGGACGAAATGGGCCAGACGTTCGAAACCGGACCTATCCCGGCCGACCTGCTCGAAGTCGCCAACGAATACCATATGAAGCTTCTGGAAGCCGTCGCGGACGCCGATGATTCGCTGATCGAGAAGTATCTCGAAGGCGAGCTGATCACCGTCGATGAGATCCGCAATGCGCTGCGCATGGGAACCATCGCCGGCAAGATCGTTCCGGTGCTCTGCGGCTCCGCTTATAAAAACAAGGGCGTTCAGCCCCTGCTCGACGCGGTCATCTACTATCTGCCGTCTCCGACTGATGTCGGCGATATTCCCGGCACCAACCCCTACACCGGGGAAGAGGACGGGCGGCATCCTGCCGATGAAACCGCGTTCAGCGGCCTGGCCTTCAAGATCGCGCAAGACCAGTACGGTGTGCTGACCTTCTTCCGTGTCTACTCGGGCGTTTTGCAGACTGGGCAGACCGTGATGAACTCCACCCGCGACCGGAAAGAGCGCATCGGACGCATCGTCCGCATGCACGCCAACAGTCGCGAAGATGTCGATGCCGTCTATGCTGGCGACATCGCCGCTATCGTCGGACTGAAGGATACGCGCACCGGAGACACCCTCTGCGACGAGAAGAAGCCGATCCTCCTGGAGAACATCTCGTTCCCGGACCCGGTTATCTCCATCGCCATCGAGCCGAAGACCAAAGCCGATCAGGACAAGTTGTCGTCTGCCCTGGTGAAACTCGCCAGTGAAGACCCGACCTTCCGTGTCGCGACCGATCCCGAAACCGCCCAGACCATTCTGAGCGGCATGGGCGAACTGCATCTCGACATCAAGGTAGACATCCTGAAGCGCACCTACGGCGTCGAAGCTAACTTCGGCGCGCCGCAGGTCGCCTACCGCGAGAGCATTCACAATAAAGCCCGCGCCCGTGTGCCCTTCAAACGGCAGACAGGCGGCTCCGGACAGTACGGCGACGTCGAGCTCGAGGTCGAGCCGCTGGAAGCCGGCAAAGGCTTCGAGTTCGTCAACAAGACGGTCGGCGGATCGATTCCGAAGGAGTACATGCCCGGTATCGAAAAGGGTGTGCGCGAAGCCATCGAAAGCGGCATCGTCGCAGGCTACCCGGTCGTCGATATCCGTGTCTCGGTCATGGATGGCTCCTACCACGACGTTGACTCCTCGGAGATCGCGTTCAAGGTCGCGGCCAGTCAGACGTTGAAAGAGGCGCTCCGCAAGGGCAAAGCCTACCTGCTCGAACCGATCATGGCGCTGGAAGTCTCGACGCCCGACGCCAACATGGGCGACGTCATCGGCGACATCAACCGCCGACGCGGCCAGTTGGAAGGCAGCGATCCGGAGCCCGGTAATAAGATGGTCGTTCGTGCCCGTGCGCCGCTGTCGGAGATGTTCGGTTACGTCAACGAACTGCGCGGCTTCACTCAGGGACGCGCCTCCTTCACCATGACGCCCTCGCACTACGAGGAAGTCCCGCGCAACGTCGCGGAAGAGATCACCGCCAAGGTGCAGGGCAAGAAAAACTAGGCAGCCGAAGGGATTTATTCCATCGCTGCCACCTACACGCGAGCCTGAAGACCGGGCCGCTCTAACCGCCTCCTTTTGAGGGAGACAGGAGAGAGGCCGCAGGAGTAGGCAGGAATGGCGCGTCATGATGGACGCGCCATTCTGCACCGCTAACGATTCGTTGTTTAAGATGCACTTATTCACCCTCTAAAGGAGAGGATATACCACTATGGGCAAGGCAAAGTTCGAGCGTACCAAGCCGCACGTCAACATCGGCACCATCGGCCATGTCGATCACGGCAAAACCTCGCTGACCGCAGCGATCACCCGCATGCTCTCCACACACAATGGCAGCAAAGCCATGAGC
>JBBQPO010000420.1:0-3589 GCA_038217285.1 Chthonomonadales bacterium
GTAACCGTTAGGTGCGGGATGTACGGTATAGTCCTTCAGATGGACGTGCCGTATCAGCGGCCCGATCCTGGCTGCGAACTCGACCGGATCTTCTCCGACGGCCAGTGGGTTGCCGGTATCCAGCGTCACGCCGAACGCTGGGCTCAATCCGCTGTCCATATAGAGGTCGCACAGGTCCGCGCTCGTCACGTCCTGATGGTTCTCGACGGCCAGCACAAGCCCCAGATCCTCCGCCAGTGGGAGGACTTCGCGCAGCCTATGCCCGAGCGCCTCGAAATAGGGCGGCCATCCGTCGGGCAGGCTGCGCCGGTCGCCACACAGGAGATGACTCAGGGTCGCTCGTACAGTCGTCGCCCCCGCTTTTGCCGCCGTCTGCAGATAGGCGTGCAGAGGTTCGGCATCGTTGGCGAGGATCGACCCGTAGTCTGCGATCAACGTCAGACCCTGTTCGCGCACCCTCTCCAGCAACTCCTCCGCCGCCCCTGCCGTCGGCACGAACTTCCCGTCGAAGGAAGGGACGACCGCCGCGAGCGGAAACTCCACGCCGGTGAGATCGAAGCGGACGGCGGCGTCTACCAGTGACAGAAGGGGGCTCGGGGACGGGTTCGGGGTCCCGTCGAGAGTCGGCACATAGCCCAGCGTGTGGGGCAGGCTATAGGCGCAGAGCGCAAAGGGTAATCGCGTTGTTTTCATGATTTCACGAGGGAGAGAGCACCATGCCGCCGCAGACAGGGATGACCTGTCCGGTGACATAGTCGGAGAGGTCGGTGGCCAGAAATTCGATCACGCGGGCGCAGTCTTCGGTGGTGCCCATGCGGCGCAGGGCGATGACGGCGGTATACTTCGCCACGCTCTCCGGACTGCTGCGGTCGAACTGTTTGTTGGCACGCGACGTGAGGATCATACCGGGAGCGATGGCGTTGACGGTGATGTTGAACGATCCGACTTCGCCTGCCAGCAGACGCGTATACTCGTTAATCCCTGCTTTCGCCACGCAGTAGTGCGCGTTTTCACCGAGCAGATTGCCGCGCAGACCTGCCTGAGAAGAGATATTGATGATCTTGCCGGAACGCTGGGGCTTCATGAGGGCGACAGCCGCCTGCGAGCAGAACACCGTGGCAGTCAGATTGACATTCATGATGAAGTGCCAGTCTTCTTCGGTCACGGTGGAGGCGTACCCGCGCTCCCGCGGAATCAACACGCCGCCCGTGTTGTTGATCAAAATGTCCACTCTGCCGAATTCGCGCATGGTGCGATTGAACAGTCGTTCCACCTCGGCCTGCTGCGTTACGTCGGCCTCGACTCCAATGGAGCGCACCCCATACGCCTCGCACTCCGCCATGACGGAATCGGAGGTCAACTCTTCGTCATACTCCCGGGCGGCATCGAGCCGAATATCGTTGACCACGACATCGGCACCGAGGGACGCTAGTCGGAGCGCATAGGCGCGGCCCAATCCGCGCCCCGCGCCGGTAATTACGGCAACCTTGCCTAGTAGATTTCGCATGCAGTCCTCTTCTCCAGGATTACTGCGGATTCGTTCCGCATCGACCCTGCAAACTCCTGCCGCCGTGGGCAAAAATCAGGCATTCGGATTCAGACAGTTCAGGCGCGGGCCTCTTTTTGTGCCTGGTTGTTCGTGATCTGCTCGGTCCATTGTTTGACAAGGAGGGGACATCATGATACAATGTTCCACGCGTGGGCGCGACCCACCTCGCTGGAAACTGGAATGCAGACAAACGCTTTGTACCAATTGCATGATGTAGAACCTTTGTGGCAACGGCTTCGGTCGAGCGTTCCTTTGTCGGTCGGAATGTCCGTTGAGACGGCCTTTACATTGGCCGAACGCGTACATCGCGGACAGGTGCGCAAAACCAGCGGTGATCGCCCTGTGCCGTATATTGCGCATCCGTTGCGCGTCGCGCTGATCCTGCTGGACGAGTGGAAACACGCCGAAGTCGAGACGATTGTCACCGCCCTGCTGCACGATGTGATCGAAGACTGCGCGCTGCCCGAAAGTCGCGAACATCTGACGCAGGAAATTCGCATGGCGTTCGGGAACGATGTGGAGCGAGCGGTTTGGACTCTCACCAAGCCGCAGCCGGGACCCACCGAAGTAAGATATGCCCGGGACGCGCGTTATTTTTCCGAGTTGCGCAAAGCTCCAGAGTGGGTGCGGCTCGTCAAATGCGCTGATCGTGTGGACAACCTACGCGACGCCTGCGCTTGGGGCAATCGTGATTTCTGGACACGTTACAGTAGTGAAACCATCGGCTGGCACCTTTTTCTGGCGCGTGAAACCGCCCCTCTTGCGGAAGCGTCCCTGTTTCAGGCGCTTGTGGCAGGGGAGAGAACCATTCGGGGGCGCTTCCCGATCTGGGTAGACGGACATCTCGTCGATCCTACTGCCGCAGAGTGCATACCCGAGCACATCGCTCGCCGCTATGGCGTGGTCGGACTGGCCCTGCAGGGAGAGACCCTCTATGTTGGGATGCGCGACGTTGCTGATGAGGCCACCCTTCGGGACCTGGCTCTGGTGACTCGACAGCGTATTTTGCCCGTCCTTCTCTCCCGAGATGCACTGCACGATGCGCTCGCCGCCGGACTCTACAGCGCGTTGTGAGTAGACTGACCGCTCTGCGCCGGAAATCCGCGCGCCGCGCGGAGACGGAGAACTGAACCTGACATGAGTGAAGCATCCCCACCCACAGGATCCGCCGATGAATCCGACCCCGGACCTGCCCCTCTACCTGCTCCTTCGGAACCAATGGCCTCACGGCCGGAACGCCCGCTGGGGGCGCATATGCCGACTGCGGGAGGACTGCACAAGAGTCTGACTGCGGGCCAACTGATCGGCTGTACAGCCGTGCAGCTTTTTACCGGCAGCCCACGCCAGTGGAGTCACGCGCCGCTCGAAGCGGAAACGATCGCAGCCTTTCACCGCGTGCGTGCCGAAACCGACATAGCCTTCACGGTGGCCCACGACTCGTATCTTATCAATCTCGCGGCTCCTGCCGCAGATGTTTTAGAACGTTCCCGCGACGCCTTTCGGGGAGAGCTGGATCGCGCGGAGCTTCTGGGCATTCCCTGGGTCGTGACGCACATGGGAGCGCACCTGAACGCGGGAGAAGAGGCGGCTGTGGCGCGCCTGGTCGAGAGCCTGAAGCGTATTCTTGAGGAGACCGACCGACTCGGCTATACCGTCGGGATCGCCCTGGAGACGACCGCCGGACAGGGGACAGGACTTGGGTGGCGCTTCGAACAGATCGGGGAGGTTCTGCGGGGAGTGGGCGAACATCCGCGGCTTGGTGTCTGCCTGGATACCTGCCATATCTTTGTGGCCGGATACGATCTGCGCGATGACGCAGCCTATGCGCAGACATGGTCCGACTTCGACGCTCAGATCGGCATAAAAAACCTCAAAGTCATTCACGCCAACGATGCCAAGAAACCGCTTGGCAGTCGGGTAGATCGGCACGAGCATATCGGCGGCGGGGAGATCGGCGCGGCGGCGTTCGAGAGGCTCATGACAGACCCGGCTCTGGCGCATGTTCCCATCATCATCTAAACGCCCGATTCAGAGACCATG
>JBBQPO010000421.1:0-3457 GCA_038217285.1 Chthonomonadales bacterium
GCTGGGTGGTGCGGTCAAATCGCAACTCACACCCTACGCCTCCCTGCTTCCTACCGGCAGAACCGTCACGGCCTACGCCGAGTCGCTTGTCGAAAAGACTCAGCGTGCTAAGGCAATGGGCTTTCACGCGGCCAAGGTCGAGGTGTGCATCAAAGGACCTTATGCTCACAACGGCATTCAGGAGAGCGACGATAAGATCGTCGAGATCGTCGGAGCCTGCCGGCAGGCCGTCGGTCCCGACTTTACGCTGATGGTGGATGTCGCCTACTGCTGGTCCGACGCCAAAGCGGCGTTGCGCGTGCTGGATCGCCTGGCCCCGTTCGACCTGTTCTTTATGGAGACCCCGCTGGACATCGACGACCTGGAGGGCTACGCCTTTCTCGCCGATCGGTCGCCTATCCGAATCGCGGCGGGGGAGTGGCAGAACACCCATTGGGAGTTTCTTGACCTGGTGGATCGGGGCAAAGTCGATGTTCTGCAGCCGGATGTCGGGCGTGTCGGCGGCTTCACCGAGGCTCGCAAGGTGGCTCATCTGGCGGCTGACCGGGGGCGGTTGATCGTTCCGCACTGCTGGAAAAGCGGAATAGGCATTGCGGCGAGCGCTCATCTGGCTGCCGCTACAAACTGCTGTCCCTATATCGAGTTTCTACCTGCCGCCCTCTCCGAATCGGCTTTGCGCCGCGAGCTGACAATCAATGAACTGGAATGGCAGGCCGACGGGGCGCTTGCCCTTCCGATGAAGCCAGGGCTGGGCGTGGAGTTGAATCGGGAGACTCTGGAACGCTACTCCGTGCCTTGATCGGCTTCAGGCTGTCGAGACTTTATGTAGAATTTGTAGAAAGAGAAACCGTTATGCCTCGAATCGTGCGGATACAGCCGCCGCCCGCGCCGTCAAGAGCGGTAAAGCCGGCTAATAACCGCTTTTCGGTCGCTTCCCAACTGGAGGAGCGCATTCTGACCGGAAAGATCAAGCCAGGAGAACGTCTGCCGGAGATGACCCTCGCCAGGGAACTCGGTGTCTCACAAGCCGGCGTACGCGAGGCGCTGCAAGAGTTGGAGAGTCTGGGGCTGGTCGTGAAGCATCCGAACCGGGGCTCATTCGTCATCGAGATCGACGCGGTACGCCTGCAGCACATCTTCCAGGTGCGGCGGGAGTTGGAACCGCTTGCCTGCTCTTTGCTGGCAGGGCATCTGGACCCGGGGGCGTTGGTCAGACTGCAGAAGTGCCTGGCCGGCATGAAAGTGGCTTCCGAACAGAACGACTATCCTGCCTATCTGCATGCGGACCTGCGCTTCCATCGAACGCTCTGGGCCTCCCAGCCCAACCGTCTGCTGGAACGGAGCCTCTGCGCCGCCTGTCTGCCGCTCTTCGCCTACGATCTCATTCGTCGCTATTCCATCCGATACCAGAACTTCCCACGGGCCATTCGACAGCACCAGTGGATTCTGGACTCTATCTTGACGGGAGATGCGGCGGACGTCGCGCGCATTACGCGCCGCCTTATAGACCGCTGGTTTAAGGAAAACCTGGCCGACTATTCACAGCCGGATCAGAAATCGATTCAGGAGACCGTAGCATGATTACCCTAGATCAGAAGGCGTTTTTCCTTGATAACGGCTATCTCCACCTTCCTGGCGTGTTGCAGGGCAAGGAGTTGGCGCGTTACCAGTCGGAATTCGATCGGATATGGGAACTGGAAGGACCTCCGGTCGGCCAGAACAAACTGCTCAAGCATCCGGCCTTTCTGGAACTGATCGAGCATCCCATGCTTCTGGGAATGCACCGCGCCTTTTTCGGCAGTCAGGTGCAGCTCCTCCAACTCGATCTGCTGCGACAGGAACCGCGCTCCTCCTTTCCGATACGCAGTTGGCATCGTGATTTCGTGTTCCCTGGAGATCGCCCGCTTTCGATCAACTCGATCCTTTACCTCGATCCCATGACAGAGGAGCGCGGCCCTACTTATATCGTTCCAGGCTCTCACAGGGCCGAGGAGGGTCCGCCGAAAGGCCAGGAGAACGTGC
Organism: Chthonomonadales bacterium; assembly: GCA_038217285.1. GTDB lineage: Bacteria > Armatimonadota > Chthonomonadetes > Chthonomonadales > Chthonomonadaceae > JANXLO01. The sequence goes on from JBBQPO010000421.1 coordinate 2,023, forward strand.
CCCTCCCCGGCGAAGTGGCCGGTCTGGTGGAGGCCGGGGATGTGATCTTCATCAATTCGAGTATCTGGCACTCCGGGGGCAGCAACCAGACAGATGGGTTGCGGCGCGGAGTTTATCTCTACTACGGCTACTGGTGGTTGAAACGGTACGACACGATGGATCCGGGCAAGTACGCGACGCCCTGGCAGGCCCTGGAAAGCGCTCCTCGGGAGCGCCTGGAGCTTCTCGGCCTGAAAATGCCGGGCAAGGACCTGCACATGTACGATCTCAGGGGTTAGGGGCCGCACAATATACGCGCCACCCGCCAGACGATCCCATGCGCCTTCAGCGCGTCCAGCCCGAGGACACAGTGCGGGCCGTGCGGCTCACACAGGCCATAGGGAAAATAGACGACAGGGCAGGCAGCAAAAGCCTGCGACAGCTCATCCGGGAACATCCGTTCCCAGCGCACCTCGTTGCGGCTCACAATCGGTTTTCCTCCTGCCTGTGAAATCCCAAAATTGAAGCGGATCTGCATCTGCCTGCCGAGCGCGACGGGGCGCTCTGGCGCTTTGCTCGCCCGGAACTGCGGGTCGACTTTCATCACCATCGCGAGTTGGAATTGAATCTCGTCATGCAAGGCGAGGACATCTATCTGCTGGAGGACCGGCGCTACGCGCTGCACTCGGGCGCGCTCGTCTGGCTCTTCCCGGACCAGAATCACATTTTGCTGGATCGCTCGTCGGACTTTACTATGTGGATCATGGCAGTGCGACCGTCCACGGTGGAACGCCTCTGCACAGGGCCGGCAAGCGCTGTGCTCCGCGAGGCGAACCCGATGGGAACCTACTGCAAGCACCTGAGCCGCGCGAGCGTCTGGCGACTGGATGCCCTTTTCGAAGCGCTATTCGCCGTAACAGATGAGGCTCACTTGACAGCCCTGGTTGCTGAAGCGCCGACTAACGAGTGGACTTGACGGCATTGGGGGCTTTCGGTGTTTTGATGGGATAGCCCTTCCAGACATATTCCAGCGCGGCCGGGAGAGTCTGGTTGACCACCCGGCCGTCCACATGGCCGGATTGCTGGGCGAAGACGAACTGGTAGTGGTATTTTTTCTCCCTCAGGACTTCCGCCATGCGCTGGTTCGCCATGACCCAGTTGTGATAGGTGGCTTCTTCGTCGTGCGAGCGGTTGTCGTTCTCCCCCACATGCATCCAGATGCGGAGCGGCTTGGGCCTGCTCTCCATGATGAAATGCGCGTGGTACTGCCATGCACCGAACGGAGAGGAAGGATTGTTTGCCGTATCCTGATTGACATAGGTACCCGAGTAGGTGAGGACGCGGTGATACCACTCCGGGTGATACCAGGCCATGGTGAAGGCCGCCGCACCGCCGGAACTGCCGCCCATGGTCATGCGGGCATTCGGGTCCTTGGTGAAGGTGACATTATAATCTT
>JBBQPO010000422.1:0-3439 GCA_038217285.1 Chthonomonadales bacterium
GATTTGCACTGGCGGAAGAGGAGATCGAATGGGGGCTTGGCATTCATGGCGAGCCCGGAGTCGAGCGCACCTCGATCCGGCCAGCGCACGCCATTGTGGAGCGCCTGCTGTCGCAAATCGTCGCCGACCTCTCCCTCCAACCGCACGACCGGGTCGCTCTCCTGGTGAACAATCTCGGGGCGACCCCGACGAGCGAACTGAACATTGTCGCCGCTTCCGCCCTGCAGATCCTGGCTGAAAAGGAGATTCGGGTGGAACGCGCCTGGGCAGGCACGTTCCTTTCGGCGCTCGAAATGGCGGGAATCTCTCTCACTCTGCTGAAAGTAGAAGACGTGCGACTGGCCCGACTGGATGCTCCCACGCAGACATCCGCATGGCCGACGCTCTCCGGGCGCATAAGCCAGGTCACCGTGCAGGCAGCCCCAGCCGCGCCCACGCTCGCAGGCGGCACTACGCTCTCTCCGCATTCCTCGCTACGCAAAGCCATCGAGGCTGTCTGCGCGGCGCTGCTCGCAGCGGAGCCGACCTTAACGGAGATGGACCAGCAGGTCGGGGACGGCGATCTGGGAATCAGCCTGTCTCGCGCAGCCCAGGGCATCCTGCAGGAGATCGACACCTATCCCGAGGAGTCCATGCCGGATGCTGTGTTTCGGTCCCTGTCCGCCACGATTCGACGGGTGGTCGGCGGCACTTCCGGCCCGCTCTATGCGATCATGCTGCTCCGCGCCGCTGCCGTCCTGGAGCATTCGCCTCAGCCCTCGCTGCAAGTCTGGTCGAGAGCGTTCACAGCGGCGGTCGAAGGCGTCATGGAGATCGGCGGGGCGCAGCCGGGCGACAGAACGATGGTCGATGCCCTCTCTCCTGCCGCCGAGGCCTTCGCATCCGCCCTCGCTGTTCCCGACGCTTCCGATTCGCCGCTGGATGCCGCTGTCCGGGCCGCCGTCGCAGGCACCGAACGGACGGCCGCGATGCGGCCACGCCTGGGACGCGCCAGTTACATAGGAGAGCGCGCCCTGGGCTACCCCGACCCCGGTGCCTACGCGGTCTCCCTCTGGCTCGCCGCGATCCAAAACGCTCTGCGGCCCTAAAGCGCCCTTCTCTTCGCTTAATCACGCTCTGCCCTTTTTGCTTGCGGTCTTTCCGTATTCGTGAAACGGCGCCGATGCACACTCGTCTCAAGAGACCGGTGTTTTCACCTCGAATGAGCGTCGATGCGAACACAACGTTTCCTGAATAAAACTTTGAGGTAGAATAGGACCGTTATGATCGTTGGACGGGTTCGCGCGAGGGTGAGGTGGAAAAGTGCCTCCTCTTAGTTTCCAAACTGGAGCGCCGCGCAGGCATCTGGTAATTATGGAAGCGCCGCCGGCAGGAGCAGAGCAGTAATGGCAGGAGAGAGTACCGTCGGAACGTCAGTGGGAGAGCATCTGCGTCGCCTCCGAACCGCGCAGGGTATCTCTCTCTCCGCGCTGGCGCGCGCGGCGGGCGTAGCGCAGCCGACACTGACGCGTTGGGAGCAGGGACGTTTTGCACCGCGCCTCCCGGAACTAGAGGCAGTTTTGGCGGCACTGAGCGCCTCGCGCAGCCAACGTCAAACGGTTTTAGAGAGCCTGCATGTGCCACGGGCACTCGCCCGCCTCGCCGACGAGAAACAGGAGGATCCGGCCGACTGGCGCGCGGTCGCGGGCGCACGCCCCTCGAACGGCGATCTCCTGAGGGCCTTAAGGCATCGAACCGGGCGTATGCTCGACGACGTGGCGCAGTGCGTGGGCGTGTCGACAGCTACGCTCTCGCGCTGGGAGCGCAGTGATAGCTGGCCGGATGCCGCGCATCTGCATGCGCTCTGTTATACGCTCAACGCTCAGGAGGCCGAAATGGTCACTCTGACGCGCGGGCGCTATCTGTTTACTGCCGAACCGACGACTCTGGAGTCGCTCGACAGTGAGGCCGTCGCGGCGCAACTGGACGCCCTGCATCGCGACATAGTCTCTCCTTCCGCCATGCAGGATCTGCGCTATCTCGCTCTGGAAGCGGCACTATGGCCGCACCTCGACCGTGACGCGACGGCACTGCCGTTTCTCTATCTGACGGTCTCCTCGCGGGCTGGCTATCTCTCGGCCTGGAATCGCCTGGCCGAGAGTGGCGCCGCTGCGCGCCGTGCCTTCGAGATCGAAGCGGCTCTCCCAGACCCGTCTCGCCGCCCACACCTCTCCGCCCGACCCTATCCCCATAACTTTGGCAGCTTCTTCTTCTACAACGTGATCCACTATGCCAACACCATGCTGGCAAGCGCCAGCCCGATGCTGTGGAGGCAGGCGCGCCGCTTTCTGCTGGAAGAGAAGGAGCGGTGCGAGCAACCGGATTTTCAGGCATGGATGCTGACCATGGCGGCCACCGCGCTGAAAAAGGAGGGCCAGATTGAAGCGGCGCTCGCGCTCAGTGTGCAGGCGTGCGACATCGCCCGTAATTGCACCCCCCCTCCCGATGCGGACAGATCGGTCGAATATGCGAACCGCCGTATCGACTATGCCCGGATGCTGACCCGAACCGGAGACCATAGTCAGGCGCTGCAGACCCTGGAATCGGCGATCTCTCTCCTGGGAATGGATCACGAGAGCCTCCGCCTGGTGCTGTTGGAAGTAGAGTGTCTGGTCGGCCTCGAACGACGCTCGGAAGCCCACGATCGGGCGATCCAGTTGGAGACCATGCTGGAGGCGGAGCCACTGCCTATGCTTCAGGAGAGCCTGGCAGCGCTCAAGGCCCAGTTCTGAATCAGACGCCTCTGCCCGAGCCTGATGTCCTTCCGGCGAGACGCCGATACAGCAGGCCAATCCCACCCAGACCCACCAGCGATGCCAGCATCGGCGCGATTCCCGCCTCCGGGACGGCAGAAGCCTTGGCCGCCCGCACGGCGAACTCTCCGGTGACGAGATCGGCCGCATCCAGGGGAGTCGCGCCGCCTTGCAGGGTCAGAACGCCGGTATAGACTCCCGCTCGCGTCGCAGCAGGCAGCGCCACCTGGAAGAGGTCTAGTTGGACGCTGCCGCCGTTGGCTGCCAGTATCGGTTGGCTGCCTGCCAACGGCGTAACGAAATAGTTCTGGAACAGAGTGTCGTCCACCACCGCAGGATCAGACACCGTGAATGCATCGCTGTTCAGGTACAGGTCGAACGCATAGTTGTTCGTCAGAGTGGCATGAAAGGTCGCGGTGCCTCCCGCAGTCATATCGATGATCAGTGCGTCAGCAGGCAGGGTGAGCACTAACTGTGCTTGTACCGGCAGGGCAGCTCCCCAGAGAAGCACCAGAGCGGGCAGCGCCTGCTTCCATAGAAGGGTCTGTACTCTGGGAAGGAAATTGGAAACAGGCGATGTGTGAGGTGCGGTTCCATGAGAAGAGAGGGTCGTTTTAGATTTCATGATCTTTCCGTAAATCGCTTTC
>JBBQPO010000423.1:0-3316 GCA_038217285.1 Chthonomonadales bacterium
TGGAAGGGAAGTCTGTGCGAGTCGCCGACCGCGTCGCCTATATCAACCACGACATCGACGACGCCCTGCGTGCCGGTGTCCTGCGCCCGGAAGACCTGCCCCGCCGCCAGATGGAGACGCTGGGACCGTCGCACTCCGAACGCATCTCCCGCATGGTCATAGACATCGTAGAGACGAGTGAGGGCCGCCCCGTCGTCGAAATGTCCGAGCCGATCGCTCGCGCTACGGACGAGCTGAAAGAGTTTCTGTTCGAACGCGTCTACTGGAATGCATCTACTGGAAATCAGGATCTGCGCAAAGCCCAACACGTCATCCGCGCCCTGTTCACGCTCTTTATGGAGCAGCCGGAGAAGATGAACGGCAGCGGGCATCTGAGCAAGGCAACGATAGAGGAGCGCGCGCTCAAGGTCTGCGACTATGTCGCCGGGATGACGGACCGCTATGCCGTCGCCTGCTTCGACCGCCATTTCGTCCCCAAAAGCATGCGTGGAGCGCAGGCGTGGTAACCGCGTATCGCGGTATTTCTAGGGCAAAGGTGGCGCGTACCTCTGGGTTGCTCAGCGTTGCAATGACGCTTTGGAATGCTCGGCTTCCCATCGATCTGCTCCCCCACCTTTATTCGGCGCGGCGGTGAAAATCGCCGCTCTTACCGCCGGACTTCTCTTCCAATCGAATATCGGTGATGACGGCGGATTTATCCACGGCTTTCACCATGTCGTAGAGTGTCAGGGCCGCGACGGAGACGGCCGTCAACGCCTCCATCTCGACGCCGGTCTTGCCGGTGACACACACTTCCGCCTCGATCTCCACGCCCTCATCGGTAATAACAAGATCCACCGCGACTTTCGTCACCGGCAACGGATGGCACAACGGTATTAGCTCGCTTGTCCGCTTTGCCGCCATGATTCCGGCGATCCGTGCAACGGCCAGCGCATCGCCTTTCGGCACCGCTTTATCCCGTAGCAGCCCCACGGTGGCAGCCGCGAGCACAACGCGCCCGCGTGCCACCGCACGCCGCGCGGTCTCTGCCTTCTCCGAAACATCCACCATCTGCGCCCGCCCCTGTGCGTCCAGGTGTGTCAGATCCGCCATATTTCTCTCACTCCATCCTGGCACGTCAAATCTCGGTGGCAGTCCGCTGGTGCCTTACGCCGTAATCTTCCGAAACAGGCCGATAATCTGGTCGCAATAGTCCGCTTCCGGGAGAGATTCGCCCCATACCGGGTACATCGCCAGCATGTCCCCCTTATCCCAGATCGGGCGTACTTTGAGAAACGCCGGAATCGCTTCCAACTCCTCCACCGTCAGCATTCGGATCTCCTGATACCCGCGCACGAACGCCTGCCACGTTTCGTCGGCCATGTCGCCTTTGCACACGGCCACATCGTAAGCGCGCCACCCGTAGCCCCCGTGATCGAAATCGAAGAGCGTGATCTGATCGTCCTCGGTTATGCGGAAGTTGCCACTGTGTGGATCGCCGTGAATGATGCCGTAGGTTGGAGCGATCATGGGGATACGACAGATCTGCCGTTGCCACTCCGCAACTGCCGGCAGGAACGGCTCCAGTTCGGTTTCGCGACCGTAGTGATGGAATACGTTACGAATCAGCGCCATCGGACGCTCGACCAGGTAGGCCAGATCGAAATGGTAGCGCGAATAGGAGGTGCGGTAGGTGTCCGCAACGGAATGGAATCGCGCCATCGTCTGCCCGAGTAGATATCCTCGTGCCGGAGTCAATGCCTCGCGCTCCTTGCCCGCTGCATACTGGAACAGCGCGCAGTAGCGCGTTCCCTCACCGCCCATAAGGCTGCCCAGAAGTTTTCCGAAACGGGTTGGAACGGCGCTGGCAACAGGCACGCCCTGGTTCTGAAGATGCTGAAGCAGTTCCAGCTCGAACCGGAAGTCATCGGCTCCCGCGATGTAGTATTTGCCCTGGAAATAGACCCGGAAAACGTACATTGCGTCTGGAGTCGTGATCAGATAGTGATCGTTGAAGCCTCGCCGGATAAACTCACAGAGGATCGGTGCGGCGATCGGGTACGCCGAAGCGACATAATTTTGAATGATGTCGGTGGTGAACTGTGTATTGTGAATTGCGGGCGGCAGCGGTTGGCTCATAACGGAACTCTCCGATAGAAATTGATGACAGTCGATAGGCAGTGCGGCAACACCACACGCAAATATTACCACGGCTTAGCTCGCGATTCCACAGAGAGCCAGGATTATCCTCTTCCGCCGTCCGACCCATCCTGGTGAAACTCCGTAGTTGCCGGAAATGTTGGCGCTCCTCTTTCTATCGGGTGGCATCGTCCTGGAGGCCGTGCAGCACCTGCAATATAATAAGGGGCGAGGGATTGCCGCGCTCTGCCCAGACGACTCGGCCGCGTCGGTCAATGACATAGACGGTACGCTTCACGATACCGAACATAGCCCGACAACCGTAACGGCGCGCGATCTCCCCATCGCTGTCCACGATCAAGGGGAAGGGAAGGCTGTTCTGTGCGGCAAACCCGGCGTGTTTCTCACGCGGGGCCGGATTGATGCCGTAGACAACGGCATTTTCGGCCTGCAATGCCTTCCAGTTGTCGCGGAATGAGCACAACTGCGCGGTACAGACGGGTGTATAGTCGCCAGGGTAGAACACCAACACAACGCGCTTCTGTCGCTGCAGGGCGGAGAGATGGACAGTCGATCCACCGCTCGTGATCGTTGTAAAATCCGGCGCAGCCTGGCCGATAGACACTAGATCCGCCTTAGTGCCCATGCTCACGCCTAGCGTTCCTCCCACGGTGATCAGGCACAGCAAGAGCAGTCCGGCGATACCGTTCGCAATACGTTTCCGCGATCCTACCATCGAATGCCTCCCGGGTCTCGAATACTTATCGTGCGCCTAGTGTTGAACGGAGCCGTCGGTTACGTCAGCGGCGATGGGGCGTCGGGACGGCGTTCGAGGGGAAACTCGGCATAGACCCGCGTTCCCTCGCCTGGGTGACTTTCGATCAGAATGGTTCCGCGCAGCAGGTTCACGCGCTCCTCCATGCTGTGCAGGCCCACATGGTCGTAGTCCTCGCGTTTCTCTTCCACCGTAAATCCCTTGCCCCAGTCCCGAACCTCCACCTGCAAGCGCTCCATGCCCCCCTCCCCTTCCGAACTCACCTGAAGCCGCACCAACACCCGACGCGCCTCGGCATGTTTGCGAATGTTCGTCAGCGCTTCCTGCACCACTCGGTACGCCGCCGTCTCCAGCACCGTGTCGAAGCGGGGGATCGGAGCAGAGACGATCAGAGGAGCCTCCTGCCAGTGAGCCCGCTCCTGC
>JBBQPO010000424.1:0-3298 GCA_038217285.1 Chthonomonadales bacterium
GCCCGCTCGCTTGTCCCAAGTGCGGGGAAATTCACCAGGCCGTTCGCCGGGGGCTAAAATCAAGAAGGCTCCACGCTATCGCACCGTTTTCAAGAGCGAAAAGAACGACAAGAAGGACAGCCTGGTAGTCTAAACATCAAATAGCGGAGGGTAAAGGAGATTTTGCCCGGATGGTCCGCCGTAAGCCGCAGGATTATCACGTTATCCGGAACGCTCGCAAATGCCTCCCGCTGGTAATGCACCCCGCCCGCGCGATAGGAGACGGTCAGGAGCGCCGTCTCCAGGTCGAGCTGCCGCCTATAGTCGGTCGGGGGAGCGGGCATGTCGAAATCGAGTTCCAGGCTGCCGACCGTCTGATAAGGCGCCTGCACCACCGGACGACCCATAAAATGCGCATTCACCAGATCCTGCGCCCTATGCAGGTCGTTGGCGAAGATCAGTTGACGGATCTGTGGCAGAGCGGCCAAGGCTTCGGGGTTGTCATAGTCGTGTGGGCCCCCCGCCCAAAGCGTGCCCTCATTCAGTTGCAAAACCTCTTTGCTCGTGCCGCCGTATACCATCGCGGCCAGCCGTCCGTTCCCGATCGGCAGCGCCTGCAGCCACTCCGCAGCGGGATGATCGTACCAGAGCGCGAGCGGGTCAGACATAAGGTTTCGCGCCTTCTCCTGCACATCGGAGGGTTCGGCAAAAGCTGGCGCGCTGTCTCCTGCGAGTTCCGCAGTTCCTAACGCCGTTGCCATGCCTACGCCCACTTTTACAAAGTCTCGCCTGTCCATATTATTCTCCTCTGTTGGCGGAAACCACATTTCGGTTTCCTTGTTGCAGCCATGATACCACCGCTCGCTTATGGGCGGCTCTGCGCCGCAATCAGGAGGGAAGATTCATGGTAGATAATTCTCGATCTATCCGAGTAAGCCGAGCCGTTCGGCGCAGGACTGAAGAATTTCGCGCTCCCACACAGGGCGTTCGGGGCTGCGCGGATGGGTCCGGTCGGTCGGTATTTTGCCCAGCAGGTTCAGGAAGATCGCGGCGGAGTGCTTGTAGGCCGGGACAGGCGGGCGAAACGCGATATTGCCCAGCAGTTGCAGTGCATCCGCGACCGCGAAATAGCCTGTCTCCTGCCTCTGCCACAATAGATCGCGCTCCGCGAATTGGGAGGGTGAGAAGGCTGCCAGCCCCAGCAGATAGTCGCTGCCGTACTCGATCATATCGATTCCCAGATCGTTGCCGGTGAAGATCTGAAAATCGGGACGAATACGGTCGCGCAGCGACAGTCGTTCCATCTCGATCACGCGATCCAGGCTGGAGTGCTTCATGCCTTTGAACTGCGGGATGGACATGATTCCTTCCGCGACATCCGCGCTCCAGATCTCGCCGTTGGGGGCGAACATGCGGCCCAACTCGAAGCCATAGGCCGTCGGCACGTCCGATACGGCGGCAGCATAGGTCTGTACGACTTCGGCGACAGGCACGTTGTGCAGCTTGGCCGTCTGAAACAGGATCGGTGTGCCGCCATACCGGGCGATACGAGCGATCTCACGGCGGTACAGGTCTGTAACCTCCCCATCCTGCCCTTCGATATACGCGCCTGCTACGAACGGCGCGCCCTGGAGCGTCTGCTGCGCCAGTTGCAGAACCCGCTCTTTCTCGCCGTCGGTCAGCAGGTTGACATAGCCGGTATCCATGTTGACGGCAGGGGTCAGGCCCGCCGCGACCGTCTCTTGCAGGCAGGCCGCATACGCCTCTTCCGCGATACGGCCATCGGCGTCAAACGGAAGCAGGACCGCAGCCATTCCGGTAATGGTTCGGCCCAACTTGCGCCGTGCATTGATTTCGGATAGATTCATGACAGCGTCTCTCTCCTTCAAAGGGGCAGTTCGGGCAGATCGACCCAGCAGCGCTTTTCCCAGGACTCGATGCCTTTCTCTGCCAACTGGACGCCCTTCGCGCCCTCGCGCAGATCGTAGGGGAACGGCGTGTCGGCGACGACATGGCGCAGGAACATCTCCCACTGGGCCTTGAAACCGTTGTCGAAGACCTGATTGGTCGGCACCGGCATCCAGCTCTCCCGAAAGTCGATGGGGCTGTCCTGATCGGGGTTCCAGACGGGGCGCGGGGTGCCGTTGTAGGGCTGCATGACGCAGTTGCGCAGGCCAGCGACCGCGCTGCCGTGCGTTCCGTCCACCTGCAGGGTGAGCAGGTCGTCCCGCCGCACACGCACACACCACGAGGAGTTGAAATGCGCGATTACGCCGCTCGCCAACCGGAAGGTGGCATAGGCGCTGTCGTCCGCTGTGCAGACATAGGGCTGTCCGGCCTCGTCGAAGCGCTCTCCGACATGCGTCGCGCCCAGGCAGGAGACGCTCTGCACCGCTCCGAACAGGTTGTCCAGCACATAGCGCCAGTGGCAGAGCATATCGACGATGATGCCGCCGCCGTCCTCTTTGCGATAGTTCCAGGAGGGGCGCTGCGTCGGAATCTGATCCTCGCCGGTGAAGACCCAGTAGCCGAACTCCCCCCGCACCGAGAGAATGCGTCCGAAGAAGCCGGTGTCGATCAGCCATTTGAGCTTGAGCAGGCCGGGCAGAAACAGCTTGTCCTGTACCACGCCGTGTTTGACGCCCGCCGCCTTCGCCGCCAGGTAGAGGCCATACGCCTCTTCGACGCTGACGCCGGTCGGCTTCTCGCAGTAGATATGCTTCCCAGCGGCGATAGCTTTTTGCACGGCGGGAGCGCGCAGTTGCGTCAACTGCGCATCGAAGTAGATCTGATTGTGAGGATCGGCCAGCGCGGGATCGAGATCGGTGGTCCAGCGCACGCCTCCGGCCCTCTTCGCGAGCGCCTCCAGCTTGGCGGCGTTTCGCCCGACTAGCAGAGGATCCGGCATGATGAGGTCGCCGTTGGGCAGCTTGACGCCGCCCTCCTGCCGTATAGCGACCAGGGAGCGCATCAAATGCTGGTTGGTTCCCATGCGGCCGGTGACGCCGTTCATGATCACGCCGAGGGTGTGGGTTTTGGTGAGGCTGTTCATTGAGATTGCGATCTTTCCTTATAGGAGCTATGCAACTTCTGATCCGGCAGAGTTGACGCTTGCGATGGTTTCGTCTTCTTCCTGTGCAGGGGTGCTGCCGAGAATGCGGACGCGATCCGCCGCGTTGGTAGTGCTGCATTAAACGGTGAGAATGGCCATACCGCCTTTCGTTTCTCTGACCCCTGTTTTTCGAGGCGGACGCCCTCTTCGTTTCGGAGGAACCAACGGCGCAGGAGCGACCTGGTAGCAGAGCAAATCTCCCACGCT
>JBBQPO010000425.1:0-3297 GCA_038217285.1 Chthonomonadales bacterium
GGCAGGCTCCGGGGTCCAGCCGAGCTTTTCGATCATCACTTGCAGGAACTTCTCCGCGCCCCAGTCCGCCACCAGGAACTTGAGGCGAGCATGGTTGCGTCGGGCCCGGTAGCCGTGGTCGCGGAAGATCTCCGTCACCGCTCGGCAGACGTCCAGCACCTGCTCCGGCTTGATGAAGACATCCAACTGCTGCGCGAAGTGCGGCTGTGTGCTGAGCCCGCCTCCCACGCGCACCTGAAAACCGACCTCCCACACCCCGTTCACCAGGCGGCGCACCGCCTGAATGCCCAGGTCGTTGATCTCCGGCTGATTGCAGTGGATGGCGCAGCCGGAGATCGAGATCTTGTATTTGCGGGGCAGGTCGGAGAAATCCTTATTGCCCACGAAGTACTTCGAGACCTCTTCCACCAGGGCGCGCGTATCGTAGATCTCTTCCGGATCGACGCCGGCTACCGAACAGCCGCAGATGTTGCGCGTGATGTCGCCGCAGGCTCCTGCTGTGGAGAGTCCAGCCGCGTTGAGTTCCGCGATGATCTCGGGGAACATGTCGATGGTGAGCCAGTGATACTGGAAGTTCTGGCGCGTCGTGATGTCGGCAATGTTATTGCCTCTCTCTTTCGCCACCTTCGCCACCGCCCGCAGTTGCGCCGACGACATATTGCCGCTGGGAATGCGCACCCGCATCATAAAATGGCCTTCGTTCGGCTGCTGCTGATAGATGCCGTACCAGCGCATTCGCACAAAATCTTCCGGATCGATACTGGAGAAACCCTCTGCCGCATACCGCAGAATGTCGGGCCATACATCCAGGCCGTCCTTCGCTTTCTTGATAGCTTCTACATCGGCTTTCGCCATAACCTTCTTGCTCCTTCGCTTTCTTTGCTCAGCCTCACACAACGTTGTGGCTCTGTTGTACCTATATCGTACCCGCAAATCCCGCTTCGTAAGTCAAACGCGCCCACTGCCTACAAAGACGCAAGTTCCCTCCTGTGCCCGATGGGGAAGCGGAAGCGGCAGGGCTTCCTGCGCAGGGAAGAGGCAGACGCCTTCTTCCTTTCAGCGCACCCGAACCGTCCAGGGTTACGGGTTCGCCAGTCCCCAGCGGCGACGGACGCGGTTTTCCAGTTGCGTAAAAATCAACCGGTCCGCCAGCACACCGATTACAATAAGAATGACCATGACGGCGAGCACCAGGCTCATATTGTTCACGTCACGTCCGTGCTTCAATGTCTGACCAAGCCCAATGGCGCTAGTGGAGGACGCAAGCAGCTCTCCTGCCATCAGCGCGCGCCAGGCGAAGGCCCAGCCTTGCTTGGCGCCGGTAATGATCGCCGGAAACGCCGCCGGGATCAGGACCTCGCGATAGAGGCGCGTTCCTCGGGCGCCCATCATCTGTGCCGCCCGCAGATAGACCGACGGAATGTTGCGAATGCCGTCGCTCACGGCGATCATCACCGCCAACAGCGCTCCCATCAGCGTCACAAAGAGGATCGCTCGCTCGCTCGGCCCAAACCAGACCGCCGCGAGGGGAAGCCAGCAGATAGACGGGAGAGTCTGCAGCCCAACCGCGAGAGGTCCCAAGGCGCGTTGAACGGCCGGGACCGTCCCGTTCACAATACCCACCACGGTGCCCAGCACGAGCGCTACCACAAATCCTACCATCAGGCGCAGCAGACTAATCCGGGTCGCGACCAGCAGAGAGCCGTTCCGGACTCCTAAGATGAGCGCGTGCATAACCTGCGATGGTCCCGGTAGGCTATGGCTATTCCACCACGCGAGCCTATATCCCGTCTCCCATAGTGCCAGTATGAGGATAAAGAACACGATCGGGGTCGCCATTTCGGCCACGTGCCCGTTCCGCTTCGACAAAGTCACTCTCCTCACGGACGATCTTAGCGATCTCGTCCTGCAGATTCGCCATAATCCGCTGCGCCAGGCGGGCGGTATCGGGATGTTCCACCTCTCGCGGACGCTCCAAAGTAATATCGAGCTCCTGCTTGATGCAGCCCGGACGCGCCCCCATGCAGATCACGCGATCCCCCAGCGTCACTGCCTCCATCACGTTGTGCGTGACGAACACGACGGTTTTGCGCGTCTCCAGCCAGATACGCTGCACCTCTCCGATGAGCACATCGCGCGTCTGCGCATCCAGCGCACCGAAGGGCTCGTCCATCAGCAGCACATCCGGGTCGAGCGCAAGGGCGCGGGCGATCGCCACACGCTGCCGCATCCCTCCGGAAAGCTCATGGGGATACGAGTGGGCGAACCGGCTGAGATGGACCATCTGCAGATGGTCCAGCGCCCGTGCCTGTCGCACCTTCTTATCCTTTACCGCTTTCAGCGCAAACTCAACATTCTGAACGGCAGTGAGCCAGGGAAAGAGCGCGGCCTCCTGAAAGATCACCGCCCGGTCCGGCCCCGCCTTCGTGATCGGCATATCGTCCTTGAAGATGCTGCCCTCGTCGGCAGGCAGCAGGCCCGCGATGATGTTGAGCAAGGTACTCTTGCCGCATCCCGACGGCCCGACCAGACAGACAAACTCCCCAGCCCGGATCGAGAGGCTGACATTCTCCAGCGCCGCAGGCTGCCCCTGGCGCGTGTCGAACCGAACGCTGACGTTTTCCAGGCGGATCTTGGCAGGTGGCGACAAAAAATTGTTCTGCGCCTCCCCTCCCTCACTCTTCGGTTTTGCCATAAAAAGGCCCACGGCGTTCGTCTCTTTCGACATCGCACAGAATGGTCAGAGGAGCGCATTTCCGGTCAACGCCTTGATAGGATCACGGATGACCTTCCTGGCCTTGTCCGGATGCACTTTAATATAGGAGAACGCAAATACGCCGACGTCCGAAATTTAATGTTTACCAAATCGGTCGGATTAGTACGGTATAGAGATTATACTTGCATCTACGCATCCTGTCAAGGCAAAGTTGCATCTTCGTTGTACCTCAACGACATCGAAACTGTGCTTCTCCGCAGGCGAAAATCAGGCTGCCATCGCCTTCACAACCTCAGACACAACGTGGCCCTTATGCCTAAGACCGCCGCCCCTAAAGGAGCGGCCTGATGGGAAGGTTAAGGCCCATAAATGGGCCTGTGATGGTTGCTAGGAGAGGAAATCTCGCCACCAGGGATGGCTGACACCCTGTTTCCTTGCGCGATCGCCCCGGCTCACGTCCGACCCAGCCCCATTTATGGGGCTTACCGCATCAGACCGCTCCATTAGGGGCGGGAAACTAAAGGAGCGGCCTGATGGGAAGGTTAAGGCCCATAAATGGGCCTGTGATGGTTGCTAGGAGA
>JBBQPO010000426.1:0-3296 GCA_038217285.1 Chthonomonadales bacterium
ATGGACAAGGGATTCATTTCCAGACAGGAAGGACGACAGAATGAGTAATCCGACCCAGGATGCCCCGATCGATCCTCTGCACCAGAAAGAAGCCATCTGCCGGAGCATCCGGGAAAATGCGGCACTGACCGTCCCCTACGTGATCATGAATGCGCTCTCCACCATCGTCGCCTGCTATGGTCTGCTGCAAAACAGCACTGCCGTCGTGATCGGCGCGATGATTATTGCCATGCTCCTGGGGCCGATCTCCGGCATAGCTCTGGCGCTTGTCAGCGGAGACAACATGCTGCTTGGCAGGGCATTGCTGGCTGAATTCGGGGGAGCGCTGGTCGTCCTGGGTGTCGCGTTTTGCATCGGCAAAATCCATCAGGATCTGCCGCTCACCAATGAAATCCTCGCTCGTACCAGTCCCAATATCCTGGACCTGATGATCGCTCTTGCCGGTGGGGCGGCCGGCGCCTATGCGACAATATCACCACGCCTTAGCGTGGGTCTGGTCGGCGTCGCCATCGCAACCGCTCTCGTTCCTCCGCTCTCGACATGCAGTATCTGTCTGGCACGTGGAGAAACCCGTCTGGCGTTCGGCGGATTTCTCCTCTTCTTCGCCAATCTGGTCGCGATTCAGTTTGCCTCTTCCATGGTGATGTTCCTTCACGGCTACCATAAGGTGAGCAACCAGGCGTTGGGGCGCCGCCTGCTCGCCGAACGCAACATCGTGACGTTCGGCCTGCTGGTGGGGTTGGCCGTCCTGTTAGGGTATGACTTCTCTCAGTCCGTTGCCAAGCAGCAATTTGAATCGAAGCTACGCGCGGCGCTGCGGGCGGAACTGCGCGCCTTTCCCGGCGTTCATCTGGCCGATCTGCGCTTTCGTCTGGATGCGAACAAAGAGATCGTGACGGCGGTGGTGCGTACACCGTATTCGTTCACCCCGGAGCGCGTCGCGGCCCTTGAAGCGAAGTTATCCGCCCCGAAAGGAACTTCTCTGGAATTGCACATCCGCTCGGTGATTACGAAAGAAGCGACACCGGAAGGCTATCTCAACGAAATGCCACAGACACCAGAGGCCGACACCAACGACGCAACCGGACAATGATCCTGTGACATTGACTAAAAGTAAGGGGATGCATGGTGGAGTATCCTATACTGCTGTTCTCGGACCAGACTTCCCCTCGACGCAATCGGTGTCCAGGGCTGGCTTCGTAACCGATCACTTCCCTGGAATATGAAGGTAACCGCGCGTCAGGAAGTCGGACATACTCAACGTAAACACTCACCATTCGCGTAATCCGGAGGCACAAATTTGAATTGTCTGGTACGCTCGGAGGATGGACAATCAACTCACCCTCACTACCGAACGTATCGACGATCTGGTCCTGCTCATCCATGTCATGTTGCAGGTCCAATTGCCCGACATGCTGGATCGCCATCTACCACGGCACTGGCTCCAGCAAGGACTGAGTTGGGGATGGGGCGCCACCCTCTGGCTGGCCCATATACTCACCCAGGGAGACCACCGAAAACTCACGGTCCGAGAATGGGTTGCGCAGGCGCATGAGACGCTCGAAAGTGTCATGGGGCTCGATATCCGAGACACCGATTTTACCGATGATCGCTTGACCATCGTCTTGCGCCAACTCAGCAAACCTGACTATTGGCACAACATCGAGGCCGACTTTGCCCAAAACGCCGTGCGCGTCTACAACCTCGCCCCAAAACGGGTTCGCCTGGATGCCACCACGGTCTCGGGCTACCATAGCGCAGGGGAGGAGAGCCTCTTCCAGTTTGGGCATAGCAAAGACGATCCTGATCTGCTGCAGGTCAAAGTCATGATGGCAACCCTCGACCCACTCGGATTGCCCCTCATCACCCAGGTCGTGTCGGGGGAGAAGGCCGACGATGGGCTGTATGTGCCCATCGTGGAGCGCGTTTGTGGCGTGCTTTCGGCGAGCGGTCTGTTGTTCGTGGGCGACTGTAAGATGAGTGCGCTTTGCACTCGCGCTTTCATTCATGCCCGAAAGCATCACTACTTGACGCCTCTGGCTCTGGTGGGAACGACCGCAAAGCAGATGCCTGTGTGGATCGCGACGGCGCGTACGGCGTTGCAAGCGCAGCGGGGTTTCGCCTGCGCCGATACCGAGGAAGCCGAGGCGCTCTGGGAAACAGGCTATGAGTTCTCTGGGGAGTGTGAAGCCAGTGTTGCCGCAAAGACGATGGTGTGGAGCGAGCGCGTTTTGATGATCTATTCGCGCTCCTATGCCAAGACGCTTGCGCGGGGTCTGGCGGAGCGGCTGAGCACGGCGAGCGCCAAGCTGATGGCGCTCCCCCCCGCAGTGGGCCGGGGAAAACGTCAGATCACAGAGGAAGCCGCCCTCATCAAGGCTGCCGATGCGATCGTGCGTACGCATCATGTGCAAGGCGTGCTCACCTACACCTTCCAGCGCCAGGAGAGTGCGCAGATCAGATATGTGGGGCGGGGGCGTGGGAGTGCGACGCGTCTGCAGAGAGTGACGACGAGAGTGCGCTACCAGATCAGCGGGATTGAGGAGAATGCCGAGGCCATCGAAATGGCCCGTGCGCAGTTGGGTTGGCGTGCCTTTGTCACGGACGTCTCGGCAGAAGAGTTGAGCCTTGCCGAGGCGGTTGAGGTCTACAAGGACGAGTGGTGCGTCATGTCACGCCGCTGACGCCGCTGCAAGTACAGATTTTGGAACTGTTGAACCTGTCTCCCGACATCTATCGTTCGCTCGCGCAGAATTCCGGATAGTCGGGGGAGATTACGCGAATGGTGAGACTTAACGCTACCCTTCGCTCCTATCGAGATAGTATCCTTCGTTCGTCGCATTTTGCAGTCTGTGATAGGAGGGCAAGCTGCTGCCCTTTCCACCGGCACACAGCAGTGAGAGATCTGCTTCTGGACGCGGGAGCAGACGTAAATACGTCCGACACGGACCAGGAAATCGCGATCTTACGGATGCTTAACGCTCCGGGTGCCAATGCGGGCTCCACCTGGCTGGAGTATAGGATCCGGATCCTGCTGGAGCTTGGAGCCGATTCGAATCTCGGAAACGCGCAGGGGGAGACGGCCCTGATGCGAGCGCGGCAGCACAACATGACGCATATAGAACGGCTGTTAATCCGTTTTGGAGCACAGGCAGAATAGAGCAATGACATCGAAAGATACGGATATTATCGCAGACGGCAACAACAGGTCGGCGTGGATCTGGCGGATCTCTCAATTGATGCCTACTCGCGAAACCGAAAGGGAGGGAGAGCCTTGGATTCGAAAGAGGACCAAA
>JBBQPO010000427.1:0-3279 GCA_038217285.1 Chthonomonadales bacterium
GTAAGAGAACCCTGCGATCTCGCAGGGTTCTCTTACGCTCCGGAAGCGGAGGCACAGGATGAACACGATTGAATCGGACACTACGTTGCACCGAACGCAGACGATACCACGCACGTTTCTCTACTTTCGGTTTCGACAGGATGTCGGAGCCGCGATACAGCAGGTGGAGTACGATCTGCTGCAGACGAACCTGAGCCAGCATCGCGGCTATGAGGACAGTGCCAATGACCTGTGTCATGATGGCTATTGGGCTGTGGTCGCTACCTCGGAAACCGGACTGGGCGCCGATGCTCTTGAGTACACAGCAAACTATCTGCGCAGCATGCCGGTGGTGGAACGGTCCTCCATTACGGCGACAGCTCCCGTACCGAACCTGGCGTAAAAGCCGCCCCTTTTGCATAAGGTATCGCATGAATAACGCCAGTCTATCGAATCTGACGAATATCGGGACGGTCACATCGGTGCGCGGCAGCGTCGTGGATGTCCGATTCGACGCACATTTGCCACCGATCTATTCGGTGTTGCACGCCGGGCCGGAGGAGCGAATCGTCATCGAAGTGCTGGCACAACGTGATGCACGCCATGTACGCGGGATCGCCCTGACGCCCACACAAGGTCTCGCTCGCGGCATTGTGGTAAAAGATACCGGGGGCCCGCTCAAACCGCCGGTAGGCAAAGGGATTCTCTCACGGATGTTCGACGTGTTCGGCGACGCCATCGACCACGGAGCGCCGCTGACCGATGTCGAGTGGCGTTCCGTGCATCGGGCTCCGCCGACTCTGGCACAGCGTTCTACGAAATCCGAGGTTTTTGAAACAGGCATCAAGGTGATCGATGTCTTGGTACCCCTGGAGCGCGGCGGCAAGGCGGGACTGTTCGGCGGAGCGGGCGTGGGCAAGACGGTGCTGCTCACCGAAATGATCCACAACATGATCGGGCGCCACGACGGCGTCAGCCTTTTTTGCGGCATCGGCGAACGTTGTCGTGAAGGCGAGGAGCTTTACCGCGCCATGAAGGACGCCGGCGTGTTGCAGAACATGGTGATGGTCTTCGGCCAAATGAACGAGCCGCCGGGTAGTCGGTTCCGCGTGGGCCATGCAGCGCTAACGATGGCCGAATATTTCCGCGACGATGAGCGCCGCGACGTGCTGCTGCTCATCGACAATATCTTCCGCTTTATCCAGGCTGGCATGGAGGTGTCCGGCCTGATGGGGCAGATGCCTTCGCGTCTGGGCTATCAACCTACGATGGGCACGGAACTCTCGGGGCTGGAGGAGCGCATCGCCAACACTGCTACCGGCGCCATCACCTCGATTCAGGCGGTCTATGTGCCGGCGGACGATTTCACCGATCCTGCGGCTGTGCATACCTTCTCGCATCTTTCTGCTTCGATCGTGCTCTCGCGCAAACGGGCGAGCGAGGGCCTCTTTCCCGCCATCGATCTGCTGAAATCCAGTTCCAAAATGGCCACGCCCGGCATCGTCGGCGAACGGCATTACGCCCTGGCGCAGGAGATCCGGCGGACGCTCGCGCAGTACGAAGACCTCAAAGACATCATCGCGATGCTCGGCCTGGAACAACTGGCCCCGGAGGACCGCAACGTGGTTGCCCGCGCCCGTCGGCTGGAGCGTTTTCTCACGCAGCCGTTTTTCACGACCGAGCAGTTCACCGGCATCAAGGGCAAAGTCGTCAGCCTCCAGGACGCGATCGATGGTTGTGAACGAATCCTGCGCGATGAATTCAAAGACTACCCGGAGAGCGCGCTTTATATGATCGGGACGGTGGAGGAGGCGAAGGCGAAAGCAAAATCCGGCAAGCCTGTAGCTAAAGACGAATCCGTGCCCAAAACCGAAGCCGAGGGGGATCCGAAACCCGCTGTCGATTCCCAACCCACGTCTGAACCGCAGCCCCTGCCTGAGCAGAAACCTGCGCCGAAGCCTGAACAGGAGACCGATCATGCAGCCGGAACTCATGAATCTTAAGGTTCTCCTGCCGTTCCGGATCTTCGCCGAGAAAACCGGCGTGTCCCGCATTGTGGCGGAGACTCGCGAAGGTTCGTTTGGGCTCCTGCCCCACCGGCTTGATTGCATCGCGGCGCTCGCGCCCGGAATTCTGATCTATCAAACTGAAGCGGACGGCGAGGTCTTTGTGGCCGTGGATGAAGGCGTGCTGGTAAAGATCGGTATGGACGTGCATGTCTCCGTGCGCCGGGCAATCGGCGGAACGGACCTCGGCCAACTGCGCGCGGCGGTAGAGAAAGAGTTTCTTACCCTGGATGCGGACGAGCGAAGCAGGCGCGCCGTCATGGCAAAATTAGAAGCGGGATTTTTGCGGCGTCTGGGAGCATTACAACATGAATGACGAGCCGATTAGGAAAACTTCGCAAACCGGGCCGAACTTCGCCGGGGAGGTCGGCGCGAAGGCAGCGCGCAAGCTCACGGCGCGGCGCAACCCTGCGCCGGGCGTCTGGTTCGGTCTGGGCATGATGGGGCTTATCGGCTGGTCGGTGGCCGTTCCGACGCTGCTCGGCGCAGCGCTCGGTCTCTGGCTGGACAATCACCATCCAGGAAGCCATTCCTGGACGCTGGCTCTGTTGGTGGCCGGCCTCGTGATCGGCTGTTTCAATGCATGGCATTGGGTCGCCACAGAGGAACAGGCCATGCGGGACGAACAGGAGAATGGAGATGCATGAAACTCTGTCCCTCGCTATGGTGTGGCTGGCTGGCGGACTGCTCGGCGCGGTTTTCTTCGGCGGCCTCTGGTGGACGGTGCGCAGGAGCGTTGCGTCCCTACAGCCTGCGCTCTGGATTTTCGGTAGCCTTCTGGTGCGGATGAGTCTTGCCCTGACGGGATTTTACTTTGTCGCGGGATCTCATTGGGAGCGGATGTTGCTCTGTCTCCTGGGATTCGTCATGGCTCGCTCTGTCGTCACGTGGCTGACCAGGCCGGTGCGAGCGAACCAGACCCGCCTGACGCAGGAGGCAGGCCATGCGCCTTAGCTCCGATCAGATAATCTTCTGGCATCACGGGTTTTTCAAACTCAACGGCTCCCTTGTCTTCACATGGGCGCTGATGTTCGTGCTGGCCGTCGGCGCTAAACTCATCACGCGCAAACTTTCGACCAATCAGCAGCGTTCCCGCTGGCAGAACCTGCTGGAGATAGTCGTCACCAGTATCGAGAAACAGATCGAAGACGTCGGCCTCCCCCATCCGGAGAAGTATCTCGGCTTTCTGGGCACACTCTTCCTGTTCGTCGCTGCGGCCAGCCTCTGCACCGTC
>JBBQPO010000428.1:0-3263 GCA_038217285.1 Chthonomonadales bacterium
GGCCTCTTGACGGACAGTCGAGATTAGGGCAAAATGTAGGTTGTGGGTGCATGGAAACCTCCTAAGTTGGATGTGGTAATCAAACTTACGAAGGACATGCCCCACTTTTCACATTTTCACCGTTTGATGCGGTTCTACCCAGATATGCAGATCGTCCCGAAATTCTCCGTCTGGCGGTGCAAACGGAGAAGGAGTTCGGTCCAACGCCCGATGTCAGGAATGCCCTGCGTGGAGAAGTAGTTATGTGCCGGACGATGGTAGGCATGTTGCGAAAGGATGAGGACCTATCGTCAATAACCACTAAGCTCCGTATTCCGATCACGGCCTCGCCGCGAAGCGTAATCGCCGATGCGTACGAAGCCCGCAGCCTTTCGTTCTGGCGGCGCGTCTTTGCCGCTGTGAACGGCACACCGGATGACCCCATGGCAACTTACGTCGCTTGCAAAGCCGTCGATGACGCGGAGGAAGCGATGGAAACTGGCACAGACAGGAAGAAGAAACCGACGTATGAGTGGTCTGAACTCCTCTCTCCTTTTTTCGCAGGCGCGGCGGAGAAAGTAGTCCGAAATGAGGCCCAGCGACGGCTGCGCCGAACTCTTGTCGCGCTGCTTGCCTACCGCCATCGCGAGGGTCATTTTCCCGCAGCCCTGGCGCTCCTCTCCCCTGCCGCTCCCTCCGACCCCTATCTCCGTCAGCCCCTGCACTACCGCCGAACGGAAAATGGGTTCGTCCTCTACAGCGTCGGCAAGAACCTTATCGATGACGGCGGCAACGCCAAACCTTCAAAGAAAGGCGACCTTCCGCCCGACATAGTCACCACGTTTCCGTGAACTCTCGCTCTCAACCGTTTCCTGGAGAGATCAACGCACCGGACGCGGATAGGTGACGGGGCTGCGCCTGCCCTGCTTATCGACGGCGCGCACTCCAAAGAAGTAGTTGTCTTTCGAAATGCCGACGGCCGTATAAGCGGTGACGTTGCCGACGTTCCGCGCGTGAGTCCACGTCGATTCGGTGGTGGCGCGCCAGACGATCTCGTAGCCCGCGATGTCCGGTTCGGAGTTAGGATTCCATTTCAGGTCGGTATCGGTGGTGAGACGACTGGTGACCAGCCCGACGCCTTGCGGCGGGGCCGGCGCGAGGGCGAGGGCGGCGATTCCGGCGGCATTGATGCGGGCGACATTGGCGACATAGGGGAAATCGACGAACTTCGTCAGGTCGCCGTACTGGATGTCGTTCTCCACGCGCACGTTCTGATGCTGATGATGGTAGTCTTCGTTCGGCTCGGTGAAGCGCACAGCCGCATACCCCTGTTCGTTGAAGGGGATATGGTCGCCCCCGCGCCCATAGCGATCACGTCGTGAGACAAGTGTCACACGCATGTGAGGAACGTAGCGTTCTCCAGTCTCTTTGAGGAACCGGGCGATCTGGCGCGAAGCCGAGTCGTCCTCCCCACCCACGGAGCGGCGCACTCGGGACTCTGCCTCCGTCTCCAGGGAGGAGATGCCTTCGGAGAACAGTCGCACGGAGCGGTCGTCGTGGACGCCGTTGCCGCCGAGCGTTCCTCCGATGATGTCATTGGTCAGCATGGCTTCTATCGGCAGCTTCTGTAGTTTGGCCTGTTCCGCAGCGTAGGTCGAGCCGAGCAGTCCCTGCTCTTCTCCCGCAACGCACATAAAGAGGATGGTTGCGCGAAACCGGTAGTGCGACATGACTCGTGCCATCTCGAGGACGGCTGCGGAGCCGGAGGCGTCGTCGTTGGCTCCGGGCGCATCATGTTCGGCGTCGGTCGGATTCGAACAGATCGAGTCGTAGTGCCCACTGACGAGGATCAGCCTCTGCAGGGCGAGTGGGTCCGTTCCCGGCAGCGTCGCGACGATGTTCGTCAGGCGGGTCGGACGCGGCACGCGCGCCGCGACCGGCTGCAGGAGAGACTGGAGTTCTACCTTCAGCCGTCCACCTGATGCCCGGCTGATCTCATCGAATTCGGCGGCCAGCCAGTCCCGGGCGGCGCCGATCCCACGTTTCGGATCGTCCTGCGCCGAGAGCGTATTTCGGGTCCCAAACGAGACCAGCTTGGTGACGGTGTGCTCGATATTGTCGGCACGGATCTGCCCGACAAGGCGACCTATCGCCGGTTCCGGTACGGTCTGACCCTGCCCCCACGCGACGCCAACAACGCCGCAGAAGGCCGTCACTCCTGCCAGCAAGGCTCCCCATCCTTTGAATCGAGACACGTTTTTTCTCCCTCCGACTTTTGATCGGTTCGTATCCTTTATTTTAGCATATCGAGCCCACCCATAAACGAGCGGCCTGTCTTTTATAAGGAGGGGAGTGCGGGCCGATGCGAAGCCAAAAATAAAACAGAGAGTATCGCCGCCCCGGCGCCACGGCCTATGGACTCAGACGACACTCTCTATTTTGGAAGCAGCAAACTTGTCCTCACACAGCGTCACTACGGACGCCATCGCAAAACCGGAAAGGGCTTGCGAAATATTTTTTCGCCGTCACGCACCGTCCCCCACGCCGGCGGGGAACGGTGCGTGAATGTGCTATCCTGCGGCTTACGGATTCTTAGGAGGCGGAGGAGCCGTATAGGTCACGGGCACCGATGTCGGTTGCAGGATGCCCCGTTTCACGGGTATCGTCACGCTGCCATCCCATTTCCCGCTGGTGCCACCCTGGCTGGCCGTGATAGTATAGATGCCAGGCGGTAGGAACACGGCGCTGAACGCATACTTTCCGTCGTCCTGCTTTACACTCATTCCACCTGCGATCAACTGGCCCGCTGCGTTTTTGACCTGCACATTAATCCCTATCGGTCCTTTGGGATTGGCGTCACTGTCGGTGAAAACCTGAAGTTGCAGCAGCACCGTCAGCGTTACAGGGATCTGAACTGCGTTCATAGCCGGCGATTGAAATGGGATCGGTTGGTTGAGAGGCTGGTATCCAGGCGGATCCTGAAGATTTCCGGTGACTTCCCACTTGAAGCCTTTTGCCAACTTGAGAGTGCCTGTGTAGTTTGGAGACGACAGGCTGAGAGTACCACCGCTGGAGGGGCCAGGTGGGGCAACGGTTGTCCAGAAACCGACGTTCTTGATCGTGACAGTGCCCATTCCCGAGGGCGGGGCGATGTCGGGGGCGAGGGTGAAAGTCACATCCTCGAAAAGCCCCAGAATGATGGGATTGGCTTTGAGATCTTCCTGCGTCTCTACTGTCTTGACATCTCCCAGCGGTATGACCATCCCCGCTTTGAGGCCGGACTG
>JBBQPO010000429.1:0-3243 GCA_038217285.1 Chthonomonadales bacterium
GGCAGGCGGGCTCCTCGCCGCCTGCCGCGCGCTCTCCCAGAAATGTCTGTGCGACCATCGCCAGCCTCTGCTGTTTGCGCGGATCGACGGCTTCGCGTGGACTGCCGTGCCGCGCCCCGCGCCGCGTCTTCACTTCCACAAAGACCAGGGTCGGGAGGGGTAAGGTCGGTTCCTCGGCGATGACGTCCATCTCCCCGGCGGAGCAGCGGAAGTTCATCGCCACGATGCGCCAGCCGTGCTGTTCCAGATAGGCCCGTGCGATGGTTTCGCCGTCTGTGCCGAGCCGTTTGCGTCCGCTCCGGGCCTCACTCATGCGGCAGCCTCCTGCGCAGCGCTTCCGCCACCGGCCGAAAGGAGCGTCGGTGCAGGGGGCAGGGGCCGTGTGCCGCCAGCGCACGCAGGTGGGAGGCCGCCCCATAGCCCTTGTGCCTGGCAAAGCCATAGGCCGGGTAGAGAGCGTCGTACTCGCACATCAAGCGGTCGCGGGTCACTTTGGCGAGGATGGAGGCGGCGGCAATAGAGGCGCTGCGCGCGTCCCCTTTCACGAGGGCTATCTGATCGAGGGGGAAAGGACGCACGGGCAGGCCATCGATCAAGACGAGGTCGGGTCGCAGTCCGGGCGGCAGGGCGCCCAGCGCAAGTCGCATGGCAAGATGGGTGGCGCGGAGGATATTGAGACGGTCGATCTCCGGGGCGGAGACAATGCCGAGACCGTAGCCGCGCGCCAGGGTGAGAATGACTTCGAAGAGATCTTCGCGTTGGCGGGGCGTAAGCTGTTTGGAGTCGTTCAGACCGGCAAGGCGCACCCCGAGGGGCAGCACCACGCACGCGGCGACGACCGGGCCTGCGAGCGGCCCACGCCCGGCCTCATCGATCCCCGCCACGCACCGCGAGCCTGCTGCCCACGCCTCTCGCTCCTCCTGCCACCACCAGTCGTCCATGTCACTCTTTCCGCCAGCCACATCATGCCGCCCCTTGATCCCCTTCACTACGGAAGACGCCGGACGCGATTGAGAGGAGAGAAGATGAACGAGGCTTTGCCGATGATACGCTTGCGCTCTACCGTGCCCCAGAAGCGGCTGTCATTGCTGTCGTTGCGGTTGTCTCCCATGACGAAATACTGGCCAGGCGGCAGCGTAAGCGGCTCCTGTACGCCGAACATGGCGTCGCTGCGCTGCGGGTTTTCCAGGGGGAGTTTGGGATCGAGGTAGGGTTCGACCAGACGGGTGAAGGCAGCCTGCCTGGGCTGCTTGCGGTAGACCGCGCCGTCGTGGATCCAGATCGTGTCGCCGGGGATCGCCATGCAACGCTTGATGAGGACATTCTCTTTGAGCGGTAGATTCTGGCTCCGGTCTTCCCCATCCGCCTCCTTGGGCGCCTTGAAAACGATGATATCGCCGCGCTGCGGTTCGCCCAGGCGGTAAACCAGTTTATTGACGAAGATATGGTCGTGAACGCTGTCGGTATGCTCCTCCCCGGTGACGATATTGCGGCCCGGCTCGTGGCCGAGCAGGGTCGGCTCCATAGACTCGGAGGGAATGTAGAACGCCTGCACGAAAAAGGGGCGAATGAGGAGAAAAATCATCGCCACGATCACGAGGATCGCTTCCACGACATCCGCGCAACTGCGCGCCGTTGCGTTTCTCTGCGGCGGTTGGCCGGGCGGAGTCGGCGCCTTAAGGCTCAGCAGCGCCAGTCGGAGAACGGTCAGCGCCAACACGACAAGGACGATGATAGGAAGGCTCAGGTTCGCCAGAAGTTCGGAAAATCCGGCATCGATAGCAGTATGCATGGAGACGGCCCTTCCTCAAAAAAGCGACGCTCGGGTGTCCTCCTACCGCAGAACACCCGCACTGCATTACGAACGCCTGTCGTCCGGCATCTCCGTCCTCTTGGATACGAGCCTGCTTGCCGACGCTAATGGATGAGGCGGATGCGGTTGAAGGGAAAGAAGATGAGCGAGGCTTTGCCGATGATTCGCTTGCGCTCGACCGTGCCCCAGAAACGGCTGTCGTTGCTGTCGTTGCGGTTGTCGCCCATGGCGAAGTACTGGCCTGGCTGCAGTGTGAGAGGCGCATGCGCGCCGAACATGGCGTCGTCGCGCTGCAGGTTTTCGAGCGGCAGCTTGGGATCGAGGTAGGGTTCGACCAGACGGGTGAAGTCGGACTGTCCGGACTGCTTGCGATAGACCGCACCGTCATGGACCCAGATCGTGTCGCCGGGGATCGCCATACAGCGCTTGATGAGAATGTTCTCTTTTTCCGGCAGTCCCTTGCTTCTGTCTTCTCCGTCCGCCACGGCGGGCGCTTTGAAGACGATGATGTCGCCGCGCTGCGGGTCGCCAAGGCGGTAGGAGAGCTTACTGACGAAGATATGATCGTGCACGGCATCGGTATGATCCACGTTGGTGACCATATTGTGGCCCGGCTCATGGCCAAGCAGCGTCGGTTCCATAGACTCGGAGGGAATATAGAACGCCTGCACGAAGAAGGGGCGAATGATGAGGAAGACCAGAACGCCCGCGATGATGAGCGATTCCAGAATCTCCGCTAGGCTGCGCGCGGTGGGGTGCGTCTCCTGCGGTTTCCCCGGCGGAGTCGTGACTTTGAGGCTCAACAGAACCAGTCGAAGAAAGGTCAGCGCCAGCGCGATACAGACGATCGTGGGAACGTTCAGGTTTGCCAGAAGTTCGGGGACTCCGGCATCGGAAGTGGCATGCATGAGACGACTGCTCCTCAAAAAAGCGACGTTCGGGTATTCCCCTACTGGAGAACACCCGAACTACATTACGAACGCCTACCGTTTGGCGTTTCGGTCTTCTTTGATACGAGCCTTCTTGCCGATCACGCCGCGCAGATAGTAGAGTTTGGCGCGCCGTACCAGGCCGTGGCGCGCGACCTCGATCTTCTCGATGCGCGGCGAATGCAGGAGGAAGGTACGCTCCACACCGACGCTGGCATGCGAGATTTTGCGAACGGTGAAACTGGTGCGCGTACTGGTGTTGTTCTGAGCGATGACGATGCCCTCGAACACCTGAATACGCTCTTTGTCGCCTTCCACGACCTTGGCGTGAACGCGAACCGTGTCGCCGGGGCGGAACTGCGGCAGCGCCCCGCGCTGCTCGACGCTCACCCGATCCGCCTCATTGAACGGTCGCTTTTTCTCTTTGGCTTCCTGTTCTTTGCGGCGGTTTTCGTTGCTGGCCCATATTTCACGTGAACGCTCGATTTCGGCGCGTTCGAT
>JBBQPO010000430.1:0-3235 GCA_038217285.1 Chthonomonadales bacterium
CCGCCCAAAAGCCCGAGTGTCCGTAACTGAGGAGGCAGAAGAGGTAGAAGACGACCGCGGGGATCAGGGCCGCGGCGTAGATGGGCACGAAGACGCCCATCCATTTCCCCAGAACGTAATCCCCCTTCGTGATCGGCTTCGACAGGTAGACCATTAGCGCGTTCGCCCGGTTGTCGGCGGCGATACTGCCGGTTCCGATCAGCAGGGCAATGACGAACATACTGAGTTCGTTGGTGTTGCCGCACAGGCAGGTGTAGAAGAGCTGACCATAGCGTTCGGAAGAGACGCCCCCTCCGATAATGGCTCCCGGTCCGCCCATCGCCGCGACCTGTTGCTTCAGATAGAAGACGAAGCCCTGTACCAGGTAAGGCAGTATGCAGAAGGCGACCGCGACCCAGAAGCCTGGTTTCTTCAGAGCGCCCTGAATACCTGACTTCGCTATGATCCACCAACGGACGGCGCGCGAAACCAGCGGCCCGTCGTAGTTGCGATACGAGAGATCGGCGATATTGGAGATACCGGTGGAGGGTGGGGGTGGGGGAAGATCGTAGTTCACTCGACAGCCTCCAGGAAAACGTCTTGTAGCGACCGCGAGGCCGGTCGGAAGCCACGCACCTGTGCCCCGGCCTCCCGAGCCGCCTCGAACAGGCGCCGCCCGATGTCCGTGTCGTCGAGCAGAGAGAGCCGCACATTCGCGCCGATCTGACTGACGACCGTCGCGCCGCGCCGCCGCATCGCTTCCAGAAACGGTTCCGAAGGATGCTGCAGATCGACATCGACCGTCAGTCCGCCCAACTCCCGCAGGTCGCTGACCGAACCCTGCCGCACGACCTGTCCCTGCCGCATGACGATCACGGTGTCGCAGGTGCGTTCTATGTCGGGTAGGAGATGGGAGGAGACGATGACGTTGACGCCTTTGCCGTGAGAGATGTCGCGAATCAGAGCCAGCATCTCATCGCGTCCGACGGGATCGAGGCCGTTGGTCGGTTCGTCCAGGAAGATCAGTTTGGGGCCGTGGACCAGCGCCTGGGCGAGCTTGATGCGCTGTTTCATACCGGTCGAGTAGGTTTCGACATTACGATAGCGAGCCTCCCCGAGCTTACAGTACTCCAGCACCTCATGCGCGCGACCGAGCGCATAGTTGGCGGGCATCCCGGCGAGCTCGCCCGCGAAGGCGACGAAGGTGACCGCGTTCATACCGGGGATATGGCAGTCGATCTCCGGCATCAGGCCGATCTTCTGCCGAATCTTCATCCCTTCGGTCGCCGCATTCAGACCCAGCACTTCGCCGCTGCCCGAGGCAGGGTGAACGAAACCGAGCAGCGTCTTCAGCACAGTCGTCTTGCCGGCCCCGTTAGGGCCGAGCAGTCCGACACAGCCTTCCGGTATCTCGACGGAGAGATCGTTGACGGCGGTTTTGGATCCATAGCGAACGGTGAGATGCGAAATTGTGGCGACCGCCATGCAGTCTCCTTCTCAAAATGGGTTGGTAATGGGATAGTTCGACTCCGCGACGAGCAATCCCTTCCCGAAGGGACTACCGACCCTGCGGCCTCCGGGTTTCACAACTTCCAATCTTCGGGTAGAATACCGTGCAGTCGAAGCGAGGGAGGGGAACGACGCGATGCGGGGAACGACGCGGAATCTGTCGGCGGTAGTGTGTGCGTGGTTAATGGGGTGGGGGGCGCAGGCGGCTACGTCTCAGCAGACTGCGCCTGTCTCCTGGCCGGCCATCGCGGTGTGGGGGGTGAGCGGTCATGCTCTCGGTACGATCCGCCTGGCGCAGCCGACGGTCAACGGAGTCGTTCGCTACAGTCTCATCGGCTCCTTCGTTCCCGCAGACGGCAAGCTTCTCCCAGAGCTTGCCGCAACGCTGTGGCCAGGCGCGGTCCCGAAATGTCTGCATTTCAACTGGATCCAGGTCGTGATCGATCCCGGCAATCCTCCCCCTCCTGTCGATGCAGCGGGCCGCATGCTTGGCACGCCGTATCTCGATCCTCCTGCCGGAGGATACCGTGGCGACCGCAAGCCGGCGGACAGTCTGCCCTGGTATCTGGACGAGACTCCGTTCGTGGCCGGCAAAAGCGCGAATATCAATATTCACAACCCCAATGTGACCCTGGCGAACGGGCTGCGCTGGTTTGCGCAGCCCTACTCGGCGACGCTTCCCGATGCCATGCACTACGATACGGTGCTGGTGCTCGTCAACGACTGTGCCGCGCAGTACGAGCCGCTGGGAGGCTTTCACTGGACGGCCAGTTTCCCGGTGCAGGGCTCTCCGTTCTTTACCATCACGCCGTTCGGGCCGCAGGAGTGGTTCGCGCACGGCAGCCTCATCGCGGAGTTCGCGAAGAGTTCCCGAATCAAGCAGAAGGCGCGCCTCTGGACGATCCGTCCGCCGGCAAAACCGTGACCGATTCTAATAGTTGGCGCTGCCTGTAAACCCGGACGGGACACGATGCAGGTCGAAGGAGCATTGTCGTGGTCTGGATAATTCTGTTGCTGTTTGCGGCGTCGGCGGGGGCGATGTACACGAAACGGCTACCGGCGCTGTTGGCGCTGCCGTTGATGGCCGTCCTGATCGCGCTGCTCACCTCCTGGCAGCATCCCCTCGACGCCGTGACGCTGGTATTCGACAAGGGCGCGACCCGACTGGCGTCCGCCATGACGAACGCCGTGTTCGGGGCGATTCTGGCGCATATCGTCTACACAAGCGGTATCGCGGAGAGTCTGGTCAAGAAGACGTCGGAACTGGCAGGAGACCGTGCCGTTCCCGTCGCCCTGCTGATGATGCTCACCTCCGCCCTCGCCTTTGTGGCGTTGAGCGGGCTGGGGGCGGTCATCATGGTCGGAACTCTGGTCCTGCCGGTTATGGTCGGGGTCGGCATCCGGCCCCTTGTCGCCGCGAGCGTCCTGCTCTTTGGCATCAGCATCGGGGGCATGTGGAACGTCGCGAGCTGGGGCTTCTATCGGGACGTGCTGCATGTGCCGGTGGGAACCGTGGCGCAGTTCGCCACACTCTGTGGCGTCGTGCTGCTGGCGGCAGGCGTGGTCTATGTCCTGATCAATGCCCGATCGCTCCGCAGCGCCTGGGAGGAGACGACCCTGGAGACGCCTCCCCCGCCCCGGATCCCGGCCGTGGCGCTGCTCACGCCCCTCGTCCCCGTCGTGTTGATCCTCGGCAGTAAGTTCGCCGACCGCCTGACCGCAGGACATCTGCGGGCGGTCGAGTTCG
>JBBQPO010000431.1:0-3232 GCA_038217285.1 Chthonomonadales bacterium
CGCAGGCGAAACCTTCCGTCAATGCCTGCGCCCAGTCCCGCGCAAACGACGATTCGGTAGCGCCGTCCGCGATCGCCACGGCCGCCGGGCCGATGGTGATCGCGTCCTCATATTCCGCCTCGGAACTGCCAGCCTTCGGCAGTCGGAAGCCCTGTGAGATCAGGTGCACGGATGGTCCCTCTTCCTCAGCGCAGGTTGCTCGGCCGGGTGCCGATGTCCAGAAAGCGGATCAACTCCACCAGATCGGCGTTGAAGGCGAACCCTCGTGCGCCCGGCCCAATGGGATAGCCTTCCGCCTGGGCGGAGGCGCTGATATTGTCCGGCAGAGGCGAAGACAGCGCAAAGAGTTTGCGGGCCCACTCGTCCGGCAGTCCGGCATCGGAGCTTGGGAAGACGATGGGCGCCGAGGTGAGGCCGGAGATATGGCAGTTGAAGAGGAGCACGTTGCCGTCCTGGGAGGCGAGCGAGGTCAGAAGGGTCGCCTCTCGGGTCGGATCGACGTTGTACTCACCGTCCGTAATGTTGATGGCGATAGGAGGATACGATTCCGGATGCGCGGTGATCCATCCCTCCAGAATTTTGTGCGCCAGTTGGAACGCTTCCGCCATCGGAGTGCCGCTGTCGTGGACAGGCTCCAGCCAGACCGGGAACTTCACCGTCTGGTCGATGACGCCGCCCGCGCCGTCGTCCACCTTCTTCGTGCGCTCTTCGACCCGCGTGGGCGAGTTCGCCACTTCACTGATAGGAACGAGATGCTGCCCGACGAGGGGGCCGCTGAAGGCAGGGCCCGTGCGCGCCCCGTAGCCGATCACGCCGACGACATAGTAGTCGTTGATTCCCTCGCCCTTGGCGCATTTGATGACGAGATTTTGCAGTAGGCGGTTCAGGGCATCGGCCAGGCCATCGGCTTTCTTTTTGCCCACGCCGCCGCCGAACGGGTCTTCCATCGACTTCGACTGATCGATCAGAAACAGGAAACAGCTCGGATTGACCCGACTGATTTCGGCTGAGTACGCCATGTTGTTCTCCCGAGATAGTGTTGGAACCTGATTGGTTTCCAACTATTCGATACGAAAAGCGCGGAATAGGGTTTCATTCCCAGGATTAAGATACCCTAACGGCAGGACAGAACAGGGGAGTTGTCGAAATGTCCTTACGACAATACATTCCGGAGGCTGTGATGCCTGAGAAACAACCCAATATCGTTCTGTTCGCCATCGACTCCCTGCTCGCGGACCATATGAGCTGCTACGGCTATCTCCGCCAGACGACTCCCCACATCGACCGCTTCGCGCAGGGCGGCACGCTCTTCGAGCGCAACTACAGCGCCCACATTCCGACGACGAGCGCCTACGCCTCGATGCTGACCGGCACCGACTGCTTTACGAATCAGGTCGTGGCCCTGCGGCACAAGGGCCCCCTGCGCCCGGAAGTGAAGACGCTGCCGGAGATGCTGAGCGCGGCAGGTTACAACACCACCTGCGTCGGGTTCAGCGGCAACCCCAGTTCGCGCGGCTTCGACAAATACCTCGACTATCCCGGCTGGGGCACCTGGAACGAAGGCCGCAGCCCGAAAGCCCAGAACCTCAACGATGTCACGATGCCGGAACTGGACAGGCTGATCGCGGACGACAAGCCGTTCTTCCTGTTTCTGCGGCACATGGACCCCCACGCGCCCTATCTGCCGCCTGCGCCGTTCGAGCGCATGTTCTATCACGGCGACGAGAGCGATCCCGCCAACAAGTCGATGGAGCCGGTCATGGCGTTCAAGCCGTTCCGGGACTTCTTCGCCGCCTGGATGCCCCCCGGTATCTCGGATAAAGAGTATGTGATCGCGCAGTACGATGGCGCTATCGCCTACATGGACTCGTGCATACAGGCGATATTCGAGGCTTTGGAGGCACACGGCATCGTCGATGAGACGATCATCGTGCTGAACGGCGATCACGGCGAGACCCTGTACGACCACGACTGCTGGTTCGACCACCACGGCATCTACGACGTGACCCTGCATGTGCCGCTCATCATTCGCTATCCGGGCAAGGTGCCGGCGGGCAAGCGCGTTACCGGCTTCAGCCAGCACAAAGACCTCGTCCCAACGCTTCTGGAGCTTGCGGGCATCACACCGGAGGGCGTCCGGTTCGATGGCAAAAGCCTGTTGCCCCTGGCGAACGGCACGGTCGCCTCGCGTGACAGCGAGTTCTACATCACGGAATGCACCTGGATGCGCAAGCACGGCTGGCGCACTCCTGAGTGGAAACTGATTATCGCTCTGGAACCCGACTTCCATTTCAAACCGGGCGTCGAGCTTTACAATCTGGTGGAAGATCCGCACGAGGATACAAATCTTGCGGACGCTCTGCCCGACGTCGTGGCCCACCTGAAGAGCCGGATGGAGGCCTACATCGCCCGGCGTGAAAGCGAGAGCGGGCTGCCTAACCCGATCCACACGCAGGGCGACTGGCACGGTTTCCAGGGCCTCGGCCCGTTCACGTCGTCTCAGCAGGCGTACGACACCCTGCACATCGGCGACCCCAATCAGGCCGCCACCCTCCAGGCCAAGTCTCGCGACTGAGCCCGGTAGGCTTGTTCGTCTTCCCTTCGCGCACAGAAATGGAGAGAGCCATGTGGATTCTATCGCAGACCAATCGACTGATCAATCTGGACAAGATCGAGAGCATCGAGCTGGCAAGCCGTCGGGAGACGACTGCCGGCACCGTCGCGTTTGAGCTTCTGGCTCGCACCGCCGGAGTAGGGCAGGGGACGCCCCACCTGCTCGCCCGTCTGACCGAAGAGCCGCCCGGACTACGCCTCCTGGAAGAGGTCAAGCAGGCCCTCGTCTCCAACACCGCCCTCTACGACATCCCCAACGCCCTCCGTCAGATGGGCGCTTGACCGACCTAACCCCCGGCCCCTTCCCGAGACGGGAAGGGGTGCCCTAAAAAGACACGACCGAACAGCGTCCCAATGTTTATTAAGTCATGTCTATAAACCAGCCCAAAGTCGTAAGCTATCGATCCCTATTACGATTCAGCAGAGCGGGCATTTGCCCCCTCATTGCGAACTTATCTTGTTCCGTAGACCGCCGCCCCTAAAGGAGCAGCCTGCTGGGTATGTCAAGGCCCATGAATGGGCCTGTGCGGGTTGGAAGCGGGATCGATCTGTCCAACAGAGGCGAGGATCGATCTCCACAAGCTGACGGAACCACCTGGTAACGCCGGACACAGCCCCA
>JBBQPO010000432.1:0-3219 GCA_038217285.1 Chthonomonadales bacterium
ATGCGCTGGGGGAGGTCATCGCCTGCCGCAATGCACGGGACCTGAGCGAAGAAGAGTACGGCGCTATCTGGGGAAAGGCCGACGCAGTCGTGTCCGGCTGGGGATGGCGTGCGCCGACGCCGAAGATATTGGATGGCGCGACACAACTGAAGGTGATCACACATACTGCGGGTTCCGTTCGGATGATTCCGCGCTATGCGCTGGAAAAAGGCGTTATCGTCACGAGCGCTCGCGCGGGGATAGCCCGCTCGGTGGCGGAGTTCTGCCTGATGAACGCCTTGATCCTGCTGCGGAGGCTGCTGGGCGCCATCGACTCCGCGCCGGAGCGGATAGCATTTTTCGCTGGAAATAATAGAGGACCCGCGTATAAGACCCTCTACGGCAAAACCGTCGGGCTCATCGGCTTCGGCGCCATCGGCCGACATTTCCGTGCGCTGCTGTCTCCATTCGGTTGTCGGGTGATGGTGACGGATCCCTATCTCTCCGAAGAGGAGGCAACGCGCGAAGGGGTCGAGCGAGTCGATCTCACGTTTCTGCTGGAGAACGCGCTGGTCGTCTCTCTCCACGCCCCGGAAATTCCGGAGACCGTTGGGATGATCGGCGCGCCGCAACTGGCGCGTCTACGGGAGGGATCTATCTTTTTGAACTCTGCCCGGGGCCGTCTGGTGGACACGGAGGCGTTGACGCGTGAACTTCAGACGGGCCGGTTCTATGCCGCAATCGACGTCACGGACCCTGAACCGCTCCCGGCTGACCATCCCCTGCGCACCCTTCCCAATGTCCTGTTTACGGCCCACGTGGCCGGGCCCACCGAAGATGAGCTGCCGAACATGACGCGTATGGCGTTGAACGATCTGGCAAGAGTTCTTCGCGGGGAAGATCCGCTATATCCCATCTCGCTGCAGGCGTACGACATTATGAGTTTCTGACGGAGGAGGAGAGCGAACGCGCATGGGCCGAACTCCTTGGTAATCACGTTATTGCTCCGAGACAATGACTGCATCCAGTCCCGCCAGGTAGCGAAACCCGCCCGACCTGGAATTGGCGCCGACCAGTTCGGCGCGCAGCAGCAGCTTTCCGTTCCTGGGCGTAAACACGCCCAGTGGGATCGGACCGACTACGGCGGGGTCCGGCGCATAGCCATCGAACCTGTCTTTGACGGCCTGACCGTTGATGGTGAACTGCAGAATCCCATAGTCGTATGCCCGGGTGGCATAGAGCGCGACACGCCGGGGCGTATTTCCTTTGACCGGAATCTCGAGTTCCACAAAGTCGCCGACCTGCTTTCCACGGATCAGAAGATGAAAACCGTCGCTCCATACGGCGGACGTCCACCGCATGTCTTGCGGCTCGACCACCAATCCCGGCGAACGGCTTACTATCGGCAACGTTTCACATTCGATTGCGCCTTTGATGGCCATCCGAGGCGGCAGCGCTGGAACCGGCTTCTGAGCCTCGTCCGGTTCGGGTGACAAATTCGCATGTGCGCCTGGTGCGCCGTACCAATAGGTGGTGGCGGCATAGTCCACCTGCGAGTCGTTCCACGTTATGATCTCGAAATCGAACTTCAGCGACTGCGTGAAGGGGATTGCGTCCAGGCTCCGTGACCGCGTGTATACGTTTTGCCCCTGCGACAGCGGCTCGTCTATCCGGGGGTGATTGGCGAACGGTGTCTGGAAGACCGGGTTCGGAGCCCACGACGCATTGTAGTAATCTTCTGTGCCCGTTCCCAGGTGGGACGGGAACGTGTCGCCGTCGACCCATATCTTTTCATTGCCTTCACCGTACCAACTGCGTAACGGATTGTAGACGGACATGACGTCGCCAACCAGCACGCCGCGCCCCGTCACGGTCACGAAATTCCAGTCTCGAAACGGCCGAGCAGGAATGTGTGTCTCCTGATGCCAGTTACAATGGAAATGCAGGGAGCGATCATCCCAGTTCCAGGTCCCGATACGAGCGGTCAGTTTTACTTTGACAGCAAAGCTTCCCAGATTCTGCAACGTCAGGCGTGCGTGGTTTTGGTATGGCATCGTCCAGCGTGAGACGGCGGTGCCGCGATCGTCGACGGTGCGCTGCCAGCTTGCAAGAGGGCGTCCACCGGCGCCGCTGCCGATGAAGTCGCCAACGGGACACCAGATTGCCTCCTTTTCGTCATCGAACGCGGCACGAAATATCACCGAGCGAAGCGCCTGTTCACGCGCGGCGGGCGACAAGCCGGCCGCGACGGTCAATTCCAGTTGACGTATTGCGGATGGGCCGGCAGGCAAGTCGATCGAGGCTTCCTCTCCCGCCTCCAGAGTACGGTCGAATCCGCGCACTACGCTCGTGCGCGGGGTGGGAGGGACGGACAGCAATCGATTGACGCGGTCGATCGTAGGCCGTGCCGCTTCGAGCGCGGAGTGAGAGAACGTCTCTACCGTTGCGCCTCGGGCATAGGTTCGATAGTCGATATGATAGTAACGGTTTCCCGCATGGTCCGGATCGGGTTCCTCAAGGGTCACCTTACAGCTTCGGGCATAGGGAATCGGCAGGTACAATGTCGCTCCGCCGTGGTTAAGCGGGGCGGGATGACGCGATTGCAGTGGCTCTCCCACCTTCAAATCGCCGTCCAGCAGATCCGACGTCGGCCATTCAATCGCCGCCTGGTCGGATCCGTCAAGGTAGATTCGAATGCGGGCATTCCGCTGGCCGGAATTAGTGAAAAAGAAACGGACGATCGCGCCGGGACCCTCGGCGTCCATCATGACACGCTCATTTCGGCCTTTGTTCATCTCAGTACGCAAATAATTGGAGCTGTCATTGTTGGCGAACCAGCCGGGCTTGTCGGGCGAAATACGGCTGCGGTCGTAACTGCTGGCCTGGCGGACCGTGAATGCAGGCTCCGGCCAGCGGGCGACAGCGTCGCGGTCGACCATCTCATTGAGCAAGCCATTGAGCGTAACCCCTGTCGAAGGGCTGCCATCGGTCCGTGCCGACGCCAGAAAAGCAAGCGAGAGTGCCAGCAGAAAGAAAATTGAACGCATTCCTATTTTATAATCTCCTTGCGAAATTTAAAGAGTGGTTGAGTTGCCAACGGCGGATTGTGACAGACGATTTATGATCGGCGGTTGAAGCCGCCTATCACAAACCATTCGCTGACTTTGTGCTGCAAGCAGCGATATTAGGAGCTTTTGATAGAGGAGAAGAGCGTGCGCGCATACGCTATGTCCTGAGGGA
>JBBQPO010000433.1:0-3167 GCA_038217285.1 Chthonomonadales bacterium
CGAGGTTGTTGATCGACCTGAACAGCAGGTGAGGCTTTCGTCCGCCCATTAGGCTCACGTAACGCATGGGCCGCCCAGAATCGCCTGGCAGGGGCGACGACCAGACAAGGCAGGCGGTGCCGTTGCCGAGCAAATCCATCGGCACGATGTTCACGACATCGTCGATCTGTGGAAAAACCTTCAGTTGGGTCGCCTTGCTCCAGGAATTGCCGGACTGGTTGAAGTACAGCCGAACGCCGTCGCGGTGGAGGTAGATGATGTCGCTTGTGCCGCTGCCGTCGATATCGCTCAGACGGACGCGTCTGTGGTCGAATTGGTCGGGCTCGTCCATCCAGGGCGGGTTGTCCATGGCGACCTTGGCGCCGAAGCGCCCATAGCCCAGGTTGGGCCAATAGCAGATCTCGCCGTTGCGGATGCGGACGATGTCAGTCAGGCCGTCGCCGGAGAGGTCCGCGAGATAGATGGATTGCGTGCCATCCGCGAAGAGGATGCGCGGGCCATTTTCGTCATCGAGCGCCTGCGAAACACGCTGGGCAGGGCCAAAGCCGTCTTCGGCCAGCGAGGCGTGCCAGACGAACGCTTCGTCTTCGGTGATGAGGAGATCGGCATGGCCGTCGCCGTCCAGATCGATGAATCTAAGATTCGGATCACGGAAGTCACGGTTTAGGCGTGAAGGAAAGGCGCGAAAAGGCTCCCAGCCTTCGGCGTCGTCGTGCTCGTACAGGCCGGCTACGTTCCCGTCGAAGACCACCAGGTCGGGCTGCCCGTCCCCGCCGAGATCCATGAATTCGGCACCGCCACTCAAGGCGGCATTGGGCTTGAGCGCAACCGATTCGAGCGTGGCAAATCTGGCGGTGACCAACTCGCGACCGTCAGGCAGTCTCTCAGGAACCGGACTGATGTTGCGTTTATAAAACCAGGCACCGGCCTGCTCAGTGAGAATGCCGGGGATGCCTTCGCCATGCAGGTCGGTCCACCGGTAGGCACTAGCGTCGAGACCCGTGGGGAGATTCTCGATATTCTGCGGATCAACTTCTTCCACAGCGCCCTGGACGATCGGCTGCGTGTACTCGAATTCAACGGGCGGAAGGCTGCGCTGACTATAGCCGCCGTTCGCGCGGCGATAGCCGGTTTGCGTCACGGAACGCAGAAACGTGTACACCGGGTTGCGAACGTCGGCGGGGTCAAGTTCGTCGGAATAGGTGAAATCGGTAGAACGAACCAAGCAGTCGCGCCCAACGTCGGCCTCGCCTGGAAAGTGATGGAACATCAGGACGCGCTGACAGATGCGGTAGCTGCGCATCTCAAAGCCGGCGCGGTAGGACGAAAACGGGTCGTGGCGTGCAGGCCAAGTGCCCACATCGTTGGGCGTCGGCGCATGGGTGTCGTGCTCGCCATAGTCAAACACTACCTCGAAAAGCCAGGCGTTGCTGCCATCAAGAGTCCGGGCAGCCGTAGGTTCCGGCCAGGGGGCATTTTCCTTCAAGGCCGGGAAATAGGGGGATCGATTTCCGTAGCGGATGCGCTTGAGGTAGCGCTGGGCTGAGCGGGATTCGTCTGTGCGGTTGCGCTCGTGGAACTTGGCAACGCTGTTGCCAGCTCCGCCTTCGAAAATCCGCTTGGAGTCTTCAGGTTTGTATCCGTACGTGACGACATTTCCTTGGTCATCATGGCTCTGACAAATCAACCAACTAAAGATGTGACCCGGTTCGCCGGGGTTGGCAATACGGCTGTCAGTCGTCTTACCGTACCAGCTGGTGACATTGCCCTTAGAAATGGACCGCCAAAACACGTCGGTCGCATCGGTCGTGTTCGTCCAGCGCTCAATCCGGGAGAAGAGGCCCTCGATGCGAGGACGGTACCGATCAACTCGATACGCCACAGTGCCCACCCTGCGCTCAGGTAAGTTCTCTTTCTCCCATTTCTGATGGGTATTCTGAACGAGAATCGGTACCAGATCCTCAGCACCCGACAATACAAAGAGATCCGAATCTATGGCGTCGTGATACTGAGGAAGCCCTTTGTCGGTTTTGCGCGTGATCGACGGAAGAGACAAGTTCCAGCCGAAACCGAACGGACCGTTACCGGCACCGGAGTCATAAGATAGTGAGAGTTGGGGGCCGAAGCCCGAGCGGCCCGCGCTCGTGGCAATGGGCACCGACATTGAGCCAACCCCGGTGACCGGGTTGGCTGCAAACTTTTCGCCAATCCCGCGAATCGCGCCGCCGCCCTTCGGTAACGTAATGACTGGCGTCGCGGGATTGACGTTGGGCTTCCCATCGGCCGATTCTCCCGAAGATTGTTGCCGTGAAAAGCCGCGCGAAGCTACGACACTTCCCGATGGGCCATGGCTCGGCAGATTGCACCTCCTAGGGCAGAGATTGGTTTAAGTATATAAGGATCTCGCTCAGAGCATAGTGACTTTTCTGACTTTGTCGTTTCACGTTCACACCGTCGCGTCCTGGCTAGAACTAGCATGGTCGGACGGTCAAGCAGCCTCCTTTGAGCAGGAACATCGCAGATTTTCACTTTGCGCAATGAAATCCAGGGCCAATTGCCATTGAGCCGATCTGCCGCCTTCTGCATTGCCGGTAACGCATTTGTCGGGTGCACACCCTGCCACCAAGCGTTTGATCCCTTCGGTTCGGAAGACATCGCTTTCTGTTCGAACCCAGTCTGCGTAGGCGTTTCCCGTTCCGACTTCAGCGCGGGCACGAAGGAAGCATTTGGTCGGGCATTGGAGGAAAGCCTCCACGAGGTCGGTAGTGATGGTCACATTCATCAGCCTACAGGGTGGCCGAATGTACGTGGCCTCTTGTGGCATTCGGCCGCGCCCGGCGCGCGCGTTGACCCGATGGTCGGGCCATGCCGGATTTGAGAAGTTAGTTTTTTGACTGGCCGGCGACGGTGGGCCTATTTGCGCCTGGCAATTCTCTCAGCTCTTAGTTGCACAGCGCTTTTTCAGGGCTTTTTGAGCGTCGTCTGTTAACCGGATGAGCATGCGAGTTCGACAACGGTTTCACCCACCTCCGCAATGGGCGAAAACTTCGAACATTCTCTCTGAGAGGGAGAATTCTTTGCCCTCGCAGAAGCCTAGAACCCGAAATAATGGCTAATCTTGGCCCTGCACAAGCCTGGAACCCGAAAGAATTGCTCGATGAACAGTC
>JBBQPO010000434.1:0-3164 GCA_038217285.1 Chthonomonadales bacterium
CATCAGAATCTGGCGATGTCAATGTTTTGTCTAATATATGCTGACTATTTATTTGGACATAGATACTTTTTGATATATTTCAAGCCGGTTAATCCTCTTGTAATTAGACATAACAGTCTACCGGAGCGGTTTAGTTTGACAATCATTAGACAATGGTGTATAGTGTAGAACGATGAGAAAAGTCACCATACAGAAGGCAGCTCTCCTGGCGGGACTGACCCCACATGTGATACGGGCCTGGGAACGGCGCTATGCCGCCCTGACGCCGGAAAGATCGCCTTCCAACCGGAGGCTCTATACAGAGGGAGAGATCGAAAAACTTCTCCTGCTTCGGAAAGCCGTTGACTCAGGTCACAGAATCGGTCAGATCGCTGGATTGCGCCTGGAGGAGTTACGGGGTCTTAGTGTCGAGTTAACCGCATCGGCCGTTGCGGCAGAGGAGACAGCCACGTCAACAGAGTTCGGCCCTCTCCTCAATGAGTGTCTGCTCGCTATCGAGCGTCTCGACACCGAAGCGCTCGAACACTGCTTCGCCCGAGCAGCCTCCAGCCTCAGCACTGCGGCCATGATTGACCGGGTCATGGTTCCCCTGCTGGAGCAATTGGGTGCAGGCTGGCGAGAAGGGAATGTACGGATCGCCGACGAGCATATGGCATCCATTGTCCTGCGCACCCATCTGATGCGCACCTTCGGCTCCATTCAACCGCCCAGACCCGCGCCTCATCTCGTCGTCACGACACCCACCGGTCAGCACCATGAGTTCGGGGCGCTTCTCGCGGCGGTGACGGCGGCCATGCAGGGGTGGCGCGTCCTCTACCTCGGACCGAACCTGCCTGCCGAGGAGATTGCCGGAGCGGTGCATCGGGCTGGCGCACAGGCAGTCGCACTCAGTATCGTGTATCCCCCGGACGATCTGCATCTGTCCGATGAGTTGCTTGCCCTCCGCCGGTGTCTTGGCAGCGATGTTGCCATTCTCGTCGGCGGACGCGATACGAACGCATATCGGGATGTCCTGACCGCGATCGGCGCTCTGGTTCCAGGGGACCTGCGCGGCATGCGCGCGGCACTGGAGGCGATTCAATCTCGTACAGCCTCTCCTTTTGATAAAGCACACCACAATGCCCCATCCAACGATCGTCTGGTTTCAAAACGACCTGCGACTTCAGGAGAATCCGGCTCTGCAGGCGGCGCTTGATAGCGGCGGACCAGTACTCCCAGTGTTCCTCTGGGCACCCGAGGAGGAGGGCGACTGGCCTCCAGGCACTGCATCGTGCTGGTGGCTGCACCACTCGCTGAAGAGCCTGGAACGAGGTCTGCGCGCGCTGGGTTCCCGGCTCATTCTCCGCCAAGGTCCCGCCCTGCCGTCCCTTCGCGACCTGATCACCAGCACCAGGGCCACGGCCGTTTATTGGAACCGCCGTTACGAACCGGCCGCTGCTACGCGTGATGCGCTCCTCCTCCGATCTCTGAGAGAGGAGGGCGTGCGGGGGAACACCTACAACGCGTCGTTGCTGTTTGAGCCCTCGCAGATCCACAACGCTGCCGGAATGCCGTTTCGGGTGTTCACCCCGTTCTGGAAAACCTGCCTGAAGACGGCGGAACCAAGAGCTGGCACTGTGGAACCGCCCGAAATCCCCAGCCCCGCCGTCTGGCCCGCAAGCCTTACCGTGGAGGATCTGGAACTTCTGCCGCGCATCGACCGGACAGTCGGACTGTGCCGCACCTGGCAGCCGGGTGAGGAGGGAACGGCGGCAGCACTGCAGGAGTTTGTGGATGGAGCGATGACGGCCTACCCCGAAGATCGAGACTTTCTCGGAATCCGCGGAGTTTCGCGTCTCTCCCCGCATCTTCATTTCGGTGAAATCGGCCCCTGGCAGATCTGGAGTGCGGTGCAAGCCCGTTCTGCCGAGAGCCGGAGTCCTGCCGTGGCTGCCGCGGGAGCGAGCTTTCTGCGCCAGCTCGGCTGGCGGGAGTTCGCGTACCATCTGCTGCATCATTTCCCGCACACCCCGGACCATCCGCTGCGTCCAGAGTTTGCCTCCTTTCCCTGGCAGCCGGATGCAGAGGCGCTGACCGCATGGCAGCAGGGACGCACCGGTTATCCATTGGTGGATGCCGGGATGCGCGAGTTGTGGGCGACGGGTTGGATGCACAATCGAGTGCGAATGGTGTCAGCCTCGTTTCTGGTCAAAGACCTCTTGATCTCCTGGCAGTCCGGAGCGCGCTGGTTCTGGGATACGCTGGTGGATGCCGACCTCGCCAACAATACGCTGGGCTGGCAGTGGATGGCCGGGTGCGGCGCGGATGCCGCACCCTACTTCCGCATCTTCAATCCGGTGAAGCAGAGCGAACGGTTCGACGCTCGGGGAGACTATATCCGAAAATGGGTTCCGGAGCTGAGGCGCCTTCCTACAGAATGGATACATCGTCCTTGGGACGCGCCGCAAAGTGTTTTAGCAGACGCCGGGATCCAGCGCGGCGCTGCCTATCCACTTCCCATTGTGGACCACCGGTTTGCCCGCGAACGCGCTCTTAACGCCTACGCACAACTGCGAATCGGCTCGAAATGAGAGCGCATGAAGTAGAACGCCGGCTTGCATCCCGGACGTATTGTCACAGGTGGCCCGGCAAGCGAGCCGGGGCAGAGAAGCTGAAAGGAAGGCTATAGTCTCGAGCTGGCCCTGCGCGCGCGCTCAGTACTCCGCAGCGCCGCCGGATTGGGTGAGGTTCGACGAAAACGCGCTCGTCAGAATGCTCTCGGATGAGATCAGGGCGCTTGGCGATAAGGGATCTACGGAGGAAGAGATTGCCCGCATCCTCCAGACGCAGGCCGACGTCCGGGTTTTGCCGGAAGCCCTTCGGAACCTTCCCGAAGAGGGCCAATGGCACAAATAAACTGCTCGGTGATCCTTCTCTTGGTGAACCGCTGTTCGGGCACATTCGCTTCTCTGGACGAATGGGCCGACTGACGGGAACGGTCGGAAACGACACAGATGCCATAAAACTCTGGGTAGGCACTTTCCCAGCAGGCGACATCGACGGAGTTAAATCTGTTTAATAGGGAACCGGAGGAGAACGCGCCCGCCCCCTTCTCCTCGGCTGCCGCATTCGATTTCGCCTGCTAAATCCGTTCGTACCAACG
The DNA here is from genome assembly GCA_038217285.1 of Chthonomonadales bacterium. Classification (GTDB taxonomy): domain Bacteria; phylum Armatimonadota; class Chthonomonadetes; order Chthonomonadales; family Chthonomonadaceae; genus JANXLO01. Next base: position 3,143 of record JBBQPO010000434.1, read on the forward strand.
CTGCCACAAGTTCTAATCCGTT
>JBBQPO010000435.1:0-3087 GCA_038217285.1 Chthonomonadales bacterium
AGTACAACACGGTCTTAGGGGCACGGCTGGCACGGAGGGAGAGCAAAAACTCTTCAGGAGCTTTCGGGGGGATGTAGGCGAAGCTTTCCTATCCTGTGTCCTTCCGGCAATACTGCCTCGAACCTGGTTAGGATTCGGGGCAGTAATTGTCAACAAGGAACGTTAACTGGTTATAGCCTCCGATCGGATTTGAACCGATGACCTACTGTTTACAAGACAGTTGCGCTACCACTGCGCCACAGAGGCACCTTGTCTTCCTTTGAACGCCTCTATTATAGGGTATTTCCGCCGGGTTGTCAACCGGGTAGAATGCTCCGATCGCTCTCGTGACTACTCCGCACACATGAATGTGGCGTCTTCTATCGGTCTGAGCCGAACTGCATGTAATCCCATGCCGATGTTGTCTATGCCGACAGCGAACGGAATGACCCTACATGTTGTGAAACCGGGAGGAATGCTTATTCCCAGTCGCGAAACAATACGTATGGAAAGTATGGGCCGCCACGATGCGCGGCCGGAAAGGAGATACATTTTTGATTCAATCTAAATATGTTATCGCGGTCTGCGCGGTCGTGCTGGCCCTGGGAATCTTCCTGGTCATGCGGGAACAGAACACTCTGGGCGGGCCAGGAAGCGGACCTGGAACACCCACTGTGGCTAAGAGGTCCACAGCGAGTGATAAGAATGCCGTCACCACGTCGACCGGACTGAAATACGTGGATGAGGTCGTTGGAAAAGGGCCATTGCCGCAGGTCGGTCAGACGGTGACGGTACACTATACCGGTACACTGGAAGACGGAACTAAGTTCGATAGCTCCGTGGATCGCGGTCAACCCTTCGAATTCTCACTCGGAGCGCATCAGGTCATCGCCGGATGGGACGAAGGCATCCAGTCGATGCACATCGGCGGAAAACGCAGGTTGATAATTCCCTCGGATCTAGGCTACGGTCCGAGCGGATCGCCTCCTAAAATCCCCCCGGACGCGACACTGATCTTTGAGGTCGAGCTCCTCGGCGCAAAATAATACTCCCATCGAACGCACTTCCCTCTCCTCCTGTCGGCGTCTTCCCTCTCAAGAGGGAATGACGCTGGCGTCTTTTTTACCCTCTCCATGAAAATTCCTGCTGATTTTTCACTCCCTGGAAACACAACCCGATTCCCTTCGCGTATTAAAAGATAGAACCTTTTCCGGCCTGCCAGGGCGACCTATCGAAATGGCGAGCCCTGTGGCAAGCTCCAAGAGCAAAATCAGGCCCTTACAGCCTTAGTCGATCCCAGAGGAGAGAGTAACATGCAGTCTATGCAATGGCAAAATCGTGTACGACGCGTGGGCGTTGTGCCCGCCGCTATCGCCCTCGGCGCGATCGCAACCATGGGGTTGCGCGGCCAGGCGGTGCAACAACCTAATAATCCCCCGCTTCAGCCGCCGGTGCAGGCCCTTAACATTCAGTCGGCCTTCGAACAGGTGGCAGATAGATTGCGGCCTTCCGTGGTCTTTATCAAGAGCCGGCAGACGGAAACCAACCCGACGTTGCGTCCGGGCGCGGATGAAGGCGACACCAGCCCGTTCGGCTTTAGTTTCCCCGGCTTTCCCGGTCAGGGTGGTGGCCCCGGCCAGCAGTTCAGGACGATGCCGCAAACTCCCCACCACGCGTATGCCAGTGGATCCGGAGTCATCGTGCGCGGTGACGGCTATATCCTGACGAACGACCATGTGGTCGCCGGCTCGGATCGCGTGACGGTGCGATTGCAGGACGGACGCGAGTTTGTCGGCAAGGTCAAGCGTGATTTCCGGAGCGACCTTGCGCTGATTAAGATCGACGCCAACAACCTGCCTGCCGCGGACCTCGGCGATTCCGATAAAGCGAAGATCGGACAGTGGGCGATCGCGTTCGGCAGTCCATTTGGTCTGAACGATACGATGACCGTGGGTGTTGTCTCGGCGCTCCATCGTGAGCAGGCCATCGGCCAGGGCTCGGATGGCCGCTTCTACTCCAGTCTGATGCAGACCGACGCCAGCATCAACCCCGGAAACTCCGGCGGCCCGCTGGTCGATATCTATGGACGTGTGGTGGGCATCAATGTCGCCATCGAGTCCCCGAGCGGCGGCAACGTCGGCATCGGCTTCGCGATCCCCGCGAACACCGCCCGCTATATCATGGACCAGTTGATCACCAAGGGCAGTGTAACCCGCGGTTTTCTCGGACTGGCTCCCAAGACGCTGGCCTACGACGAACAGCAGCGATACGGCGTTAAGGACGGCGCGCTGGTGACCTCGGTCGAGGACGGCACCCCGGCCTCGAAGGCGGGCTTCCAGGTGGAGGACGTGATCCGCCGTTTCGACGGCAAGGCGATCACCGACGACGCCAGCCTGCGGGACATGGTCGCGCAGACGAAACCCGGCGACACCGTTCCCGTCGTCGTTCGACGCAATGGCGCCGAGCAGACGCTCCATGTAACCATCGGCGCCGCCCCTGAGCAGACGGTAGCGCAGAATGATGTGCCCAGTCAGCCTGCCACCAGCGGCAAGCTTGGCGTTTCCGTCGCGAATGCGACCGACCCCGACGTTCGAAAGCAGCTCAATCTCCCGGCGGGACTGTCCTCCGGCGCGGTGATTGTCCAGGTCGCTCCCGGCAGCCCGGCAGCCGATGCGGGTCTGCAGGCCGGTGATGTGATAATGCGCTTAAATGCGAAGCAGATTGGGAATGCAAGCGAGCTCAGCGCCGCCGCCAGCAGCCTGAAAGACGGATCGATGGTTTCCGTGGTCGTACGCCGCGGGAAGCAGCAGATCCTGACTCAACTCACCCTGGAATAGGGTCTCTCCGGGGCGGTGCGATGGAATGGAACGAACGTTTGCCGTACGAAAACGTTCGTTCCAGCCGCGCCCGCCCTTTTTGTCTCTGATTGGCGAACGGGCAATTCATTTCAAACCGGGAAATAACGTTCCCCATTCCCCTTCGGACCCGGCGAATGTCGTTCACTGTGAGATAATGGGGTCCGGCTTAACATAGCATGTGGCAAGAAAGATCGAGGCAGAAAGATGGCGCAGGGAGTGTTCGGCGCACAGACAAACATCGTGCAGCGCG
>JBBQPO010000436.1:0-3041 GCA_038217285.1 Chthonomonadales bacterium
ATTTCATTCTCGCCGGATGGCATGGAGCTGGCATACACCGTTGGTCCGCCTCTACACGAACGTGCGTTTGTCTTGGAAACACGTACGGGACATGTGATTGAGCGATTTTCCCTGGCGGTGTCGGGCGGTTCCACCATTGCCTTTTCTCCGAACGGAAAATATCTGGCGACGGTCGATGGTTCCGAGATCGCCGATCTGTATGATGCGGCGACCGGGGCATTCCTGAGGAGTTTAGGCCAAAGACCTTCTCGTCCCAACGCAGCGCCTTCCGGAGGCTTCGAATAGAGAGATCCTCCAGGCGTTCCGTGATTCAGTCGTCTCAGATATTGAGTTCGCGGCAGGCGAGTACAACGAGCTTGGAGACCTGATGTTAGCTAATGATAGTCGAAGATTACTGCTTCGGGGCGACTTCCGTTGCTTGCGGCATATATGCCTGATTGTACCCAAAAACCGATGTCTTCAGGTCAAGACCTGGCGTGGACGCAATTTGATTGGTCAATCGTAACCGGAATGGAATCGTGGCTGTTATGATGTTTCGGATTCGTATGGACGCGCGTGAGGTAAGTTCCATCTGAGCAAGCCTCCAGGAATGCAGGAGTTTCGCCCTGGCGGTCGAATCTCTCTCCAATCGTTTCCAATGTTCGCTATTCATCATTGGCTGAAAAAACTGTATTGGCGGCTTCGCCGCTATCCTTTTTACAGAAGATGGTGCAACACGTGTTCCACACGCAAATTGGGCTGAACAGTGGATTTACGCAGAAGGTGAGAAGCGTCTCAACGAAATGCCATGCTTTGAATACGTAAGTACGGCTCGCTGTTTGATAGACCGTCTCGACCTTTTAGGGTATACGCTTGAAGGTGTAAAAGAAGCATGGGACGCTGGCGTTCAGAGTTTTTTAGCATCGTTGCAACGCTTTGAAGAGGATAATAGCTGCATTCCGCCGTCAGAAGATGCACCTCACATCAGCCGATTAGAACACGAAAGACGCAAACATCGAAAGTGAAACTTTCGATGTTTGCGTCCTGCTATCCCACAGTTGGGCCGCAGCAAAGACCGCAGTGCATTCCGGCAAAACTCAACTTCCGAACCAACGGGTGCGGCGGCTGGAGCCGAAATGCTGCTTTTCGGCGACCAGTTCGGGCGAGGGCTCCTGGAAAGTCCCGACTGGCGCAGAGCCTGAGAGAAAGTCCATGTCTACACGCCCTACGCGGCCCGCTCCGAACTCGATGTAGCACGTTGCTATGCCCTGGAAGGGGGATGGCTGTGGGCCGTTCTCTATGTCCGCGATGATCGATGCCGCCGCGACCCGCGCCATCCCTTCGGCGAATACTCCCACCTTCGGCACTCCGACCCGCGTCACATCGCCGATCGCATAGACGCCGGGAAAGCGCGTTCGGAGGTTTTCCGGGCTGACGGTGATCCAGCCATCCTCCGTCAGGCCGCTTTCCATTACGACTCTAGGAGCGCAATGCGTCGGGATGCCCAGATAAAGATCGTACGGCCTCTCACTTCCATCGTCCAGAACGACGACCTTACGACTCGGATGGAGCGACCGCACCTCCCGTTTCGGAAGGAACTGAATTCCGCGCTCCGCGAAGGCCGTCAGGAGCGCCTTTGAAGTCGAAGGCGCCGGAGGCACAGGGGCGCTGAGAGGCATCACGAGGCTGATATGGCACGCGTCACGCACCCCACGGGTCGTCAGAAAGTCGTGCAGCATCAGGGCAGTCTCGCTCGGAGCGGCAGGGCATTTGAACGGCCAGGAGGACACTCCGATCACGGCGTGGCCTTGCGTGAACGTGGGAAGCACATCCCTCGCCCGCGTCGCGCCGGCTACCGTATAGAACTCGTTGCCGCCCTCGGCGAGGCCTGGCGTCGCGTCCAGATCGTAGTCGGCGCCCAGTGCCACGACCAGGATGTCCGCTTGATAGATCCCGGCGCTGGTCGTGACGCGCCGGGTTTCCGGATCGATCGCGAGAATGGCGGCCCGGCGAAAGCGCACGCCGGGCTTCACGATATCGCAGTAGGAGTGGCGCACCGCAGGCGGCTTTTCGCGCCCGAACAGGATGTCGAGCTTCGAAAAGCCGAAAACGAACGTGTCGCTCTTGTCGATCAGCGTGAGGTCGAGGCGTTCGCCAAACTTCTCGGACGGAATCGTGGTCAGTTCAAGGCCGCCGAAGCCCGCTCCCAGCACAAGCACGTTCAGTTTCATCGTTTTCCTCCTGGAACGTATCAATTAATCAACTACAGGTTAGGCTGCGGCGTCGTGCGCAGATAGGGCTTGATCTGAGTGAAGCCTTTGTCGAACATTTGGGCTGCATCTTCATTGGAAACGGCCGGGACGATGATGACGTCTTCGCCATGCTTCCAGTCCGCCGGTGTCGCGACCTTATATTTGGCAGTCAATTGAAGGGAGTCGATCACGCGCAGGATCTCCTCGAAACTGCGTCCGGTGCTCGCCGGGTAGGTGAGGGTAAGCTTTACCTTCTTGTCCGGTCCGATGACAAACACGGATCGAACCGTGAAGGTGTTGTCGGCATTCGGGTGAATCATGCCGTAGAGGGCAGCGACCTTCCGGTCGGCATCGGCGATCAACGGGAAGTTCAGTTCCACGCCCTGAGTCTCGGCAATGTCGTGCGACCATCGCTCATGATCCTGAAGCGGATCGACGCTAAGGCCGGCGACCTTGACGTTGCGCTTGTCGAACTCTGGTTTGAGTTTCGCGACCTTGCCGAGTTCAGTGGTGCAGACGGGGGTGAAGTCCTTCGGATGCGAAAATAGGACGACCCAGCTGTCTCCAGCCCAATCATAAAAGTGAAAGGGACCCTTGGTGGAATCCTGGGTAAAGTCGGGGGCGACATCGTTGAGTTGAATGGACATAAGAAAGTCTCCTATCGGTTTGATGACATGAGTATCGCAGGGTGGCATACCCGGCGCCGTACCCGAACGGCAGGAAAGTTCTGGAGATTTGGCGAAATAGTGGTTCACTCGCTTCCCCATTTTTCCGGAGACAGATTTGACGTGATGCGCACAGCAGAGAAGC
>JBBQPO010000437.1:0-2939 GCA_038217285.1 Chthonomonadales bacterium
ACCATACGCAGTTCCTTGCCTTCAGCCATGACCGCCTGAGGATCATGCGTCTTCTGGGTCCAGATGCAAACTTGATGAATACTTCGCTTTATATTCATCAAGTGGTGCAGGGAACGCGCGCACGTGGCGCTATCGTGGTGCAGCGGGTAGCGGGGCCGCATGGCGCGTTGGAAGTGGTGGTGGGCCTTGGAACAGACGGCCGGATCGCGGGAGCGAGAGTACAGCGACTGCGCGAGCCGGATAAGATCGCCGCAGTGATCACGTCACGAAAATGGCTGGACGGATTTCACGGAAAATCGTCCGAATCTCCCATGCGAGTCGGAAACGATGTGCCTTCCGTGCCAGCCGCCGCCCTTCCTGCGGCGGCAACGGTTGCACGAGCCATTCGGACGCTGGTTATCGAAACCGATTTTGCACTTTTTCGCAAGAGTTGAACCATGCTGTTGCTGGCTTTAAAAAACTTGATGCGACGACCCCTGCGCACTTGCCTTGCTCTTGCCGGCCTGGCGGTGTCGGTTGCGGTGCTGGCTTGCCTCCTCTCCTTCGGTGAGGGCTATCAGCGCAGTCTGCACGGGGAACTCGACCGGATGGGCATGCAACTGATGCTGGTCCCCCTTGGCTGCCCGTACGATGCCGCCGCCAGCGTGCTGAAGGGCAAAGCGCTGGATGTGACGCTCCCGCAGGCCGCCCTGACGATCGCCCGCAAGGACCCGGCTGTCGCCGTGGCCGCTCCCATGTATGCCGCAGCGGTGCCCCGTCTGGCCGAGGGCCGCACGGATCTCTGGGTGGGGTTGGACGAGGCGAGCCGTGCGCTGAAACCCTGGTGGAAAATGACGGAAGGCTCCGTCTGGTTCCCCTCGCCCGACAGCGTCATTCTCGGCGCGGAGGCGGCCGCTACAGAGCTGCGCAAGCCGGGCGACCGCTTCTACAGCCCGGAAACAGGGAAAGAATTTACGGTCTGCGGCGTACTGGAGCGAAGCGGCACGAGTGATGACAGCCTGTTTTTCGTTCCTCTCGCCACCGCGCAGGCGATGTTCCACCAGCCTGACCGTCTCACCGCCGTGGCGATCCGACTGAAGGAGCCCGCCCTCGTCACCGATGCTTCGGAGCGGCTGCAACAGATACCGGGCGCGCAGGTGGTCACCCTGACGGAGATGATGGGAACGTTCCTCAACCTCGTCGGTTCGGCCCGAACGCTGGTGCTTGCAATCGCGGTGGTCGCGGTGGCCATCAGCGCGCTCAGCATCTTCAATGTGATGATGGCGGCCGTGCTCGAGCGCACGCGGGAGATCGGGGTGATGCGCGCGGTCGGCCTTTCGCGGATGGGCGCGTTTCGGCTGATGGCGATCGAGGCCGGTACCCTTTCGTTGCTCGGCGGGCTGCTGGGTCTGCTGCTGGCGGTGATCTTCGGCGGGTTGATGGAACGCATGGTGCGTCCTTTCCTGCCGCTTGCTCCCTCGGCCGGTCTGCCTTCTCTCACGAGCGATGTCGCCTGGTACTGCCTGGGGCTCATGGCGATCATGGGTCTGCTCGCAGGCTGTTACCCCGCATGGCAGGCAAGTCGACTTCGCCCTTCCGAAGCGTTGAGATTGGAGTGACTCCTCGATGATTTCGCTTCCGCGCCTCGTGGTGCTAAATCTCCTGCGGCGTCGCCTGCGCACGTTCGTGACCCTGAGTGGGGTCGCCGTGGCGGTGGGGGCGCTCTTCTGCCTGGTCTCCTTCCAGCGCGGCTATCAGGCGGGCCTCAAGTCCGAACTGGATCGACTGGGCGCGCATCTTCTCGTCGTGCCTAAAGGCTGTCCGTACGATGCTGCTTCCATCGCTCTCCATGGCGCGAGTTGGCCCTGTTATCTCAAGAGCGCCTATCTGGACACGGTGCGCGCGACCCCGCATGTAGCGGTCGCCGCTCCCGTCTTTATGTCCGCAGTATACAGCGGCGCGACAGGCGTTCAGAACGTCTATTGCGGCGTGGCGGCCGATATTCAGCAGGTAAAGCGAACCTGGCGCATCCAAGGGCATTTCCCGTCCGCGCCGGGCGAGTTGTTGGCAGGGTCCGAAGTGGCGAAGACAGGCAAGTGGGAGCCGGGGCAGCGCGTGGTTTTGCCGGGGCTGAAGGGACGCACCGGCACGGTCGCGGGTATCCTTGCCCCGACGGAGGGCGCGGACGACCTCTTCATCTACGTTCCTCTCCGTGATGCGCAGCGTATATTTCAGCGGCCGAATGAGTTGACTCATATTCTCGTGCGGCTGGACGACCCGGAGTCGATGGCAACGGTCGTCACCGCGTTGCGCAGCTGTGACGCGGGGCTGGATATGAACGTGGTGCCGCTGGCGCATCTGTTCCATACGATCGAAAATCTGGTGCAGAGCACGCGCCTTCTGCTTGGCTGCGTGGCGCTTGTTGCATTGCTTGCGGCGGGCGCGGGAGTCAGCAATACCATCCTGATGGCGGTCACGGAACGCACGCGGGAGATCGGCGTGCTGCGGGCGGTCGGCGCATCGCGCGGCGATGTGTTTTGGATCATCTGGGCGGAGACCATGCTGCTGTGTCTGCTCGGTGGCGTCACGGGCGTGTTGCTGGCGATCGCGGGCGCGGGTGGGGTGGAGACGTGGCTGCGGGGGCGACTTCCCTTTTCCCCACGTGATACGCTGGTTCGACCTGAGCTTTCGGTCATCCTCTTCTGCATAGTGGCCACCCTGATTCTGGGCAGCCTTTCCGGGCTGCTGCCGGCGTGGCGCGCCGGGCGACTCTCTCCCATGCAGGCGATACGCGGCTAGAACGAACGATTTTTTATGAGCGCGAACCGGAAAATGAATACAACCGATCCCTCGAAACTACGCGACGAACCGACGCGGCCAGACCCTGCGGTAGTCGCCTACGACCTGTCCAAAACCTACCGGCGCGGCGTCGAACAGGTGCATGCCGTGTCGCATGTCTC
>JBBQPO010000438.1:0-2875 GCA_038217285.1 Chthonomonadales bacterium
GCGACTACCGCTAGAAATCAGACAACGCCGTCAGTCGAAAAATCCTGCGATCGGTTTTTAAATTGATCGGCAGACACTATAGGTAGCGAAATCTTCGGCCCGACCCTGCCTGTAGGGGCAAATATGCCTGTGTAGTAACCCATTATATCCGATATTACCGGAAGGCGCTACTGACCCCAGAACTTGCGGTCGAGGGAGCGATACTGGATGGCTTCGGCGACATGGGCGACCTGGATGTCGTCCACGCCGCCAAGGTCGGCGATGGTGCGGGCGACTTTGAGCAGGCGGTCGTAGGCACGGGCGGAGAGACGGAACTGTTGGACAGGTTGTTACAGTTCCAACTCGTCCATGACCAGGACAGATACCTCCGAAATGCGCTTGAGCGCTATGTCATTTGTCAGGAACGCCTGGCAGCCGTCCACGATAGCGACAGCGACCTGGAGCGCATCCGGAGTGCGAAGATTGTAGCGGGCACGTAGATCCGCAGCGTACTGAGCGGCTTCGGCAGTTATAGGGCGGGTTTCAAGATGGGCGCTCTGCAACAAGAGATCTGTATATTGCTGACGCAGGACGCTATTGCCGTAACGAATCGGCATAACAATCACCTCCAGTAAGGAGATTACCGAAGTGACCCCCTGCACGGCGCCTTTGTCTACACGCTGAAAGATCTCTGTTACAACCGCATCGTACCTCGGATTCGCTTCGACGAAATAGATGATCGGAGCCGTATCGAATCCGAGCCGTGTGACGCCGGAAAGAGCTTTATCCAACTTAATCACGGACGGTGATCCCACTCGCCGCGAAGCTCATCGACGAATTTCTGCGCGTCGATACCCTGCCAAAGCTCCTTCCCAAGCCCATGCAGATCCATAATACTGCGCTTCGGCGCTTCGGTCGATGGTTCGGACTGGGATAGCTCTTGCGCGGTCATCACGATCAGTTTCAATCGTTCCTCTACCGACAACGGCTTGATAACCTGTTCGTAAAGCTCTTCCAGACTCAGAATGGCCATGACATCCTTCCTTTCTGTCTCGCGTGCCTATCACTTTATTCTCAGAATGCACTATTGTATCAGAGAGACGGGATCGGAAGGGGTACAGCAGGCGCGGATCTCCTGCTGTTGCCGCCGCAAATGATCATGATGTTCAAGCAGTCATAGTCATTAGCAAGATCTCTTCCTCAGTGTGGGAAGACATGGCGCGGAAGTCGAAGAGAGAGGTCGAATAGCCGCTCTTTGACCACTCGGTGACGATTGTTACCTCGATGTCATCGCCCTTATTCACAGTGGCAGCGAGGCGGGACAAGACGGCAGCATCCTGTACACGTATTTTCTGCGTAAGAGTTCGAACCTTTCCATCCGCCCGGGCGGCATGTTGGGCAACCAGGAGGTAAGCAGGATCGTCGAAAATAATATCCAATACCTTGACTTTGCTCGTCACTTCCTCACGACCAGTCATGGCTCATTCCTCCTCTCACATTCGCCTCAGCGGCGGCAGACGCTGATTTTCCGGCGGCATATCGGATCGTTCTTCTCCGGTTCCGTCAAGGGAGACTTCGGTTTCGCCCGCCAGATCGTACAGAGCTATTTGATTATACGTTATGGCTAGCAAAACGGCTTCCTGGCGCTGAGGGAATACAACCGCGACATCAAGATAGGTTATGTCTTCGTCCGCATTATACCACGTCCCTAAAATCAGGCGCGGTAAGCGTGTGTTAAGATCGGATAAGTACTCCTTGAGATTTTCGGCCGCTTTCTTCGTTCCCTTATTCACCGCCTCACATTCCCCAGAATTTGCGGTCGAGGGAGCGGTACTGGATGGCTTCTGCGACATGGGCGACCTGAATATCGTCCACGCCGCCGAGATCGGCGATGGTGCGGGCGACTTTGAGCAGACGGTCGTAGGCACGGGCCGAGAGGCTGAGCTGCTGGATCGCGGCGCGAAGCAGCGCCTTGACGGGATCGGAGGGGGCGCACCAGGCGCGGATCTCCTGAGGACCCATCTGCGCGTTGCAGTAGACCTTCCGACCGGACTTCGGTGCGCTCGCGGCCATCTGGTCGGCGGGATGCGGAGGCGTATTGGGATCGGAGGGCGGATCGACGACAGGAAGCGGGCGGGCGAAGCGGGCGGTCTGGAGCGCGCGGGCACGGCAAACCCGTTCGCGGATAGTGGCGGAACTCTCGCCTCCCCGCGACTGCAACAACTCCTCCTCCGAGAGGCGCGGCACTTCTATATGCAGGTCGATGCGGTCTAAAAGAGGGCCGGAGATGCGTTTCTGGTACTTCTGCACCTGGGTGTTGTTGCAGGAGCACTGGCGGTAGACATCGCCGTAGTAGCCGCAAGGGCAGGGGTTCATGGCGGCGACAAGACAGAAATCGGCCGGGTAGATATAGGAGGCGCTGACACGGGAGACGCTGACGACACCGTCTTCGAGGGGCTGGCGCAGCACCTCCAGGGCGTCGCGATTGAACTCGGGCAGTTCGTCGAGGAACAGCACACCATGGTGGGAGAGGCTCACCTCGCCGGGGCGGGGGATCGTGCCGCCTCCGACGAGGGCGGCAGTCGAGACGGTATGGTGGGGCGAGCGGAAAGGCCGGGAACTGACGAGCGAGGACTCCGCCGACAGCATGCCTGCCACACTGTACAACTTGGTGGCCTCCAGTGCTTCGTCCATCTCCATGGGCGGCAGGATCGAGGGCAGACGCCGCGCCATCATGGTCTTGCCACTGCCGGGTGGGCCGATCAGGATCACATTGTGGCCGCCTGCCGCCGCCACTTCCAGCGCCCGCTTCACGGTGGAGTGGCCCTTGACATCGGCGAAGTCATGCTTGTACTGATCCGCGTTGGCCCTCAGCAGGGAGAGGTCGTGGGGCAGC
>JBBQPO010000439.1:0-2823 GCA_038217285.1 Chthonomonadales bacterium
GCTTATTGGCAATCTCACGGGCTGATGTCTCTGATAGATCGTTACAAGCGAGTTCGTAACGCTTGGTGAACCGCCGTATGCGGACCCGCACGTACGGTGGTGTGAGAGGCGGGGTCAGTGATGGCTCCGCCTACTCGATTAGGGATAAAGCAGTATGGCGAGGAAAGAAATCGCCTCCGATGGATTACGCAGGTCATGTGACCCCATGGGGTGAAAAGTATAGAACGATCGCGGTGGGCGGTCGACTTTACGTTGGATTCGAACGCGTCCATCGATGCGTCGATCAAGCAACAGAGTGAATAAGCGGCAACACGCGACAGAACACTTTGTGGAGGCGAGTGCATGGAAACGAAGACGTATCTGGCCGGTCAAAAGGCGTCGGCACAGCAGATTCGGGAGTGGGTCGAGACGTTTCACCGAGATGGTTATCTCGTGATCAACGATGTATTGCCACCGCACTTGACGGCTACCTTACGCGCCGACCTGGACACCGCGCTGATGGGGCGACAGGGCAACGAGGCCGACATTATCGAGCTGCACACCCGTATGTTCGAGCGCAGCGACGCCAACCTGAGCCTATTCGATCTTGAGCCGATCGTCAGCTTTGCCGAGGCGCTGGTCGCTCCGGATTGCCATGTGATCCATAACAATTCATTTCGCGTGCAGCCCGGGAAGGGCATCGCAACCTGGCATCAGGACGATGCACCGCATTATCTGGTCACTGAAGGGGAGCCGCCGACGAATGTGCGTCTTCCCGTCCTGCTCTTCACGGCGAACTACTACCTCACCGACGTTCCTGAGCCGAGGTATGGGCCGACCGAGGTGGTCCCCGGCTCTCATCTCTTTGGCGCGAGCTCTCCTCCCGTGATGGAGGGCACGCGCTGGGCAGACAAGGTCGTCTCCTGCGTAGGTGATGCCGGGTCCGTGGTGATGTTCAATAACCAGGTGTGGCACCGTGGCGGCCCGAACCAGACTGAGCGCGTGCGCTACATGACTCAGGTAAGCTATGCCCGCCGCCTGGTAGGGCACAAATATTTCCCGTTTATGAATTATCAGATGCCGGCGCATTGTTACGAAAACGCGACCCCACGCCTGAAGCGCCTGCTCGGCTTTCTTCCCTCCGGCGCATACGGATAAGCGGGTAGTAGGTCTTTTCTACCTCGTTCTTGGAGCGGTCGACTAATTCGGCGTACAGACGATCAACTGTCTGGACGAATCACCCTTGAACGGGGTTTCATCATAGTCGCCGTATTTGGCACGCAAATCGAAGCCGTTGTAGTGGAGCAGGGCGTCAATCTCCTGGGGATAGTACATGCGCAGGTTTAAGTCCGCCTGCGCCTGCTCGGATTGTCCGTCTCTATGATAGGTCCAATGGATATGGTTGATCTGGCTGGCGGCATCATAGGTATTGTTTTCAGTGATCGTCACGGAATTGTGGCCATCCGGGTCCGGATATACTCCGACGTGATAGGTGGAATTTGGATCGCGCATCAGCATCGGAAGAGCAGGGTTGAAAATTTCAAACGCAAAGGCTCCTCCCGGCTTTAGGTGTTTCTTAACCTGTGTCAGGCAGGCTTGCAGATCGCGCCAATGAAGGAGATGCAGCAGAGCATTCGCGGGAAAGAAGCTGAAGCCGAATTGCTGATTGAGAACAAAATCGCGACAATCCGCGCGTACCCATACTATGTCGACCTTTTGTGCGGAAGCTTTCCGTCTGGCGTGTGTCAGCATCGGCTCGGACAGATCCAGCCCTGTCACGTTTACGCCTGCTTGTGCGAGCCGAATGGTGAGTTGGCCCGTGCCGCAGCCCAATTCGAGCACCGGCCCGCCGAACTCTTGAATACGCCGTAGATAAAAGTCGAGTTCGTTTTGCCGATGGAGGCCGGGCCACAACGCATCGTAGTGCCGCCCATCGAAATAGATGCTGTTCTCCATGTACGTTATTCCTGGCTGGTGAAATACGTTCCCTCCGCGATGGAAAGGCTGCCTATGGGCACAGGGAACTCGACTCGTGTCGCCATCTAACACGTAGCAATAGCAAATGTGTTGGCGGCCCTACATTCGGTGCATGCTAACGGCAAGAAAAGAGGGACGGTTTTATTGACCGGCCCTCTTTTCCTATGATGCGCTCAGCGCGCACTTTCCCTTGAGACGCGCGTTCTTATTTGGAAGAGCGGCGGCGAAGGTATGCGCCCATCGGCAGAAGCGCCGGCAGGAGCATGAGGAAGGAAGAGCCTTCCGGTACGTTTGGTGAAGGCAGCGTGACGCTGCCGATGGTCGATTTGTTCGTGGTGCCCGCGCCTGCTACCTTCTGATCCAGTGAGGTGAATGTTCCATTGAGGTCACTGGTCGTGTCGGTGGAAGTGAAGCCGAAGCCGGTAAAGGAAGTATCCGCTGAAATCGTCGGGCCGGTATAGGTGAACGTAATGTTCGGGAGCGCCGTGTCCGTCGGAGCCGTTTGAGGGGCGTTCTTACCGAAGGGCTGAACGGTGTAAGTGAACTGGGCGTTCGTGGTGACGCTGCCAGCCACCAGGCCGTTGATGTCGTACAGGGTGAAGAAGTCGCCTGCCTTCAGCAGCTGATCGGGCTGCGACGTACTGGGGTCGATCGCCACCGAGAAGTCCGCACGGTAGGTGTAGAGGCCACCCGTGATGCCGGTATTGATGGGGACGAGATCCGCGCGGCTGGCAAGAGGGGCAAGTAGAGACAGTCCTGCCACGGCCGCGATACCGAGAGAACGATTGAGAAGAGACATGCGTTTTCCTTCTTGGTCGGATACCATCATTGGGAAAGCTGTCTTTTATTTAGACAACGAGTTGTGCT
>JBBQPO010000440.1:0-2800 GCA_038217285.1 Chthonomonadales bacterium
GGTTCGAGCGCAGAACGGGGTCGCGCAAGCGGCCCCGTTTTCTATTTCAAGGCCCCAGTCTGGGGGCGGGTGGCACCTCGGTTGCAATCTTCTTCGCGGGGATGGAATCATGACGAAACCAAATGCGCTTCTGCTGGCAGCACTTCTTCTCTCAGGCTGTGAGTCCGCCAACAATCCAGGCCAGCCCGGCCAGGCGCCGCACGAGGCTCCGGTGGCTGACGACCTGGTCTATCCGGAAGGCTGGACCCAGGTCCTGATCCAAGCCAACTCCGCGAACACCACGCTCGACAACGCCGGGCATTTCTACACGAGCCGCAATGCTTGTGGCGCGGAGGCCGCCGGGGTCTACGCCGTGGTCGACTGGAATCCTTATATTCGCCTGATCAACCAGGTGGTCGCCACCCCCGCTCTAGCTCAGCCTCTCTGTGGGGATTATGAGTGGAACACGCTCAAGTTCGCTTACAACGGGAACGGCTCCACGGCGGTCATCAATACGGCGCAGGGTCCGCGTACCTTATACGAGATCCGAAACTACCAGCTCTGCACCACGGTGAGCGATGTGAAGCTCGACAAGGCGCTCTTCCAGCAGATCGAAGGCTCGGTCAACCGGGCCGACAAGGAAGATTGCCCCAACGGCTGGGGCTCCGACCACTGAAGACATAGGGCATTTCGGTTCGTACTCTGAGCTAGTCCAGGTCCGCCCGGACACAGTGCCCGCCACCACGTCCCACCCTTAAACTGGGAGATGTGGGACGTAACTGCGTACTCTTCAGCTACCAGGTGATTTCACTCCTCTCGCTCGCCCTTCTCGGGAGTGGATGCCTCCGCATGCAGATGATCGGGCCTGCCGCGAACGGCGGCTCCGATAGCGCCTCGAGCTCGACACTTTCCGCGAACTTCGGTCCCGCAAGCGTCTCCGGCGCCGAGCAGACACTTTCCGTTTCAGCATCCGGCGGTGTTGCTCCCTATTCGTATTCCGTCGTCTCCGGAGACGGCAGCGTCTCCGCCGGCGTTCTCCACACAGGCTGGTCCGCCTCCAACGTGATCAAAATCACCGACTCAAAAGGCGTGAGCACCCAAGTTTCAGTCAGCAAGCCCTCAAGCGGCGTGGTCTGGGGCGGCAACGGCGTTGACAGCGTCACCGGCATTGAGATCGCGCAGGACAACAGCATCATCGTCTACGGCCAGACTTGGAGCACTTCGCTCCCGGACGGACTTACCTACCAGGGTGCTGGCGGCGGCTTCGGCGACGTCTTCATGGTCAAGTACGACAGCGCGGGCAAGAAGGTTTTCAGCAAATCATTCGGCACCGCCAACGGCGACAGCATCCAGAACCACGGCGTCTCCACGGACGCCCTAGGTAACATCTACTTCACCGGCCACACTTTGGGCTCCCTTCCGGGCTTCGTGAATCCGGGCGGCGGTTGGACGGGTTGGGACGCGTTCATCGGAAAGCTCGATTCCGCGGGAAACCTCCAATGGCTGAAAGAGTACCCGAATACGGCTGATGAGGTTTCCTACGGCCTAGTCGTGGATCCCGCCACCGGCGTGAGCACCATGGCAGGCTGGAGCCAGACCACATTCCCGGGCTCTCCTACCGCGCACCAAGGGGGCGGCAATGACTGCTTCGTCGCGCAGGCGGATGCCTCCGGCAACCTGAATGGCAATGCCTACGACTTCGGCACGGCGGGCAGCGAGATCTGTCGCAACATCGCGCGCGATCGCTCGGGTAACATCATCGTGGCAGGTTACTCGAGCGGCGCCATCCCGGGTCACACGAACGGGACCGGCTCATACTGCGGCATCTTCGCCAAATTCACCTCGAGCCTGGCGCTGGTCTGGCTGAATCAGATCCCTTGCAACGCCCCGAACTTTCCGTTGGGCCTGGACGTCGACTCCAACGGCGACATCTTCTTCTCCGGCTACACGAATGGCAACCAGTTCGGTACGCTGGCCGGGGTCAACGACCTCATCTACGGCAAGCTCGACGGCAACACCGGCAACCTCCTCTGGGGCAAGCAGGACGGAGTGGCTGCTGGCGACGCAAACGCGGGCGTGCCCACCATCCGGGCGCTATCTGACGGAACCATTGCGCTCTCCGCGAACCTGGGTGGCGCTGCCTGGGCCGGCTACACGCTCTCAGGAACCAAGGACGCCTACCTCATGCGCGTGAACTCCACCGGCAACCTCCTCTGGAGGAAGCAGGTCTCGAGCGCCGCTGCCGAAGATCTACTGCTCACCGTGGACTCGCACGACAACATCTTCACAGCGGTGAACTCCACCGCGACCCTGCCCCTGCTCGGGGTCACGCCCGCCAGCGCGGGCACGGGCGACGCCTTCCTCTTCAAATTCGATATCAACGGGTCGCAGCAGTAGTCTCGAGGCCCTTCAGGCCCGCGAGCATCCGCTCGCGAACCACCTGCTGACCCAGCTCGCTACGCTCGCGGGTCACAAAACCGGGGGAAGCTAACTTCGGATACCCTAAGTCTGCCCCAAAGGGGCGGCTCGGCGGCCCACCCTCTCAAAAAGACATAGGTTAAACCGCCTAACCTCTCGGCCGGCAATAATGAGAGCGCTCTCGCCAGTGTTGTCCTGGTCGTTGAGCGGAGCACCCTTCGCGATGAGGTGCTGGGCGGCCTTGGAGAGATCACTAGCCACTGCGAGCTGCAGGGCCGTTTGCTTGCTCCTGTTGGCGAACTTTAGATCGGCGCCCGCATCGATCAGTTGAATCGCGGAGTCCTCCAGACTCTTACCGATCGCCTGTTCAAGGGGTGAGGCGTCCCGGGTGGCCAGGTTCACA
>JBBQPO010000441.1:0-2762 GCA_038217285.1 Chthonomonadales bacterium
AGCGTCCTGGAAAAGACGCCTCCTGAATTGGCTTCCGACATCATTGAGCGCGGCATTGTCCTCACAGGAGGGACCGCGCTGCTCAAGGGCCTGGACAAGCTCATCGCTGAGGCGACTCAAGTTCCCACACGCGTCGCGAACGACCCACTGTCCTGTGTCGCCATCGGTACGGGAAAATATTTGGAGGAAAATCGCGATGTTCCGGAAGAATTCTCTTATGCGGCTTAGTGGCCGAATCTTGTTGCTGCTCGGTGTCTGTTCCATTGCCCTGCCCGCGCTAGCCGGCAATGCTATGGAGGACGTATCCCCGCAGTACAAAAAGTCGGTCGACAGCGTCACCTCAAAGAAGTTGATGGACGCGCCCGGCGGCAAGTTCCGGGGTGACAAGCCAGTGACGCGATACGAGCTGGCCGTGACGCTGGACCGGTTCGTACTGTACGTGGAAGGCGGGAAAAAGCCGCTTCATCCCACGCCTCGACCAAAGCCGGTCAAGGTGCCGTCGCATGCCGGTGGCAAAGTGAGCCGCGCACTCACCCATCTCGTCGCGAACAGTTTCATTCCAGACGACTCGATTCTGCTCAAAGGCACCGGTAAGGAAGTCGTTACCGCCAGCCAGCTTCAGGTCGTTCTGTCACAGGTCGTCATTCGTCTCTCCGACCGCTCCGTTCCTCCGCAAAAAGACTGACACCGTATCCACGCCGGGCCGGTTCCTCGGCCTGGCGGCATGCCCCCCCGTTCCATTTTCTCGAGAAGCGTAACGTAAGCGAGTTCCGTGGCGCATCAATAGTAAGCCCGGTTGCGCCGGTCGCCTATCCGTCCGAAGGTGGTGCCTATGACAACAGTTCAACCACAGGTCATTGACATACCAGCCGGCGCCCCGACGTCGTTTCTGGTATTTTGCCGTCTCGATCCTCGCGCCCTTCCTGATCCCGGATCGCTGATCGCACTCACCGAGACGTGGATGTCTACCAATGTACCGTCTCCTCTTCGCGATTTGACCATGCCCTGGCTTCGTCTCCCAATGACTCAAGTGGGGGCGGTGCCGGCGAATACGATGCCCAAGGAAATCATGGGCCGGCTCAAGTTTACGCTTAGTCCGAACGAGCATGAGCAGGTGACGCAGGCGAATTACGTGATCATGGTCCGGTCCGAAGGTCCCCTCACTGTCACGCTGCCTGGCTTCTGGCCGTGCGTGGCTGGGGCACTGGCCTGCGCCGAGCAGTTCGGCGGCATTGCGATCGACCTCGACACGCATCGTCCGCTTGCGCGACGTCCGTTCGTAGACCTGCAATATGACATGCTGCCGCGAACGCGCTATTTCCTCAACGTGCCGATGTCGCAAGCGCCGGACGGTTTTATGTGGATGACGACCCAGGGCCTTGTCCGGTTCGGGCTGCCGGAGATACAGATTGAGAACGTTCCTGTTGTGTTCTCGGAGGAACTCGTGTGGATCATGTGCGGGGTGGGTCAAGTGCTCGCGGCAATGGCGCTGCAGTACGGCGTGTCCGACATCCGGCAGAACCTTACGATAGGACTGCCTCTCGAGATTGTTCTCACGCAAGAGTATCTCCAGATCGCTCGAGGGGGATCGCTCGATGAGCCTTCCACCGGTACCGCGGAGTCCGTGATTGTCCGGCTGGAAATGCGGCCATCGAAAGGGAATGCCCAGATGTCCATGCTCACTCTGCTGCCGCCATCGGGGGTCGCATTAGGGCATGGGGAGTGGCTGAATAGTTTGGTCACGACGTTCTTTCCGCGTGAACGGTCGATCAACCAGTTTCGGGCCGACGACTCCGCGATGGAGAGCGCGCACCAAAGAGCCATGATCGAACTGCCGGACGCCAAGCGGCGGTATACGTCGGGCCAGACGAACTTGCTCGTGAAGCACGGCTTTCCAGTGAACGCCAATGAGAGCGAGTTTATGTGGATGACCGTGCGCGACTGGACGGGCGATCAACTCACGGGCGACCTGGTCAACGCGCCGCGCCAACGGACCGACCTCCGCGAAGGCCAGGAAGTTCGGATCTCCGAGAGCCAGATCTTCGATTGGATGACGATAGACCCCGACGGATCGCAAGGCGGCTATACAGACCGCCTCGCCGAGCGAACGACCCCGAGCACGGAGCCGAAAACTGAGGACAAAGATTCTCTTCCTGCCTTCGCTATCCACCGTGGCAATGCAGATTTCGTCCGACGCGTAACTGACTCTGCTCGTGCCGTGGCTAATGCGGAATTGAAGTCTATGAATGCCGTAGCCCGAAAATTTACGGTTGAGCTTCTGTGGTTACCTGTTCTTCTTTGCGTGGCGGCGATTGTGTTTCACGCCGTCATCTGGCTGGCCGTGCCGTTCGCGTTGCTCGGCCTATGGCAGCTGAAGAATGGACTGTCGAAGCTGGCGATTGTTCGTGGAATGTCGTCTGGTGTGCGAGATCTTGCCGATCACGGAGAGTTCCGCGTGGGAATGATCGTGATGGTGAATACGGTTCTCCGCAGGGCAGGTCCGGAAAGCGCTCCAGGTGTCGTACTGTTGATTCCGAACAACGATGTTGATCCGATCACCATCTACGACGGCGTTGCGCGCGGGGCCGACTCCTTTGCCCCTTCAGATGGTCCTCACTTTGCAGCGGCTGCGGCAAAGCTGAAGAACCAGAGATTTGTCCCAAACGACAGGGTTGCCATGCCGAAGGAATGGACCGGCGGACAACAGGTTTATGCTACTTGCGTACAGATCGATCGAGCGCATCTCCGCAATGGCATTATCG
>JBBQPO010000442.1:0-2748 GCA_038217285.1 Chthonomonadales bacterium
GTCTCCAGACGGGCGTTGATCAGCGTCATCGTCCGCTCCACATCGGCACCCTTGTCGCCCGTTGAAGGGACCACTTCCGGCGGCTCGAAGGTGATCTGAAAGCGGTTGTCCGGCAGGCGGATACACCAACTGAACAGCAACGGAGCGCCCATCTTGAGATGAATGATGGCGGGACCATCGACCGTGCCCGTGCGCTGGCCCAGAAACGGCACGAAGACATCGGCGGCGTTCTGATCCGGTAAGAGGGCGACGATCTCATTTTTCTTCAGGCACTGCAACACCGCCCGCGCCGAGTTGCCCCGATAGAGCACCTGCGCGCCGTTGCCTTCCCGCGTATCCGTCAACAGTTTCGTCGCGGTAGGGTCGCGCGCATCGCGTGCCACGACGTTGATCGCATAACCTTGGGATGAGAGCCAGCGGGCCATAAACTCCCAGTTGCCGAAATGCCCCGTTATGAGCAGAACCCCTTTGCCCATGGCCAGCGCCCGCCGCAGATTCTCCTCGCCCTCCACCACCGCAATACGATCCACGTCCGCCTTATCAAGACGCGGCATTTTGAGAAACTCGCCTGCCATGCGTCCGAAATGGCGAAAGACGGCCCGCGCCATCTGCTCTCGCTCGCCTTCGGGCTTGTCGGGATAGATAAGCGCCAGGTTCTTGCGCGCGACCCGCCGGTATCGTCCCACGGTTCGGTACGCGATCCACGCCAGCCCGGCTCCAAATCTTCGCGCCATCGGCAGAGGCAACGCCCGAACAGGCCCCACGACCAGTCGGATCAAGAGGCGGCCTGCCGAGCGCTCCATTCGCTTGCGCCACGGAGTGCCGTTGGTTTCCGGAGGTAACGTCGTTTGATACGCCATAAAAACAGTTACTTTCCACCCGAATCAGAAGAGGTGACTTAACCCGGCAAAGCGGCCATTTCGTTGGCAGGATGGAAAAGGAGCCCGAACGCCTATCGGAAATTTATCGCCTTTTCTACTACGTCCCAGAGTGCGGGTTCGCCGTCAATGCGCATCTCGACCTGTAACGCCAGCATCGGAAGCATGGTGCCGTGCGGGTCCAGCTTAACGGCGTCTTTCTCGGTAGTGACAATCGCCTCGGCTCCGGCGGACTGCGCTTCCTGGCAGACTTGCGTCAGCTCGTCATGCGTTATCGCTTTGTGGTCTCGAAACCGGAAGCGGGCTACGAGGCTCACACCAAGCGATTCCAGCATCGCCTCAAAGGAGGTGGGATTGCCGAGTGCGGACAGGGCCGCGACCTTTTTCCCTTGCAGCCACGAAGATGAACAGTTCATTTTACCCGTCAGGTCGCGTAATTCCGTCGGGGCGAGGTCGGCCGTGAAGATTGGGCAGCCGGGGGCCAGCTTCGCCACCTGCTGTCGCACCGCCGTGATTTGCGTTGTTCCGGCCCGATGCGCGTTCGTCAGAACGACGATTCCGGCGCGGCGCAGGTGAGAAGGCGGCTCCCGCAACAACCCTCGTGGGAACGTCCAGCCGTTGTCGAACGGTTCGCAGGCGTTTAACAGCACGATGTCGAGGTCACGGTGCAGTTGCCAGAACTGCATTCCGTCGTCCAGAACGATCACATCGGGCTGAAAGCGTTCGCATGCCAGAGCGCCTGTCAATCGGCGATCCTTGCCGACCACTACCGGGATACCGGGGAGTGTCGAGGCGAGCAAAAAGGCTTCGTCCCCTGATTCCTGTGCGTTCAAGAGAAGACGCTCCGTGTCTGAAACAATGGCGCACCCATACTCGTTATCGCCGCCATAGCCCCGGCTCAAGACGACGACCCGCTTGCCCGCCGTGCGCAGGAGACGGCAGAGGGCCTGTGTCATGGGGGTTTTGCCGGTGCCTCCCGTGGTGAGGTTGCCGATGCAGAGGACGGGACACGGGAGGCGGCGGCGCTTGCGGACACCGAGATGGTAGGGGAGCAGATAGAGTTCCAGTCCGATGCAGTAGACGGGCGCCAGCGCAGACAGCAGGCCGCGAAGCAGCAGCGGCGCGAGGCCGGGACGGCCTTGAGCGACCGCCAGAAGATAGCTCTCGATGCCGGAATGGCGGTCGCGAAGCCCACTTTCCAGGGATTCGGCCACCGGGCTAGACCTGCTGCGGGCGCTTCATAGCCCGCCCCTCCGAAGGCCGAGAAGGCGGATTCGCGCCGTCCACCATCTCCACGATGGCCTCTGCATACCGGGCCGAGACGCCCTGATTGGCACAGATCAGCACGATCGCCTTTGTCTCGATCTCGCTCCGCAGCCCTGCGTCCAACAACAGCCGCAGGCCCTGTTGCGCCAGGGCGGCGCTGTCCGCGACTTCAAACCCGACGCCTGCCTCCGTCGCCAGGGCCACCTCGGAGCGGATCGTCGCCGTGAGCGGGCCGAAGAGCACCGGTTTGCCGTGGGCCAGAGGCTGCAGCAGATTCTGGCCGCCGCCCTTATTGACCGGCGAGAAGCTGTTGCCCACAAACGCGACAGTTGCCACCGCATAGACCCGCGCCAGTTCGCCGATGGTGTCGAGAATGAGATGGGTGACCGGAGTTTGGGTTGCCGCCAGTCGGGTTCGGCGCACAGGCTGCAAACCTGCCGCGCGCATGGCGTCCGCCAGTTCGCCCGCCCGCTCGATCTGGCGCGGCGCAATCAACAGACAAAGGTCGGGAACCTGCTGCTGCATGATCTTATAGGCGCTGAGAACCTGCGCCTCTTCCTCTGGACTGCGGGTGCTGCCGGCGACGAAGACCGGAGCCTCGTCC
>JBBQPO010000443.1:0-2732 GCA_038217285.1 Chthonomonadales bacterium
GGTCGATGCGGCCAGGAACGATGCCATGTCCCGAGAAAGGGAGCGGGAGGCGGCGGCAGAACGCGCCGCCGCGCTCGACACCATTCGTAAGAGCGAGGAGCGATTTCGCTCCCTGGCCACGGCGACCGCGCTGATCATCTGGACGGCCGACAGCAAGGGTCACCTGACGACGATCAGCGACGCAGGCCTCGAATACGGTGGCATGACAATGGCGGAGATGCAGGGCGCCGGATGGATGGACATGGTTCACCCGCACGATAGCCAGCGTACGACGATGCACTGGGCGAATGCGGTGCGAGACAAGGCAACGCATGAAGGGGAGTATCGTCTTCGCCGACACGATGGCGCCTATCGGGACTTCAATGTCCGCGCGGTCCCAGTGCTGGAGGCGGACGGCACCGTGCGCGAGTGGGTAGGGCAGTGCCGGGATGTGACCGAGCAGAAGCAGGCCCAGGAGGCGACCCGCCAGAGTGAAGCCCGGTTCCGTGCCGCTGTCGAGGGCAGCACGGACGCGTTCCTTCTGCTTCAGGGAGTGCGGGATAGCGCCGGCACGATCCTCGATTTTGTCTACGTGGATGCGAACCACTGCTGGGCGAAGTGGACCGGTCGGAGTCGCGCGAATACCATAGGCAAGACGCTCACCGAGATATGGTCGGAGGAGTTGTGTGAACCGGTCATTGCACGGTATCGGCGCGCGGTCGAAACACAACAGACGCTCGAGGAGGAATCGGAAAATGCCTTACCGGAAACCAAACCGACCTGGATGCACGCCCAGATCGTTCCGTTTGGGGACTGCGTTGCGGTCACGATACGCGACATCTCCGAACGCAAATGGCTGCAGCAGCGCCTGGAAGAGCAGATCGCCTGCATGGGCGAGGTCAACACGCAGTTGGAGGTGCAGCAGTTGCAACTGGCGGCTGCCAATGCGCGCCTGGAAACCCTGGCACAGACTGACGGACTGACCGGGCTGAAGAACCATCGTACCTTTCACGAGCGTCTGGCCGATGAGGTACAGCGTACGGTACGCTATGAGATACCGCTCTCCCTCCTGCTCATCGATGTGGACTGCTTCAAGACCTACAACGATGCGTTCGGCCATCCGGCCGGAGATCAGGTTCTCAAACAGGTCGGGCAGATTCTCCAGTCCAGCATCCGGGCGTCGGATCTCGCGGCTCGCTACGGGGGCGAGGAGTTCGTGATTATCCTGCCCCATACGGGGGAGGAGGGGGCCTGCCGCATCGCGGAGAACCTCCGGGCGGCGTTGGAGCAGGCGTGCTGGCCAGAACGCGCCATCACCGCCAGTATCGGCGTGGCGACATGGACCCCGGACACAGCGCACGCAACGGCCCTGGTGGCGCAGGCCGACGAAGCGCTCTACCACTCCAAACGGATAGGGCGCAACTGCGTCTCGCATTTCTCGGTTCTCGATGCTGCCCGCCAACAGAACGCCGACGCCTGGAAGGCCAGACCGGACACATTCTATCTGCGCTCCGCGCCCCCTGCGCCGGCAGACGCCCTGACCACCGAACTGACTCATACCTACAACCAGACTATCGAAGGCTGGTCGCGCATGCTCGACCTGCGCGACAAAGAGACGGAGGGCCATGCGCTGCGGGTGACCGAGATGTCGCTGCGTCTGGCGCAGCAAATGGGGCTGAGTGAAGAAGAGCAGGGCTATCTACGCTGGGGAGCGCTGCTGCATGACGTCGGCAAGATGGTTCTTCCCGACAGCATTCTTCTGAAGCCGGGGCCACTAACACCCGAGGAGCGGGCGATCATGAGCCACCATCCGACCTATGCCCACGAGATGCTCTCTCCCGTGCCGTTTCTACGGCCCGCTCTGGATATTCCGCTCTACCACCACGAAAAATGGGATGGCACCGGATACCCGCACCGCCTCAAGGGCGAGGATATCCCGCTTTCCGCCCGCCTCTTCGCCGTCGTAGATGTCTGGGACGCGCTGCGCAGTGACCGCCCCTATCGCAAAGGCTGGCCGGACGACGAAGTCCATGCCTACATCAAGGCGCAGGCCGGGCAGCACTTCGACCCTGACATCGTGACGATCTTTCTCGAACTCCTGGTGGAAGCGTAAACCGATTCCGGTGTCGGGTTCCGCCCCTTCAGGAGAACTGACCACCTCAACAAGGATTCGCGTGTCCGAGCGGCGTAACATGGGGCCAATAAGGCCATAAGCCGATTCGGAGGATTCCCCTTGGCAAGTTTTCCGCTGGCGCGACCAACAGACGCCTCGCTCGTTGTCCGTACGCTGTTTCTCTTCTCTCTGTTCGTGCTGCTTCCGGGAACGCTGCTTGCGCAGGGCCGAGCGGGCGGCAGGCGCCCCGGTGGACCCGCAGGCGCGGGGCAGCCTGCCGGAGGCGCGGGGCTGACGCTGCGCGCCATCGGTCCTGCGGTGACCTCCGGGCGCGTAATCGCCTTTGCGGTCGATCCCAACGACTCCACCCTACGGGGCGACCTTTAACTATATGCTCCCTGGCATACCAGAAGAAAGACCGCCTCACGGCGGTCTTTCTGGGTTGCGGCTTCCGATCCTGAACGGCTCGTCTTACGGAGCGGGTTCTACGACCGTATTCATAACTCACCTTACGCAGGCACTCCGATTTGCTTGAGTTCCTGCAGTTGCTTAAACGCACTGGCCAACGCACTCTGGTAAATCTTGGCTTTCATGGCGTGGTGGTTCATCTTGGTCTGAAGCCGAAGCTTCTCCAACTTCA
>JBBQPO010000444.1:0-2725 GCA_038217285.1 Chthonomonadales bacterium
AGTGCTTGTCCGCAAGGTCAAATCGGCGACTATTTCCCGACCGCATGTGGACCAACCTCCGTATCTAGATCGTCTATGGAGGATAAGACCTACATGTGCAGGATTCGGACGAGCAGGTAATTTGATTTATGACCAGGCCTCAATTAGACGGCTTCCTGGGCGATTTTGTCGGCGACGCGGGCGCGGCGCACGAAGGTAGAGAGAAGCTGAATCTCTTCACGGCTGAACTCGCGCCGCTCCTGGGAGTAGATTTCGACGACGCCCACGACCCGGCGGTCGGAGCGCAGAGGGACGCCGAGGTAGGAGGTCAATTTGTCGCGGTGAAGCCAGTGGTGCGTCTGGCTGCGCGGGTCGTCGGTCAGGTCGGCGAGGTTGAGAGATTGGCCGCGCCGGGCGACGTGGCCGCAGAGGCCCTGGCCGAGCGCCACCGTGGCATCGGGGGGAACGGCGGAGCGGAAGCCGCTGGCCGCCTGGAGCCGCAGGGTTTCGCCCTCCAGACGGTAGATGGCGCAGCGGTCGGCCCGCATGATCTCCACCGAGAGGTCGGCGAGCAGTCGCGGCAGGTCCTGCTCTTCCAGGGCCGAGCCGATGGCATGGGCGACCCGGCGGAAATAACGGCGCATCTCATGCGATTTGGTGCGGGCCTCTTTGTAGAGGTGCGCGTTGACGATGGCGACGGCGGCCTGATTCGCGATGGTGTAGAGCAGTTCCATCTCTGCGACCGTGAAGAGACGGCGTTTGCTGCTCATCGCATGGATAACGCCGATCACCTCTTCGCCAACGTGCATCGGCACACACAGCGTAGAGGCGACCCCGAATGCATCGAGCGGCGACGTGCGATTGCGGGCGTCGGCGGCGACATCCGAGACGGCCTGCGGCGTCTGCCACTCGAAGACCCAGCCCGCGATACCCTCCCCGACACGCGGCGCGACCTCATGAAAGCGGCCCGCATCCATGTTCCGGGAGACACGTGTCTTCAGCTTCTCCTCACGGGCGTCGTAGAGCATCAGCGCGAACCGATCCACCTTCAGCAGATTCAGCACACTGTCCGCGACGAAATTGAGGACATGGTCTTCGTGCAGGGTGGCGTTGACGTGCTGCGAGAGGTCGTAGAGAGCGGTGGCCTCTTCCGCCTGCCGCTGCGCGTCTTCGTAAAGCCAGGCGTTTTCTATGGCGATTCCGGCCTGCATCGCGACGGCGGCGAGCAGTTTGAGATCGGCGCTATGGTAGGCGCGGCGCTGGAGGCTGGTCACGACGATAATGCCGTGAGTCTCGTCCCGGCTGCGAACGGGTGCGATCATGGCGGAGAGGGCGCGGGAGCGCGTGGTGATGTCTACAAAGTCGGTGGTCTGGTCGGTGTCTTTGATGCGGCGCGGCAGACCGTTGTCGAGTACGCGGGCGTGTTCTCCGCTCTCCACCGATAGCTGAATCTCCCGCTCTTCCTCCGACAGACCCCGCTCGGCGGCGATAAAGAGATGGGTGCGCTCGTCGTTCAGCAGAAACAGCACGGCGGCATGGTACTCGACGTGGGAGCAGAGGGCCGTCAGAACGCCGTCCATCACCTCCTGCACATTGAGGCTGCCCGCGACCTTGCGGGCGGCATCGTACAGGACGGCGAGTTCACGGCTCTGGTCGTGGGCGGTGCGGTTGGTGCGGTCTACCTTGCGGGCGAGCGTCGCGAATTCCGCCAGCAGAGCCAGCGTCTCCAGGTCATTGGTATCGAAGGGCTGAATGGCGGCGTTCAGAGCGCCTTCTCCAGCCTTATTGAGCGCGGAAAGCGTCCCGACCAGTTTGCCTTCCGCCATCAGCGGAACCAATGCGCCGGTGAGGTTTTGAGCGGGGGCTGTCGAGGACGTATCTTCGTTGGAGGCGGGAAGCGCGGCGAAAAGGTCACCCGTCGGGGGCATGGTACGGCGATCCAGAAGTTGCGGCTGTCCGGTCTCCACGACCTGTTCCGAGAGAGAATCGGCAACACGTATCCGCAGGCCGAGAATATCGTCGGCGTTTTCACCGGCCGCAGCCACGAAATCGAGCATATCCCGGCCCTCCGTCAGCAGGCAGAGGGCTGCACTCGCGGCATCGGTCAGGCGAAGGGCCTCTTCGACAACGCTTTGCAGCACCTCACTGGCGGGCGTTCCGGTATGGAGTGCGTCGGTCAGGCGGCGAACGGCGGCGCGGAGACGGGCCGCGTGAATCATGGTCGCTTCTCCTCCTCGGCCCATTTTCGCATATATCGCAAACTCTGTCAAGCGTCTGCGTAATCCTCTGGCAAGGCGGGCTTTAGTGGGGCGCCATGAGTTTGTATCCGGAAGCGGGGGTGAGCGACATCGCCCCGCCTCCCTTCACACTCACCCCGTTCATGTACCACACCAGCAACTGATTACTCGTCTGGTTCTGGAACACGAAGTCCACCTTCCCATCGTTGTCCACATCCATCACGCTCCGCACCTGCCACCCAAGCGCCGGAGTGGTCGGCATCAACACTCCCCCGACATAGTTCCCGCCGTCGAAGTACCAGAACGCGATCTGGTTGGTCGCCGTGTTCTGGAAGATCACGTCCGGCTTCTTGTCTCCGTTCATATCCCCCACGCCAACCACCTTCCATCCCGACGCCGGAACAATCGGAACCGAAGTCCCGCCTGTGACCACCGCCTTGTCGAGGAACCAGATCACCAAGGCCCCGCTGCTCTGGTTCTGGAAGAGCAGGTCGGGCTTGCCATCTCCG
>JBBQPO010000445.1:0-2670 GCA_038217285.1 Chthonomonadales bacterium
CGCATCTACCGACACAGCATCCTCGACTCTGTCGTCGAAGACGCCACCCGTCTGAAGGCCCGACTGGGAACGCACGACCAGAGCAAACTGGACGAATACTTCTCCAGTGTCCGCGAGATCGAGCGCCGCCTGGAATGGGCGGAGAAGTCGAATACAGGCTCGAAAATCACCGCGAGCGACCGCCCGACCGGGGTACCCTCGGATTTCGGCGAGCATATTCGTCTGCTGGGCGATATGATGGTGCTGGCGTTCCAGGCCGACCTGACCCGCATCTGCACCTTCATGGTCTGCAACGACGGTAACAACCGCGGCTACAAAGAGATCGGCGTGCCCGAAGGGCACCACGACTGTTCGCACCACGGCCACAATCCCGACAAGCTGGCCAAAGTGCAGGCGATCAACACCTTCCATGTGACGCAACTGGCCTACATTCTGGAAAAGATGCAGTCGATCAAGGAGCCGGAAGGCAGCCTGCTCGACAACACTATGTTCATCTATGGCGCGGGCATCAGCGATGGCGACCGTCACAATCACGACGATCTGCCGATCCTGCTGGCAGGCAAAGGCGCCGGGACGATCAAATCGGGCCACCACACAACCTATGCCAACGGCACCCCGATGACCAACCTGTTCCTCTCGATGCTCGACCGTATGGGCGTCCCCGCCGAAAAAATCGGAGACAGCACCGGTCGCCTGAACATGCTCTTCTAACAGAGAGAATAGACCGTCGCCCCTAAAGGAGCGGCATGTTGGGGAAGTTAAAGGCCCATAAATGGGCCTGGGAGGGCTGGAAAGCAGAACCAAGCTCCTCAATAAGGGATGGCTGACACCCTGTTTCCTCGCGCCATCGCCCCTGCTCCCGTCCGACCCAGCCCCCTTTAGGGGGCTTACCGCACCAGACCGCTCCTTGAGGGGCGGGGCCACAGGGCAGGTACGATGAAAAGCCCGATCACGAAAGTGATCGGGCTTGATTCTGTCTGTTTCATTCGTGGGAATGTACCCCCGGCAAGGCTCGAACTTGCGGCCATTCGCTTAGAAGGCGAATGCTCTATCCACTGAGCTACGAGGGCATAGTAAAGCGGGAGACGAGATTCGGACTCGCGACTTCCAACTTGGAAGGATGGCACTCTACCACTGAGTTACTCCCGCACGACACCCGCTATTGTATCACGCCTTCCCGTCTGTCGTCAAGGCCCGACGCGCATTGTGGTGCACATAGGAGGGCTATGGCTTGACGGCGATGCAGAGGATGGAGACGCCGAAGGGGAAGTTGAAGCGGCGGGCAAGGGCGTTCTCTGCGCCCAGCAGCCCGGTGAGAGCGGCATTGATCGGAGCAGAAACGAGGGGCATGGCGGCCTGGGGCGGGTCGTGCGGCGGTTTTCGGGCGTTGAGCCGACGCTGCAAAGCGACGACGGGATAGAGCACGGTCATGGTGTGGGAGAGCTTTTCCAGACGGAATCCGGCGGCCTCGAAACGCTGCCGCATCTCCTGCAACTGATACCGACGGAAATGCATCAGCGCGACATCGTGCTCGCTCCAGAGGTGCGCGTAGGCCGGGACGGTGGCGAAGACCCGTCCGCCCGGTTTGAGCACCCGGAAGAACTCCTGCATCGCCGCACAGTCGTCCGGCAGATGTTCGAGTACATCCATCGTCACAATAGCATCGAAGCGATCGGAGGCGAAAGGCAGCTTCATGGCGTCCGCGCCGACCAGATGGTCTAGGCCGCGCCGCCGGGAGAACTGCAGGGCTAGCTCGGAGAAGTCGGCGGAGACGACGCGTCCCCAGCGGGTGAGGCGCACGGACATGGCCCCGGTGCCGCAGCCGACGTCGAGGAAGTTTAGGGGCGCGGACGAATCCTGGGTGCCGGGAGCGCCGTAGCGGGCGCGGAGCAAGGCTTCGACCAGTCGATGCCGCCCTACGAACCACCAGTACGAGTCCTCCAAGCGGAACATCCGCTCGTACTCGGGTTCATTCATTGGGTATGGATGCCCGCAGAGGAGGCGACCGGCTCGTAGCGAGTCATGCGGATACGGAACAGCGTCTTGAACATGCGGATGGCGTCACGCAGAAAGCGAACTTTCGATCCCTCCTGGTGCGCCCAGCGTACGGGAACCTCGGCGATGCGAAAATTGAAGAAGCGGAGGGCCAGATAGAGAACTTCGACGTCGAAGGCGAAATGATCGACCTGGCAGCGCCGAAATATAGACTGGGCCGCGTTCTGCGTAAACAGCTTGAAGCCGCACTGCGTGTCGTGGATGCCCGGCACCGCGATGAGCTGCACCAACTTGTTGAAAATACGTCCCCCGGCCTCGCGGATCATCGACTGCCGTTTCATCAACTGCGAGCCTTTGACATCGCGGGAGCCGATGGCGATATCGTAGCCTTCGTCCAGTTTCACGAGCAGTTTTTCCACTTCTTCGATAGGAGTGGCCAAATCCGCGTCGCAGAACAGCACACGTTCGCCCCGCGCCTCCAGGATGCCCTGCCGCACAGCATAGCCTTTGCCTCGATTCGGCTTATAGGAGATCAGGCGTACCTGGGGGCGACAGGAGGAGATCGTATTGACGAGACGCACCGTGTCATCGGCGCTGCCGTCGTCCACCACAAGGATCTCGAAGGGGTAGCGCATCGAGTCGAAATAGGCGAGCATCCGTTTCAGAGAGGCTCCC
>JBBQPO010000446.1:0-2581 GCA_038217285.1 Chthonomonadales bacterium
TCTTCTCCCGCGAGGCGAAGACCTCACGAGCGGCCTCCTGCTGGGAACGGTTCAGCTCCGGGTGCCGCTCCAGCGTGTCGGAGCGCTCCCGGCCTCCGAGCCGCATCGGATCGTCGTAGCCGCGCCGGTTGCCCTGCTGCATCTGGCCGACGATCTCCCGCTCCATCCGCACCATCTGCGCGGTCGTGATCTGCGGTCCGCGCACGGACGCCTGGGCCTCGCGGAACTCGCCTGCCTGCATCCTGCGCTCGAACTCCAGCCGAACGTGCCCATGCGTGATCTCCCCCATGCCACGGTTCAGGGCTGTTTCGTAG
Source organism: Chthonomonadales bacterium (assembly GCA_038217285.1). GTDB lineage: Bacteria > Armatimonadota > Chthonomonadetes > Chthonomonadales > Chthonomonadaceae > JANXLO01. The sequence goes on from JBBQPO010000446.1 coordinate 315, forward strand.
ATTGCTCTCCGGCCTGCACGGCGTCTTTCTCGAACAGGTGATCGCGGGCATACGTCACCGCCTGCCGCGCCGTCTGCTCCGGTGCTCGGGTCTGGGCTGGGGAATTTTCCTGGGTGAGCTTCTGCGTGCGCTCCCGCATCTCGGCTACTACCCGGTCGGCCTGATAGCCGTACTGCCCGGCCAGTTCTCGATGCTGCCGCTGCACTTCTTCGGGCGACAGCAGCTCCTTTTTGTCGCGGGTGCGGTGGGCGGCAATCTGCCCTGCAGCTGCGCCGTCGATTCCCTGCTGCCGCTTGTAATCCTGCACCTGCTGCCGGCGCGGACTCGACGCCTCCAGGTATTCCCGCGTGTAGCCCTTGATCTCCGGCTGGCCGTCCTTGCCGCGCTCCAGCTCGTACCCGAGCTTCTGCAAGCGCGTTGCCAGCTCCGCCCGGTAGATCGCCGTACCGTAATGCTGCGAGGCGTATAGCTCATGCGACTGCACGGAGCGAGTCTGCCCATTCTCGCGCTCGGTCACGTTGAAGATGACGGCATGGGTGTGGAGCTGCGGCGCGGCATACCCCGCGACCGGCCTCGCCGTGTCATGCTCGAAGGTAGCGGCGGCGAACTTGCCCGTCGTCTCCGGGGCATGGACGTTGCCGATCCGCGCCTGGGTGTAGTGCTCGATCTCGCCCAGAGCCACGCGAACGCTCTCCCGGTGCGCCTCCCGCACCCGCTCGTCTCCGCCCACAAGCGCGGTCAGCGAAACCGACTTCGGGGCGGAGAACGTCGCATCCCAGCCGGCGCGATGCTCCACGCTGGTCACTTCCCTGCCGCCCTTGCCCTCGTAGGTTCGGGAAACCTGATGCCGCACCAGCTGCTCTTCGGTGAACGGGTGCTGGCCTTCGCTCAGACGCGCAAAGTGGTCATTGCCGACCGCGCCCTCCAAGCCCCACTGCCCAGCCAGCCTGCCCTGCCACTCGCTGAAACCCTGCTGGTCGCGGCTCCAGTAGTTTGCCCGTTCCGACGCGAACTCCCGCGCGTGATACGTCCGCGCCTGGCCTGCCGATAAGGCTTTGGAAGACATCGTTAGCATGGAAGAGTGCCTCTTTGGCGAATATGTTGAGACGGAACAAACAATGATTTGACTGCGTAGCACCACTTGACAATGGCTTAACTAAAGAGAGCCGCACACGGAGCTACTGATGAATCGCAGAAGTCTGATCTTAGCGGCGCTAGCTGATCTAGGATGTGGTTTCCTCGCCTTCGTCGTCGTCAGGGTCATGCCTCTTTTCACTGGCCAGCATCAGGACATTCGCCCTTTCGTCTTGACAACATTCCTCTCTTTCCTTGGTGCTGCCTTTTTTCGAGGCGGCCGAGCCGTGATGCAGGATGGCCCAACCTTCCTGTTCCTTTCTCTTGGGGGAATCGCGCCAGCTGTAACGCTCCGGCTGCTAGGAATTTCGCTCACGGCCAATCCCTTCTTCGTGCTGTTTTTGTCGACATCCGTAAGTGCGATCGCCCTCGGGATAATGTTAAAGGTTCTCTCGATGAAGGGCAGAACCACTGTTGCCCTTATGGCAGGCTGCTTGTGCACACTGTTAATCGCCGGAGCTGCTTACAAGACGATCCCAAACTGGTTGGATGGACGCGCGTATGAGGCCGTGAACAACGCTGTGGCACCGTTCAGCATGAAGACGCTTGACGGTCAGAGCGTATCCTCAGACGATTTGCGTGGCCACGTTGTGGTGATTTCATTTTGGGCAACGTGGTGCCTGCCGTGCCAAGCAGAGCTTCCAAAGATTCAATCTGTGTCGAAGCGTTACAGCGCAAATCCAAGAGTGTCTATTCTGGCCATTGATTCTGGAACAGAGGGTGATACTCCAGAAAAGGTAAGATCATACCTGCTCAAGAAGCGGCTCAGCCTTTCAGTGTTGGTCGATTCGCCGGATGGGGAGTCACCAGGTCCGGCAGCCAGGAGCCTTCACGTTCCAAGTCTCCCAGCCCTCTACATCTTCGATTCAGCGGGCAGATTAAGAAGCATTCATCTCGGTTACGAAGCGTCCGAGGATTTGGAAAGCTCTCTGTCGCTACAGATTGACCGACTCCTGTAGGGACTGGGGTAGGGGTCACTTCAAGAAACGGAACTTTACGTACGTTAGCGACCGGTGTGCGTTGAAACTATTGCACTTGAAATCTGATGAGCCAACCGCGGTGTCTCGAAAACGACCGTTGTTGCGACAGTAGAAGAGGTGCCTGCGACAGTCCTGATTTGCCTCATAACCTGT
>JBBQPO010000447.1:0-2540 GCA_038217285.1 Chthonomonadales bacterium
AGGGATATCTCATCAACAAGAAGCGCGTGGCGCGGCTGATGCATCTGATGGGGCTTGCGGCGATGGTTCCTGGTCCCAACACCAGTCGAAAGGCTCCGCAGAACCCGGTTTATCCGTATCTTCTGCGCGGGGTCAACATTGCCGAGGAGCAGTCGATCGTCGGGCTGCATCCGATGGCGGATACGGCGCAGAAAGGCGATGGCCTCCTCGCGCTCGAAATTGCCGATGTTGCTGCCGAGAAACAGGAAGAGACGCGGACCACCGGCTGCAGGCAATGCGTCGATCGCGTCGTTGTATTCGCCTGCGATGGCGGTGACGGAGAGTTGCGGGTACTCTGTCAGCAGGGCGCGGGCCGAATGATGCAGAAACTCCCTGGAGATGTCTATCGGCAGATAGTGCAGATGCGGCTGTCGGGAGAGCAGAGCGTCCATGAGGAGGCGGGTCTTTACCGAACTGCCGCTCCCGAACTCCACCAGCGTCAGGTCGCTGCCCGCCTGGGTTACGAGTTCGTGGGCATGGCGCTGAAGTATGGCCTGCTCAGTGCGGGTCGGGTAGTACTCCGGCAGGCCGCAGATCTGTTCGAACAGATGCGATCCCGGCGTATCATAGAAGAAGCGGCACGGCAGATGTTTCTGCGCGGCGGCGAGCCCTTGAGAGACGACTGTCTCAAAGGGCAGGGGCAGATGGCGGCTCGGCGCTTCCAGGAAATCCAGCCGTTGTGTCGTAGTGTGCATCAGGAAATTACCTCGTCAGGGAGATCAAAAAAAAGTCGGCGTGCGCTCGCAGCATGGCGAACGTATGTCTTCGCGTCGCTCCGGATGAAGATACGTTGAGAACGGAACCGAGTTCCTGTGGAATGGTTCGACACTCCTTCTGGTAACGCTCCGACCGGGCCGGTAGTTCCCGGAACTATTTAGTTCCCAGAACGTTTACAGGTACGGGCAGAGAAGACCTGCCGACAGCAAGGAGCCAGGGGATGAAACCGAAAAACCATTACGATGTGCTGATTATCGGGGGCGATCAGGCGGGGATTCCGCTGGCCTGGAAACTGGCGGACCAGGGCAAGCGAGTGGCGCTGGTGGAGCGGGAGCGGTTGGGCGGCTCCTGCGTCAATTTCGGATGCACGCCTACCAAAGCCGCCATCGCCTCCGCGCGGGTGGCGCATCAGGCGCGGCGCGGGGCGGAGTACGGCCTCCATATTCCGGAAGTTCGGGTGGATTTCGCAGCGGTACTCAAACGCGCCCGCCGCGTCGCCGCAGAATCACGCGAGGGGCTGGACAGCAGTCTGGAAGGCTCCATCAATCCGTTCCTAATACGGGGGCATGCCCGACTGGAAGGCAGCGCGGCGGGAGGCTTTCGGGTGCGTGTCGGCGAACAGCCTTACGAGGCGACGGAACTGGTCTTGAATACGGGCACGCGCAGCCTGATTCCTCCTCTGGAAGGGCTGGAAACGATAGACTATCTGCACGCGGGCAACTGGATGGACCGTCCGGAACTCCCGGAGCATCTGCTGCTGCTCGGGGGCGGCTATATCGCCCTGGAGATGGGGCAGTTCTACCGGCGTATGGGCAGCGAGGTGACCATCCTCGAGCGCGGCGAACGGATACTGGCACGGGAAGATCCCGATATCGCCGCCGCTCTGCAGAAGCTGCTGGAGGCCGAAGGCATCGCGTTCCGCACGGAGACGACGGTCGAGCGCGTCGAGGCGAAAGAGGGCGTGATACTGCACATGAGACGCGGTAAGCGGGCCGGAAAACTGCAAGGTTCGCATCTCTTCATCGCAACCGGACGCCTGCCGAATACCGACGATCTGGGGCTGGAGACGGTCGGCGTCCTGAGGGACGATCACGGCAACGTGAAGGTGGACGAGCGGCTGGCGACGAACGTGAAGGGTATCTGGGCGGCAGGCGACATTCGGGGCGGCCCGCTGTTCACCCACACCTCCTGGGACGACTATCGGATCCTCCTCTCTCAGATGACCGGCGACCGGTCGCGCACCACGCGGCGCCACGTCCCTTATGCGGTCTTTACCGACCCTGAACTGGGCAGGATCGGCCTCACAGAGGCGGAAGCCCGCAAGTCCGGCAAGAAGATCAAGACGGCCCGCTTCGAGATGCAAAAGAACGGTAAGGCTACGGAACTCGGCGAGACGGCAGGCTTCATTCAGGTGACCATCGATGCCGAAACAGACCAGTTGCTCGGCGCGACGCTGCTCTGCACGGAGGCATCGGAACTGGTGCATATCTTCATCGACCTCATCAACGCAGGCGCGCCGTATACCGTGCTCCGCGATGCTATTCACATCCATCCGACGCTGGCGGAGGCCGTGCAGAGCGCAGCAGCGGCACTGGACGAACCGGCCTGAAACTATACGGGGTTTAATCCTGTAAATCCTGGTAAACCGGTAGAACCGCATCAAACGGTGAAACTGTGAAAAGTGGGGCATGTCCTTCGTAAGTTTGAGTACCAAATCCAACATAGGAGGTTTCCATTCACCCACAACCTACATTTTGCGCTAATCTCGACTGTCCGTCAAGAGT
>JBBQPO010000448.1:0-2524 GCA_038217285.1 Chthonomonadales bacterium
GGATATCAATGGCCGGATACAGGCGGAGGCCGAAGAGCTATCGCTAACCGCCTGAACAGCATGCGCTCCAAGCTATTGCCGCTCGGAAACGAATGGGTTTCCGGGCGGCATCACAGTTCAGCCTATCGCGATCATACGGTCGCCGGCGCATTACCGTTTTATTTTGATACTGATATCGGGGTCCTCCAGCGCGTACTCCAACGCCTGCTCCATCGTCATCGCGCGGCCCTCCTGCCACGCACCCTCGAAGGCGGCATCATCTCCCAGCGCCGCACGGCCAGCGGTGACCGCAACCTCAACCCTGATTCGATCAGCGGGCGGAAGAGGCGATGCGACCAGTTCCCGAAGCTGCTCCGCCGCGCCCCAAAGGCGGGCCCCGCGCGCCACGTCTGCTAACTCCGAAAGAGCGGCCGCCAGTCCCTCCAGGGACCAGGCCATGCCCCATCTGTCACCGATTTCCCGCTGGATCGACAGACTCTCCATATGCAGCGCCCGGACGGCAGCGTAGTCTCCGTGGTAGTCGGCTACGAGTCCAAGGTTGTTCAGCGAAAGGGCGATGCCCCGTTTATCGCCGAGCTCACGCATAATTGCAAGGCTCTCCTCATGCAGGGCGCGGGCGACGGGCGTGTCGCCCTGGTAGTAGGCTACGAGTCCCAAGTTGGTCAGCAAGCCGGAGATGCCCCGTATGTCTCCGAGTTCCCGCCCAATAGCCAGGCTCTCTTCGTAGATTACGCGGGCGGCAGAATAGTCGCCCTGCTCAATAGCCACGTTCCCCAGGTTGTTCAGCAACCCAGCGATGCCTCGCCTGTCGCCCAGTTGCCGCCGAATCGACAGGCCTTCTTGGTATAAGCCGCGCGCGGCAGGATAGTCGCCCTGGCGGTAGGCCACGTCCCCCATGTTGTTGAGCGAACTGGCGATGCCCTGTCTATCCCCGACGTCCCGCATAATTGCCAGGCTCTCCTCATGCAGCGCGCGGGCAGCACGGGTATCGCCCTGGTAATAGGCGACGATCCCCAGGTTGTGCAGCGAATTTGCGACGCCGCGGCGCTCACCGAGTTCGCGATGAATCGACAGGCTCTCCTCGTAGAGGATGCGCGCGGCAGGATAGTCGCCCTGGTGCGTGGCAAGTCTGCCCGCTCCGTTCAGGGCGTTCGCCCGAGACGTACGGTCCTGTCCCCCGTGATTCTCGGCAAGCAGGACCGAGAGCCAGGCGCGGGCCTCCGACCAGTATCCGCGCACATCCCAGAAGCGCCATACCGCTCCCGCGAGGCGCAGCCCCGCCTCCTGCCGCCCCGGATCTCCGGCCGCCCACTCAAGCACGGCCCGCAAGTTGTCTTGCTCGGCCTGAAGCCTCTCCAGCCACATCTGCTGCTCCGCACCGGTCAGATGCGGCTCGGCCTCTTCCCCCAGACAGACGAAGTAGTCCAGGTGCCGTCCGCGCCAATCCTCTATCTCTCCGGTCTCCCGCAGCCGGTCCCGCGCATACTGCCGCACCGTCTCCAGCAGCCGGTATCGCACCGTTTGACCGGCTGGTTCTACGGCTGCGAGACTCTTGTCGACGAGCGACGTCAGCAGGTCCAGCGTTTCCCACTCCTCCACCGGTTCTCCACTGCATACCTTTTCCGCCGCTTCCAACGTCCATCCGCCAGAGAAGACGGCGAGTCTGCACAGGAGCGCCTTCTCGGCGCCGTTCAGCAGGTCGTAGCTCCAGTCGATGAGAGAACGGAGCGTCTGCTGTCTTGGGAGCGCTGTTCGGGAGCCGCCCGTGAGCAGCCTGAATCGCTGGTCGAGGCGGACGTTGACGTCCTGCACCGACATGCTTCGAACCCTGGCGGCGGCAAGCTCGATCGCCAGCGGAATGCCGTCCAGCCGGTAGCATACCGCTGCAAGCGCGGAAGCGTTCTCGTTGGTGATTACGAATCCGGGCTGCTGGAGCTGCGCCCTCTCGATGAAGAGCCGCACCGCCTCAAAGTGCGTCAGCGATTCGGCGGTGGTGTCGCGCTTCGGGTCCGGAAGAGTGAGCGAGGGCACTCTATAGGTCTGTTCGCCGCTTACTCCCAGCCCTTCTCTGCTGGTGGCGAGGATGAGCACGCGCGGACAGTTGCGCAAGAGAGTATCCGCAAGCTGGGCGCAGGCGTTCAGCAGGTGCTCGCAGTTGTCGAGGACCATCAGAAGATGTTTGCTCTTGAGGCGCTCCGTAAGGGTCTGCGTCAGGCTCTTGCCCGGCTCCTCCTTCAGGCCCAACACACTTGCGACAGACTGCGGCACGAGAGAGGGGTCTGAGAGAGCGGCCAACTCCACCAGCCAAACGCCGTCACACGAGCCGTCCAGCATCTCGGCGGCCGCCTGCAGAGCCAGCCGCGTCTTGCCACTCCCTCCCGATCCGGCGAGGGTGACTAGGCGCGACTTCCCGAACAGCGCCTTCACCTCGGCTACCTCCTTCTCTCTCCCGATGAAGCTGGTCACTTGCTGAGGGAGATTGTTGGGAAGCGAATCGAGGGATTGAAGGGGCGGGAACTCGGCT
>JBBQPO010000449.1:0-2460 GCA_038217285.1 Chthonomonadales bacterium
TTGGCCATATGCCTACCTTAGCGAGCGATGGGATGGGCGCATTCTGGCGCTCGCGGGAGTTAAAGCGCAACATGCGGGAACTGACAACCCAACTGGTCCCCCCTCCCGGTGAGGTTCCGACCGATGCGTCACGCAACGAGGGGTGTAAAGAACCTACCCATGTTGAGCGCGTGGACGAAATTCTCAGTTCCGCATTGCTATGGCTTCTGATGGGCCTCTTCGTGATCATTGCGCTACGCGCGAACCTTAATCGTTATGAGCGGTTCGGTATGCGATACGACTTGGCGGTGTTCGATCAGGGAACGTGGCTCATTAGCAGGGGCTACTCGCCGTTCGTTACCGTTCGCGGAACGGCGCTTCTGGCGGATCACTTCAGCGCTATCTTATATCTCGTAGCGCCGCTGTACCGACTGTGGGCCAGTCCGAAACTACTTCTCGCCATTCAGGCTATCGCAGCGGGCCTGGGCGCGTTGCCCGTTTATAAAATCGTACAGTACAAGATCAGATTGCCGCATATCTCACTCCTTTGCGCCGTCGCGTATCTGGCGTATCCTGCCGTCCAGTACGTCGCCGTGGACGAGTTTCATCCGGAGTCCGTTTCCGTAGTGCTGCTGCTGAGCGCCTTCTATTGTCTTCAAGTGAGACGCGTAGGGCTGATGATCGCGATGCTGGCCGCCGCGTGTCTGACCAAAGAGACGACGGGGCTCACCGTTATCGTCTTCGTCTTTTGTGCGGCGATCGTAGGAATAGAGAGATTCCTGCGGCGCGGAAATACAATCGCCAACCGGGGCCTGTTCTTTTGCCTCATCATGTGCCTTTTGCTCACCATCGTCCGGGGTCCATTCTTTGTGGATGCAGGCACCCCAGATCACCTTTTTTCTGCGAGTTCGTGTCTTGAGATCCGAGAGATGCTTACGCGAATACCGCCGGACGCGTCCGTATCGGCAGAGACGCAACTGCTGGCATTCGTCAGCCATCGAAGAGAGATATACCTGTTTCCGAACCCTGTGTTCGTTAGCCAGTATGGCCCCTCGGCTCAGGCGCAACTCCAGATGGACCATGGTGACGAGAGGTCGTGTTCGCCTGCACAATTTCAGGCTCAACTCGTGCAATCCGGCACCGACTATATTGGGTTGTGCGCGACGCCAACTATGGTCTCACATCTCTCACGCTCCTGCTCGAGAGAGGCGCTTGAAAGCCCCGCGTACGGCGTCATCGCGACTGCACAGCATGCTATTCTGTTGCGCAGGGGCGCCGCGCATCGCGATGGACTGCGGATGCTGTCGACGCTGTGCGGGTGTGCCGTCGACGACAAGGCCGGCATTAGCAGGGCGTACGATGCATGGGTTGGGCTCCAGTTCCCCGATTAGATGAGCAGGAGAGACACAGGGCGCCAAGCGGCCGGCGTGAACTGAAGAATTGAAGGAATGAAAAGAATTGAGGAACAAAGTGCCCACTACCACCCACGCGCCTCAGAGATGTGACCGGAGAGCCTTTACGCTGATCGAGTTGCTTGTCGTTATCGCCGTCATTGCGATACTTGCAGCGCTGCTGTTCCCTGTTTTCTCAAGAGCACGCGAATCGGCACGTAAGACGGGATGTCTGTCGAACCTGAAACAGATGGGGCTCGCCGTGACGCTCTACCTTCAGGATTATGATGAAACCTATCCCATGAACCGTTTCGCCGACGACCTGCATCCGGCCGGCGGCTGCACCGCCCCGTCTTCCACCGGCCCCCCCCGAAGATTATCTGCAGGGAAGTACGCTCCACTGGAAGCGCGCCATTCTGCCCTACGTCAAGAGCATCCCGGTATACCAATGTCCCTCCAACGGATATGCGTGGGCGCGTGGAGGTTTCAACTCGACCACAGGAGATGAGTCCAACTACCTCTACCCTCCCGCAGAGCGACTGCCGAACTCGTACGCGTTTAACGGCAGCTTTTTCCACGAGGCCGTGCCGGCCTGCTGGTACGGCGAGACGACCGTTCGGGCACGTTTTTCGACAGAGATCGATGCTGCTTCGAATCTGATATTGATACTGGAATCGCGTAACAGCTATCCAGACCTCGGGAGTTGGCTCATACCGACGCGCATCGGTGCGGGGGAGGATGCTGGCCCGTTTCAGTCACACAACGGTGGATGCAACTGGCTCTTTGCCGATCAGCACGCGAAATGGCTCAAATTGGCGGCGACCTGTACGAGACAGATGTGGTCGGATCGTTTCCCGGATCGAGCCAACGGATGTTCGCAACTTGGGCAGATGGCGGAAGAGTCTCAATAACGCTTTGCCGCCCTCGTTTCTCTATACTGGTCTCGAAAACTGGTAGTGCTGCATTAAACGGTGACACTGGCCATACCTCCTTTCGTTTCCCTGGCCCCTGTTTTTCCAGGTGGACGCCCTCTTCGTTTCGGAGGAACCAACGGCGCAGGAGCGATCTGGTGGCAGAGCAAATCTCCCAC
>JBBQPO010000450.1:0-2361 GCA_038217285.1 Chthonomonadales bacterium
TCGTCGTCGTTCTGATCCTCGCCATCCTCATGGCCGTCGCCATGCCGCTCTACCTCAGCGCGGTCGCCGACTCTCAACTGAAGACCTGCCGCGCCAACATGCAGACCATCGCCAACGCCGTGCAGGCAGCCCGTACCAAGAACGGGGCGGCCAACTATGGCACCCTGATCACCGGCGGCGTCACCACCGGCAACCTGCCCGACCTGACTGCGCCTCCGGCCTGCCCGAACACCGGAGCCTACACCCTGATCAACGGCACCAGCGGCGACAACACAACGTTCAAGGTCAGTTGCAGTGCGACCGGCCATGGAACGTTCGAACCGGGCGTAGACAGCAAGTAAGATCAATGAAACCGCGTTACTTCCCTGGCGTCGATGGTGAACGACAGGTTGAAGTGTGTGAATCATACGGGAGGGACAACGTTCTTGCCCTCCCGTCAGAATGAATATTCGATGCAAAGGAGGGTGACCGGCATGTTCCAGCATGTGACCCGTGTAAAGCCGATGTTTCTCTCGCCGCAAGAGGCGATGGACCTGCTTGATCTGTGCGTGATAAGCCAGGTGGAGACCGATCCCGACAAAGAACGCGTCATCTTGAAACTAACGGAGTTCGTGCGCTACTGTATTTTAGATGAGCAAAACGCACGTAGCGAGAGCATCCGAAGAGTGGAAGCACCCAGGCCCAAACCGTCCGATCATCTGCCCGTTCCTCCCAATGTGCCGCTCATGACCCGTCGTCAGGTTCCGATCTATCAACACGATCGCCTCGATAACTGTCAGTGAACCCACCGTACCGTCCCTCTCGACGGAACCTCTCCGTCTGTGCGATGGACGGCGTCAGCATAATGCCCGGCTGGGCGTTACTGGCAGGCGCGGGTGCGTCGTGATGCATGGCTTTATAGATAAAAAAGCCGAGGATTACGACGACCAGAACGACTACAGCGATAATGAGTGGCGATGGCCCCGTACGTTCGGGACGATCATAAACCTTGACATTTGGTGGCGGCACAGACATTTTCAGTCATCTTTCTGCGCCGTAAAAAGCGGCGCCAGCAAAACCTAGCATCCAGACGATAGAACTCCAGAATCTGTTCCCGGATCTCAAGCGGATTCTGGAAGTCTTTTCTTTTCGGGAAACACACTTGCCCGGCGGTTGTCTTGTCGCCTACCGGCGACCTGTGATATAATCAGGGCAACGTAAATCCTCGTTTCGGAGAGTCCTGATGCAAAGTTCCCCTATCGGTCGTCTGCTCTGGATGGCGGTCCATAACTCCGGTTTCCGCCGCACCGCGATGACCGACCTCGGCGCGGCCCTCGCGGAGGCGGCCATTCTCCTCTCCGACCGCGAAATGGCCGAACTGCGCTCCTTCTGGGAGACCGTCACCCCACTCGCCGACCGTCCGGCGCTGGAGGCCATTCAGCGCTACGCCCGCCTGCACTACACTCCCCTGGTCGAGGAAGAGACGGAGCCGCTCCCACGTCTGGTCGTTCCTCCGCCGACATACCTTGCCCCGCCTGTGCCGTCGCTGGACGCCATGGCGTTGGCTGACCTCCTTGCCGCACACGCCGAGGGAGATCGTGTGCGTTTCCAACAGATCGTCGCGGCGCACCCGGCGCTGCGCCCGCCCCGCGAAATGGCAAGTTACGCGTTGATCGAAGTGCGCAACGGCCAGGGCGGAAAACTGGGCTGGTGCACAGTAACAACGTGCGCACAGATCCCGGACGCTCGCGCCCGTATCGCTTCTGAGCCGGATGGGCTGTACCGCGTTATCTCCATAAAGCGCTCCGCATTCCTGCGTCGCACCGGTGAGGGGCTCGACTTCTATCCGCTCCCAGCCCGCAAGCTGGTGCTCGAACGCTGGGCAGGCGAACCGACGGTGGAACGTCCGGATACCGACTGGCTGCGCGTTGGCTTCCCGCCCGATTTCGCCCGGCGCAAAGGCATGGTCTACGAGACTCTGGTGGGCGAACAGGGCTGTCTGGAGAGTGCGGATGACGCCGAAGCCTACCTGCGAACCCAGGGACAGCCAGGTACGTACCGCACGATCACCGTGCGAAAAGTCTATCGGCGTCGCACGTCCCGCACCGGTAAGGTTACCGTCTCCTCATCTTTCTGCCTGGTGCCCGACGACGGCAGCTACCCTGAAATGGAGCCCCGCGTTCTTCTCCCGGATGCCGCTGGTAGACTTGACGCTCGGGCTGCAGAATACTAAAGGCCGCCCGTTACTGTCCAGCCTGAAATCGCCGGGAATCTTTTGCCTTATCGTCTCGTAGGATACCTATGCTAACACGCGAAGCTTTCCAACACCTCTACGATCAAGGACCAGAAGCCGTATTTACTCTGCTGACGGCGTTCGAACAA
>JBBQPO010000451.1:0-2122 GCA_038217285.1 Chthonomonadales bacterium
CATTTCACTCAGGTCGGTACGCGTCTGGTAAATGCTCTGTCGGCGCATGATCGCAATACCTGGGACTACAAGTTCCATGTTCTCGATAGTAAAGAGATCAACGCCTTTGCGCTTCCCGGCGGCAACATGTTTATGTTCACCGGGCTGATGGACCGGGTCAGGTCGGACGACGAACTGGCCGCTGTGACCGGGCACGAGATGACACATGTGCGCAAACAGGACTGGGCGCACGCCTATGCCGGCCAGCAGAAGCGCGAAATGGGCCTCGCCGTCCTTCTTGGACTGACGAAAGCAGGCCGAAGTCTGCAGCAACTGGCTGGCGTCGGTGAGCAGTTGTATACGCTCAAATTCTCCCGCGGAGAAGAAGATCAGGCGGATGCGGGCGGGCTCCAGGACATGGTAGACGCCGGTTACGATCCGCACGGGATGCTCGATCTGTTCCATACCCTTCAGACTTCGTCAGGCAGTTCGGGCGGACCTCCGGCGTTCTTGAGCGACCATCCGCTGACATCGGACCGTATCAAGCGCACACAGCAGAGGATCAATACCCTCTACAGCCACCGCTAGGAGGAACTCTCCATTCACGAGCGGCGCTGCACTGCGGCGTCCTAGCCCCCTGCCATCGGCGGATGGCAGGGAGTTTTTTGTCGAATTTTGCGTCTTTTAAGCCGCCTCTTCCTCTCGGCCAGGCGTTCATAAGTAGGGGGCGCTTCAGTCTTCCTGGCGGTACTCGACCGTGACAACCGACGCGAAGCCGCCGCGCACATTGAAGTCGCCCGTGACGGTCATGCGGCGGGGCTTGCAGGCCGCGACCAGGTCGTCCATAATCCGGTTAGTGACGGCCTCGTAGTAGATCCCCATCTGTCGGAACGCGTAGAAGTAGAGTTTCAGCGCCTTGAGTTCGAGGCACTGCCTGTCGGCCACGTAGTCGATCGTAATCGTCGCGAAGTCGGGCTGCCCTGTCTTCGGGCAGACGGAGGTGAACTCCGGGCAGGTATGCACGATGCGGTAGTCGCGTTCGGGGCGCGGATTATCGAACACTTCCAGGATGGCAAGATGCTGCGCCTGGGTCGGCGTTTCGGAGGAGGACATGGCTCTGTTTCCTGTCTGAAGGATTTGAAAAAGAAGGGTTGCGTGCCGGAAGCGGTCACGCAACCCTTCTATTATATCCTACTTACGACGGAAGGAGCCTAACTTTCGTCACTGCTGTACTTGTCTCGGAGAGAGGCGACGACCGCAGGATCGGCGAGGGTGGTGGTATCGCCCAGCACCCGGCCCTCCGCGATGTCGCGTAGCAGGCGGCGCATGATCTTGCCGGAGCGGGTCTTGGGCAGATCGGCGGTGAGCAAAACGTCGTCCGGGCGGCAGATCGCGCCGAGCTTTTTGGCGACGAACTCTTTGAGTTCGGCGCTCAAAGCGGCCTGACCGGCCTGATCGGAGGGGTGCGGCGCGAGCCCTTCGCGGATGATCACAAAGGCGACCGGAGTCTGGCCCTTGATCTCATGGGCTTTGCCGATGACAGCGGCCTCGGCGACGGCGGGATGCTCGACCAGCGCCGACTCGATCTCCATCGTGCTGATATTGTGGCCCGCGACCAGCATGACGTCGTCTACGCGGCCCAGCAGCCAGAAATCGCCGTCCGCATCCCGTAGCGCGCCATCGCCGGGGAAGTAGAGGCCCTCGAACTTGCTCCAGTAGACCTGCTTGTAGCGCGCGTCGTCTCCCCAGAGGGTGCGCAGCATCGAGGGCCAGGGCCGGCGAATGACGAGAATACCTTTCTGACCATCCGCGACCGGCTGGCCCTTCTCGTCCACGACTTCGGGGAAGATGCCGGGGAAAGGCTTCGTGGCGGAGGCTGGCTTCGTCGTGGTGAGGCCGGGCAGCGGAGAGATCATGATCGCGCCGGTTTCGGTCTGCCACCAGGTGTCCACGATGGGGCAGCGCCCGCCGCCGATGTGATGGTGGTACCAGAGCCAGGCTTCCGGATTGATCGGCTCGCCCACGGAGCCGAGCAGGCGCAGACTGGAAAGGTCGTGGCCTGCCGGATGGTTGTCTCCCCACTTCATGCAGGCGCGAATGAGAGTCGGCGCGGTGTAGAGGATGGAGATCTTGTGGCGCTCGA
>JBBQPO010000452.1:0-2117 GCA_038217285.1 Chthonomonadales bacterium
AGCCGCGCACGAGCGTCTCGACCTCCGGGAGATGTTTCACAGTCTCTTTGGTTATGAGCTCGACCGGCTCAATCTGCCTCGCATCTTTGACGAGGGTTCTCGCATACCAGATCATCAGCGCGGAGCAACCCGCGAAGAATCCACCTCCCAGCAATATGAGGCCAGGATTCATACGTGCCCTGCTGCTCAAACCAGCCAGAATGGTAGTCAGCGCGAAGGCCATAAAGGCTACCCCACCGCACACGAAGGCAACCGCTAAAGAGTATAATCCGCCTTTTTCGATGTGCGTCCCGAGGTATTTTTGGATGCCCACCAACCGCTTCCGTGGCTGCTCCGGTTTCATTATCGGTTTCTCCCTGCCGCTTCGGTTTCCATGACGACCGCCTACGCACTTTTATTCCATGTGCTTTCAGGAGCCGCATCATGGCGCGATTGCTTGCTCCCTTCTGATTCCGAATGAATGCAAACGAGAGACCGCTCAGGCGTCGCCATAGTCGAGTTCGGCACGGGCGTGGACGGCGTTGCGCCGGTCCCGACGGAACGAGAGAAGGTTCGGGGAGCCGCACCAGGGACAGGCGACCGTGATAGGGTTCATCGTATCCTCGTCCGGCTCCGCCACGGTAATAGGATCGGTACAGCAGGCACAGGGAGCGTTGACAGTCGCGACGACGATCCGGGCCGTCGATTTGGACGCCGCTTCGGGCTTGTCGTGCCGAAAGTGGAGAAACAGACGCCCCCAGTTGTCGCTGTCCTTCTCCAGTCGATGGTAGCGCGCCTTCACGTCGGGTCGATCCAGAAAGCGCAGTACGGACTTCTTCAGCGCGCCGGACCCCTTGCCGGGAATGATCTCCACTTCCATGGCATGCTTCGTAACCGCCTCCTCGATAATCGCCGCCAGGGCGGTTTCGATCTGATGGGAGTCGTTAAATATCGGGTGCAGGTCGAGTTTGAGTTTCAAGGATGAATCGCTCCTGAGCAGAACTTCCCCATTTTACCCGTAGGCTCCGGAAGGCAAAAAGCCGAGGAGCCTTTTCAGGCGAGGATTGGCGTCCTGGTACACGTGTTCCGGCATCTGGTAGTTCATGAAAGGGTAGTATTTGTGGCCGACGAGGCGGCGGGCATAGCTGACCTGGGTGATGTAGCGGACGCGGTCGGTCTGGTTGGGGCCGCCCCGATGCCAGACCTGATTGTTGAACATCACCACAGTTCCGGCTTTGCCGACGCAGGGCACGATCTGACTCTCCCACTTCGTACCGACCATACTCGGCGGCGGGCTGGCTCCGAACAGGTGGGAGCGCGGGATGACTTCGGTGGGGCCGTAGGCGACCTCTTCGACATCGGTCAGGTAGTAGTTGGCGGTGAAGAGCAGGACGGGCAGATGGACATTGGTCGGGGGTTCGCCCTCGGTGACGATGTAGTGGGAGGCGTCGTCCTGATGCCAGGTGGTGATGCCCATGCCCTTTCGATTACGGAACGAGTTGTTGTGGATGCAGTGGCAGTTGCGGTCGATCAGCGCCTCGGCGAAGCTGACGATCGGCTCCATATCGAAAAGGCTCAGGTTTGCCGGGCTCGTCTCAAACATCCGGTGATGCAGTTCGATAACCTGCCCCTCATACGAGCGGTCTCCCAGCGCCGTATCGAGATCCGTCTTGAGCTGCGCGATCAGCACGGCGGGCAGGATTTCCGGCAGCACCAGATAGCCGTCCCGGTGGAACTGGCCCACCCACTCCCGAATCTGCTCTTCACTCGCCTTCTCGAATCCGCGCGCAATAGTCTCCGTCACAATCTGCCTCCTCACCGCATGGGGTTTGTGTCAGATACCCCCACGTAAACGTCGGGGGCTTGTCCTTCCATCTCTGTCACCCAGTGGTGACAGCGGAGGACATTAGGCGGTCTGACAGTTCCGCCCGTGCTTCGATGTTCCTGCTGCCAACAAAGTCAGCATTCGCCTCCAAGCCACATTCTAAACATCGAAAACGAGAGGAAACCTTACGCAGACGCTTCTTGGCAGAGTGGGTCTGTTTGCGCTGGAGTTGCCGCCGATGCTCCTTCACGTTCTTGCGAACGCGCTTGACCGCTTCACCCGAATATTGATTCCCGGCAGAGTCGGAGGCGAT
>JBBQPO010000453.1:0-2094 GCA_038217285.1 Chthonomonadales bacterium
GGGCAGCGGTCACGCGAAGAAAGGCTCCAACATCATCTATCTCGACAGCCATGCGAAGTACAAGCATGTCCGGGAGACCTTCGTGGACGATGCGGGCCGCAACGGCGAGAACGACTGGCGCTACAGTTACACCAAGGCGCAGACCATCGGCGGATGGGACTGGGTCAACACCGCTCCGAATCAGATGGACAAGTATCCGAACGACGCCAGCAGCTTTTAGGCAGTGGTGTGTTCCAGGCTCGTGGCTCCACAACAGGGGCGCCACGAGCTTTATCACAGGACAAAATGATGAAACAACAGGTAAAACCCGGAGCTGTGGCTGGGGCCATTGCAGGGGCGCTCGCCGTCATCGGAATCGTGGTCTACTTTATAAACAATCGGCCCGCATCGACGGCGTCAGGGCCGCCTCCCGCGCTGCCGGGTATGCAGGCCCCGGTTCGCAATCTGTCGCCGGACGACACCATTAAAGAGCACATGAAGCAGATGCCCCAGGGCGGCGGAAAGTAGTCACTCTGGCGTTCGAAAGCGCTGAACACACCCAAAATGGAAGAGAGATGCGGCAGGAAAATCGCTGGGCGCTTCGACAGACGCATGGGGATCGGTGCGGTCGGATTGGCGGCAGCCGTCCTCCTGTTCTGGGTCTGGCACCACCCTACCGACAGCGCCCACCAACACAACATCGACCCGGCGGAGAGTGAGCAGCAGGCGCGTGAACGCCCGGACGACCTGCGCGCACAACTCCAGTGGGGGGAGACTCTGGTGCAGGCGAAACGACTGGAAGAGGCCGTGCCGATCCTGGAGCATGCCCGGCAACTCGCCCCGAAAGACGCGCGTCCCTACGCCTGGCTGGGAATCGTGGCGATCACCGAGCGTCGCCCTTCTGAGGCGCGGGATCTGCTGCTGCAGGCGCTGCAGCGCGATCCGGACAATGCCACGGCCCTGCGGGCGCTTGCCAATCTGGACGCTCGGATGCGACGCCTGCGGCCCGCCATTCAGGGGTTCGAGCGCCTCACACAGTTGCGCCCGAACGATGCCGATGCCTGGCAGCGGCTGGGGCTGCTGCTGATAGGCGCGGGGGAGAACTACCGCAGCCTCGACGCTCTCGCGCGCTCTGCGGCCCTCGATCCGAACGATCTGCTGACGCAAGGCTCCCTCGGGAACATGGCGCTCCAGGCCGGTAGGTTCGATCAGGCAGACAGCGCCTTCCGCGCCGTGCTCGCGCGCGAGCCGGGAAACGGCCAGGCCCTCACCGGCCTGGCGAAGGTGATGATGCGCCGGGATCCTTCGCCCGCCGGCCTCGCCGCCGCCGAACAGCAGGCCGACAGGGCGCTGCAGGCCGGGCCGACCTCCGAAGCCTACAAGGCACGCGGTCAGATCCGCATGACCCGGCGGCGGTTCGACACGGCCATTCAGGATTTTAACGCTGCCCTCCGGCTCGATCCACACGGCAGGGAGCCTTATGTGCTCCTATCGCAGTGTTATGCCAGCGCGGGCAGACCCGATCTGGCCCGCAAGGCCTCGGCTGCCTTCGAACGTTTGCGGGCCGAGCAGCTTGCCAGAGATAAGGCCGCCGCGCGATCGCCAGAGGCCCCTAAGTGACTAGAATCTCCCTCACAAATACATTAGGACTGCGCCCCTCTCCGCTCTGGATCTTGCTCTTCCTGCTGACAGGCTGCCATAAGTCGATAGAGCGTACCTCCCCTCCCCCATCGCCTCCGAGCGCATCGCCGGTGCTGTTTCATGACGTCGCGCAGGCTGCAGGACTGACCTATCGCTGGGGGCATCCGAGCTTGAAGGGCCTGAGCGCACTCGATACCATCGGGCATGGCTGCGCGTTCCTCGACTATGATGGCGACGGCGTGCTCGACATCCTGCTGGTCGGCAACGATCACTGCCTCCTCTATCGCAATCGGGGAGACGGCACGTTTGAAGATGTGACCGAGCGAGCGTTCCCCGGTGCGCCGCGCCTGCCGACGCTTCTGGGGTGCGCCGTCGCCGACTACGACGGCGACGGGCATCCCGACATCTTCGTGACGGGTTATGGGCGCACCATCCTCTACCATAACGAGGGCAACGGCACCTTTCGCGACGTAA
>JBBQPO010000454.1:0-2088 GCA_038217285.1 Chthonomonadales bacterium
GCGGAACTGGCCCTGGACATGCGCTGGTCGTGGAACCATGCGAACGACGAGATGTGGCGGCAGCTCGGTCCCGAACTATGGGAAATGACGCACAACCCCTGGGTGGTTCTGCAGACGGTCTCTCGGGACCGGATCGAGCACATGTTGGCCGATCCTGATTTTCGCAAGGCCCTTGACGAAAAGGTGCGGCACAATCGGGCAACGCGGGAGGCGCCCGCGTGGTTTCAGCAGAACCACGCGAAGAGCGCTCTCACCTGCGCCGCTTATTTCAGTATGGAGTACATGCTTAGCGATGCGCTGCCCATCTACTCGGGAGGGCTGGGCAACGTCGCAGGCGATCAGCTCAAAGCTGCCAGCGATCTGGGCGTGCCCGTGGTCGGCGTGGGACTGCTGTACCAGCAAGGCTATTTTCGCCAGACGATCGACAGGAATGGGGCGCAGCAGGCCCTTTTCCCGTACAACGACCCCGGCCAGTTGCCCATCACTCCGGTACGCCAGAAGAACGGCGAGTGGCTTCGACTGGAGATCGCCTTACCCGGTTACTCGGTCTGGCTGCGCGCCTGGCAGGCCCAGGTCGGCAAAGTGAAGCTATATCTGCTGGACAGCAACGACGCGGCGAATTACCCCGCCCATCGAGGAATTACCAGTGAGCTGTACGGCGGCGGGCCGGAACTGCGCCTCACGCAGGAGATCCTGCTAGGAATCGGCGGGTGGCGGCTGCTTGGCGCGCTCGGCATCCAGCCGGAAGTATGTCATCTGAATGAGGGCCACGCCGCCGTCGCCGTGCAGGAACGCGCCCGCGGCTTCATGAATGAAACCGGACAGCCCTTCGAGGTCGCGCTGACCGTCACGCGCGCGGGAAACCTGTTCACTACCCACACGGCGGTCGCGGCCGGATTCGACCGTTTCTCCCCGGACCTCATCAGCCAATACCTTGGCGGTTACGCCGCCCAGAAGCTGGGAATTACCCTCCACGATCTGCTGGCGCTGGGCCGCAGGAACCCGGACGACGCGTCGGAGAGTTTCAATATGGCCTATCTGGCAATTCGTGGAAGTGGGGCGGTGAATGGCGTCAGCCGCCTGCATGGGCAGGTGAGCCGGTCGCTCTTTGGGTCTCTCTTTCCGCGCTGGCCGGCGGACGAGGCGCCGGTTGGACACGTTACCAATGGAGTCCACATGCCGACCTGGGACTCGGCGCCGGCCGACGAACTCTGGACTCAAGCCTGCGGCAAGGACCGCTGGCGGGGAACGACGGAGACACTGGACGAGGACATCCTGCGCGTCTCCGATTCAAGCCTCTGGCAATTTCGCACCGCTTCCGTCACCTCGCTTGTGGAATACGCTCGCGAGCGGCTCGCGCGGCAGCTTGCCACTTCGGGCGCATCCGCGGAGACCGTCGAGGAGGCGAAACATCTGTTCGACCCCAACGCCTTGACACTCGGCTTTGCGCGCCGCTTCGCAACCTACAAGCGGCCAAACCTTCTCCTGCACGATCCTGCGCGTCTGCTGCGCATTTTGTCAAATCCCGAGCGCCCGGTCCAGCTTATCCTCGCCGGGAAGGCCCATCCGGACGACCGGGCCGGGCAGGCGCTGATACAGGAGTGGGTCAAGTTCGTCCGCCGGCCGGAAGCCAGACCGCACATCCTCTTCCTGAGCGATTACGACATGCAGTTGGCGGAGCACCTGGTGCAGGGCGTCGACGTGTGGATCAACACGCCGCGCCGGCCCTGGGAGGCCTGCGGCACCAGCGGCATGAAAGTGCTTGTAAATGGAGGTATCAACCTCTCGGAACTGGACGGTTGGTGGGCGGAAGCCTACACGCCTGAAGTCGGATGGGCGCTGGGAGACGGCCAAGAGCATGGAGACGATCCCAATTGGGACGATTTCGAGGCAGGCGCGCTTTACGATCTGCTCGAGCAGGAGGTGATTCCGGAGTACTACCGCCGGGACGTGAGCGGCATTCCCACGGCGTGGGTGGCGCGGATGCGCCAAAGCATGGCGCTGCTGACCCCTCGCTTCTCCGCAAACCAAACTGTCCGGGAGTACACCGAGGAGCGCTACCTTCCGGCTGCCGCCGCTTTTCTTCAT
>JBBQPO010000455.1:0-2079 GCA_038217285.1 Chthonomonadales bacterium
TGGAAGTACCAGCGCTATATGCACGACTACCTCTCCTGCGTCGCGTCGGTGGACGACAGCGTGGGGAAACTGCTCGACTACCTGAAGGAGACCGGTCTGGACAAGAACACAATCGTGGTCTACTCTTCCGATCAGGGGTTCTATCTGGGCGAGCACGGCTGGTTCGACAAGCGGTGGATCTTCGAGGAGTCGCTCCGCACGCCGCTCGTTGTGCGCTGGCCCGGCAAAGTAAAGCCCAGCAGCGTCAATCGCGACATCGTGTCGAATCTCGATATTGCGGAGACCTTTCTGGAGGCGGCGGGCGTTCCTGTCCCGGCGGAGATGCAGGGGCGCAGTATGGTGTCCCTGCTTCAGGGCAAGCCCCCAAAGGACTGGCGTCACGCGTTCTACTACCACTACTATGAACATGAGTCTGAGCACAATGTGGCGCGGCACTACGGAGTCGTCACGAACCGCTATAAACTGGTTTACTTTTACGAACCAGAGTTCCACTACTGGGAACTCTTCGATTTGAAGACAGACCCACACGAACTGCGGAGCGTCTACGGGAAGCCGGAGGTTGCAAAGGTGCAGCAGGAGCTTGAACAAGAACTGACTCGCCTCCGCGCCGAACTCAAGGTTCCGTCCGAGGATCCGCCGGAAACACGGTTAGGGCCATGAAACGCTGTTCTGCTGTCCGCACGCGCAAGTTTGTTCTGCTCCTTCTCACAACGCCGGTGGCAGCGACTGTCCTCGCCGGCGTTCTGAATAGAAACACGCGAAGAAGCGAGAAGCTGGCTCCCATGGCAACGTCTGCTGAGGAGAGCGTATCGCGTCTGCCCGATCCTGAAAAGGTTGTCGTACCAGACGCCGGGGCCGTTGAGCCCACAGTGGTCGAAAGAAGCACTCCTCCGGGCAACACACCGGAAGGGATGGTCTGGATTCCGCCGGGCCGTTTCTCCATGGGCAGTTCCCATGCGCTCTTTGAGGACGCGCGGCCAATTCAAACGGTCGAGCTGGACGGCTTCTGGATGGACACCACGCCGGTAACCAACAGGCAATTTGGACGGTTTGTACAGGCGACTGGCTACCTCACCGTTGCAGAGCATAAGCCCACTCCAGAGGATCTTCCAGGCGTTCCTGCCGACAAACTGGTTCCCGGCTCACTCGTCTATAGAGCGCCTCCGAATGCCGTCTCTCTGGAGGATGTCTCGCGGTGGTGGGACTACGTGCCCGGCGCCTGCTGGCGACATCCGGAGGGGCCGAACAGCGACTTGAAGAATCGAGAAGACCATCCCGTTGTTCAGGTCTGTTATAAGGATGCCCTCGCCTACGCAACTTGGGCGGGCAAGCGATTACCTACCGAAGCCGAGTGGGAGTATTCGGCGCGCGGCGGCCAGACCCAGATGCCCTATGTCTGGGGCAGGGAATTTCGGCCCGGCGGGAAGTTTATGGCCAATACCTTTCAGGGCCATTTTCCCAATGCCAACACCAGGGAGGACGGTTATGAACGGACCTCTCCGGTGCGCGCTTTCCCCGCGAACGGCTTTGGGCTCTACGATATGGCGGGCAATGTGTGGGAGTGGTGCTCCGACTGGTATCGTCCGGACTACTACCGCTTCAGCCCCCGCAAAAACCCGCAAGGCCCCCCTAACAGCTTCGACCCATCCGAGCCGGAGTCTCCGAAGCGGGTACAGCGCGGCGGCTCGTTCCTCTGCACCGATCAGTACTGCTCGCGCTATATGCCGGGCGGCCGCGGAAAGAGCGCGGCCGATACAGGAGCCAGCCACGTCGGATTTCGCTGCGTCCTTATCTTTCTTACGACTGCAAAGGGATTGTAACCTGACCATGCGCGTTCATTCTGCACACACTCTCATCGTCTTGAGAACGTCTCTAGTCGCTATGATCCTAGCCGTTGTGGCTCTCACCGGTCGGGCTGCAGAACCGCAATCCGATCCGATAGAGAAGGGAATGATAGCCCTCAAGCACGATGGTCTCAAACAGTACATCCGTGTGTCCAGGGATCTGCCCCACCGAGAGGATAAGGACTGGAAGCTTGTATGCGCTCTGCCCCACAACTCTCAGTTCCAGCCCTGGATC
>JBBQPO010000456.1:0-2068 GCA_038217285.1 Chthonomonadales bacterium
TCAGCTCAACGCCGCCGTCAATGAGGCTCCCGCGTGTGCTTCCGCCACTGCCGCAGGCGACGTGCAGACCCTGCCGACGGGGGACGGCATGGCGCTGGTCTTTTATAACGATGTCCTTGCGCCCGTCCAGACCGCGGTGCAGGTCAGTTTCGCGGTCCAGGATGCCGCCATTCCCCTGAGAATGGGCATTCATAGCGGCCTCGTGCTGCCTCAGATCGACGCGAATGGCCGCGAGAACCTGGTTGGCGAAGGTCTCAACACCGCGCAGCGCGTCATGGACATTGGAGAGACCGGGCATATCCTGCTGTCCGCGCAATATGCCGCGTGGCTCCAGCACTTCGACGAATGGTCCGCCGCCATCCACCCCCTCGGCGAAGGAACCGCCAAGCACAACCTCCGGATCTCCCTCTGCAGTCTGCACGGCGATGGGTTCGGGCTTGCTTCGGTGCCCGCGAAACTCACCCATCCCGCCAGGGGCATCGGTGGCTCCACGGCGCGGCACGCTGCGACTACAACGGCGCCCGGCAGAAGCGTCGCGCTGCTCTACAAGCCGAGCCTGCAGCCGGACGCAAAGGTTTTGGAAACGCTCCAGACCCGGCTGCAGAGCCTGGGATACGATGTCTTTGTGGACAGCCAGCAGAAAATCAGCCCGGCATGGGCCCGGGCGGTCGAGGAGCCGATCCGCCGATCCGACGCCGTGATCGCGATTGTCTCTCCGGACGCGTGTCGGAGCGAAATGCTCGAATACGAGATAGAAACGGCCCACGATCAGTTCCTCCGCACCGGCAAGCCCATCATTCTGCCGGTGCGCATCGGCGGGGACGCACCGTTGGAAGGTTCGGTCGCCTCTATCCTCCAGCCGCTCCACTTCTTTAACTGGAGCAGTCCGGATGACGACGAGCGGCTGGTCGCGGAGCTTTTCTCCGCCATTACCGAGCCCCTGAAGCCGCGCTACGAAGAGATAAAACTGGAGCCGGTGGGAGGCGCGGTTCCGCCTGAGTCGCCTTTTTATATCGCCCGGGTCTGTGACCAGGAGTTCCACCAGGCGCTGGCGGATGGCGAAAGCATCCTGCTGGTCAAGGGCGCGCGCCAGATGGGCAAAACCTCCCTCCTCGCGCAGGGAACCAAACAGGCGCGGGAAGCCGGCTGGCGGTACGGCATGACCGACTTTCAGAAGTTCAACACGGCGCAAATGGCCTCGGACGAGGTATTCTACCGGCTGCTGGCCGCCACCCTGGCCAAACAGCTCAAGTTTACGTATGATTTTGCCGGCGAGTGGGACGAGATCTTCGGCGCCAACCTCAACATGGAGACCTTCCTGCGGGCGCTGCTGGACGCCAGTAACGCGCATATGGTCTGGTTCATGGACGAAGTAGACAAGCTCTTCCTCGCTCCGTTCGCCTCGGATTTCTTCGGCCTGGTGCGCTCCTGGCATAACTCCCGCTCCACGGAGCCGGACGGCCCCTGGGGTAAACTGACGGTCGTCATTTCCTATGCCACCGAAGCCCATCTGTTCATTCAGGACCTGAACCAGTCGCCCTTCAATGTGGGCCGCAAATTGGAGTTGGAGGACTTCAATCTTCAGCAGGTCGTTGATCTCAACACCCGGTATGGCAGCCCGCTGCACAGCTATCAGCAGGTAGAGCGACTGCATGTCCTTATCGCCGGGCAGCCGTTTTTAACGCGGCGCGGCCTGGACGCCCTGGCGACCGGCAAGTACGATTTCGACAGCTTCTTCGCGGAAGCGGACCGTGATGACGGCCCTTTCAACGACCATCTCAAGCGTATCCTGGTATCCGTCTCCTGTCTGCCCCCGGTGCTGGAATATGTCACCGCCTTGCTGCGCGGTCAGCCCACAGTAGATCGGGATTCCTACTATCGCCTGCTCTCCGCCGGCATCCTCAAGCAGACACGAGAGGGCGAGGCAATCTTCCGCTGTGAGCTCTACGAGCGGTACCTTCGCCATCATCTCCTGTAAAAGGCAAGGTTAAGTCGGTGACACTTCCGGCTTAATTCCCGGGCGCTCTGACGACGTGAGCCTTGCCCGAACAGGCCGCTCTGCTGAAAC
>JBBQPO010000457.1:0-1788 GCA_038217285.1 Chthonomonadales bacterium
GAGAGAGGAGCGTTTTCGGCGCTGGGGCCATCTGGTATCATAGAAGCAGACATAATCTTAGAGAGGATCCTTCTCGCCCTTAAGTTTACTACAGTAAAGCCTTGCGGGCTTTGGTCTCACATATTATAGACGCATAGGGTATCCCATAATCGTTGCTGAGCGTTATGCCCTCCCTCTTTCCATACAAAGTACATTGTTTCGGTGAAGCAGAACAAGGTCGTTAGAAGCGGACCAGGAGGGAGTGTCCGTGCGCAGGCAAGAACGCGCGCATGGTTGGGATCGTTTTTGTCTATCAGTGCGACAAGCGGGCCAGTATCGATAAGCGTCACAAATGGCCTTCCTGGTGTTTCGTCACAAGATGTTGGGTAAATTTCTCCCCGGTGTCCTCCGAGTTATTTGCTCCACTTCCTTCGACCGAGCCGATAAAATCCCCTAAGAACTCAGCCAGATTCGACGGTTGTGTGGTTTCGATGGCTCCTCTTGCGGTAACATCATCCGAAATAACAGTGAGGCGCAGCCATTTCCCACGCAGTTCATCCGCGTGAGTTGCCAACTCTTCCCAGGTGCCCTCAAATATGTCTAACTCTGCCATGTTCTTGCCCTCCGAATCCCTCTCTTAAACATTCCAGGCAGACCTCGTGTCGTCGTGCCTGCACGAGGCTTGCCGTCTCTACGATCTTTATCTGAAACGTCATGAGCATATTACCTTGTCATGCTAAGAGTTCGTGGACGACGGAGCCTTCGACGTCGGTGAGGCGGAAGTCGCGGCCAGCGTAACGGTAGGTCAGCTTGGTGTGATCGAAGCCGAGCGTATGGAGTATAGTGGCCTGCAGGTCGTGGACATGGACCGGTTTGTCAACCGCTTTGAAGCCGAAGTCGTCTGTGGCACCGTGGACGTAGCCGCCCTTGACCGCGCCGCCCGCCAGCCAGGTGGTGTAGCCCCAGTGGTTGTGGTCGCGACCGTTGGCTTTGGCCTGCAGCTCCACCACCGGCGTTCGCCCGAACTCGCCGCCCCAGATTACCAGGGTATCCTCCCACATGCCGCGCTCTTTGAGATCGGTGAGGAGCGCGCCGATGGCCTGATCGCACTGTTTCGCCAGAGTGCGATGGTTGACTTCGAGGTCGTCGTGATTGTCCCACGGCTGACCGGCTCCGTGCCAGACCTGAATATAGCGCACGCCCCGTTCCGCCAGACGCCGCGCGATCAGTATCTGGCGCGCCTGCGTTCCCGACCCGTAACGATCGCGCACGGACTGCGGCTCCTTGCTGATGTCAAAGGCGTCCGTCGCCTCCATCTGCATGCGGTACGCCAACTCCATCGACTGGATGCGCGCCTCCAGTTGCGCGTCCTGCGGATGCTGCTGCTCGTGGCGGCGGTTCATCTCCTGCACGAGATCCAACTGCCGGCGCTGCTGCCTGGAATCCAGATCCGCGTTCTTGATGTTTTCGATCAACTGATCGATGCGGGAGTTGGCGGTATTGATATAGGTTCCCTGGTAGATGCCGGGCAGGAAGGCGGAGCGCCAGTTGTTGCCCTCCTTGATGGGATAGCCGCCCGGACACATCACGATGAATCCCGGCAGATTCTGGTTGACGGTCCCCAGGCCATAGAGCACCCAGGAGCCCATGCTGGGCCGTTCCTTCTGAGAGTCGCCGCAGTTGAGCAGCATCAGCGACGGCTCATGGTTCGGCACATCGGCATGCATGGAGCGGATGATGCAGAGGTCATCGACATGCTGCGCGACGTGGGGGAAGATCTCGCTCACCTCGATTCCGCTCTTGCCGTAC
>JBBQPO010000458.1:0-1773 GCA_038217285.1 Chthonomonadales bacterium
CTCTATCGGCGCGGCCTCTACACCTACTGGAAGCGCACCTTCCTCAACCCGAGCCTTCTGGCCTTCGACGCGCCTTCGCGGGAGGAGTGCGTGGCGGATCGGCCTCGCTCCAATACGCCGCTCCAGGCGCTTGTCCTGATGAACGATCCCACCTATGTCGAAGCGGCGCGCAGCCTGGCCGAGCATCTGCTGCAGGAGGGCGGAGGCGCCCTCCCGGAGCGCCTGAACTACGCGTTCCGCCGGGTAGTGGCGCGGCCTGCCACCCCGGCGGAGATCGCCGTGCTGTCGAGCCTCTATCAAAGGCATTTGCAGCAGTACATGATCGACAAGCCGGCGGCGCAGCAGCTTCTCACCTCGGGCGAGCATGCGGTCCCCAAGGGGCTGGACCCGACGGAACTTGCGGCCTGGACCTCCGTCGCCCGCGTCATTCTGAACCTGAACGAAACGATTACGAGGGAGTAGGCTATTGGACGAGGCAAACTTTCGCAGACAGATGGAGATGACGCGCCGGACGTTTCTGAGCCGGACCGCCGCCGGGATCGGCACACTCGCCCTCGGAAGCCTGCTCGATCCCGCCCTGCTCGCTGGCGCGGCCGGAGCGCAGCGTCGCACCACACATGGTGTTGTCTATCCGCTCCATTTTCCGCCGAAGGCCAAGCGCGTTATTCAACTCTACATGGCGGGTGGGCCGTCCCATCTGGAGACGTTCGACTATAAGCCCGTCCTGGCAAAGATGAGCGGGCAGCCGATGCCGGAATCGTTCACAAAAGGCCAGCAGATCGCGCAGTTGCAGGGGGCGAAGCTGAACTGTTTCGCGCCACAGCATGAGTTTGTGCGGAGCGGCAAGTCCGGGCAGATGATCTCCTCGATCTTCCCCAATCTCGCGAAGATGGCGGACGAACTCTGCATCATTCGGTCCATGTACACCGACGCCATCAACCACGACCCCGCGCACACCCTGATGAACACCGGCTCGTCGATACCGGGACGGCCCGCGATGGGGTCGTGGCTCTGGTACGGCCTCGGCTCCGCCGCCGACGATCTGCCCGGCTTCGTCGTCCTCACTTCCCTCGGTCGTTTCGGGCAGGCGCAGCCTATCGCGGCACGGCAGTGGCATAGCGGCTTTCTGCCGAGCCAGTATCAGGGCGTCGAGTTCCATTCCAAGGGCGATCCGGTCCTCTATGTCTCGCGTCCCGGCGGCGTCAATGTGCAGCAGCAGAAGGATGTCGTGGACGCGGCGGGCAGCCTGAACCGCCTGCACAACGACACGACCGACGATCCGGAAGTGGCCGCGCGGATCAGCCAGTACGAACTGGCGTTCAAGATGCAGGTCAGCGTCCCGGAACTGATGGACCTTTCGAAGGAGCCGCAGAGCGTGCTCGACCTCTACGGCGCCAAGGGGCTGGACGGCACGTTCGCCGCCAACTGTTTGCAGGCCCGTCGTCTGGCCGAGCGCGGTGTGCGGTTCATTCAGCTCTACCATCGCGACTGGGATCACCACGGAGGCATCAAAGAGAACATTCGCAACACCGCCGCCGAGGTGGATCGCGGCGCGGCGGCTCTCCTCACCGACCTCAAACAGCGCGGCATGCTGGAGGACACGCTCGTCATCTACAATGGCGAGTTCGGGCGCACGCCGATGGCGCAGGGAGACGGGCGCGACCACCATATCAAAGGCTTCTCGATGTGGATGGCGGGCGGCGGCATCAAACCCGGTATCTCCTACGGCAACACCGACGAAATGGGCTATGCCGCTGTCGAGAATCCCGTCCA
>JBBQPO010000459.1:0-1562 GCA_038217285.1 Chthonomonadales bacterium
GGTCGTCACAAACATAATTCGCAGTGGGCCGCCGACGATCATCATGCCGGATTCCGGTGTCGCAGTCAGGTCTGCGAGCAATTCCGTATGGCCGGGAAAATGACAGCCTGCCAGGTTGATCGCTTCCTTGTTGATTGGCGCGGTCACGATGCCGTCGATACAACCCAGCTGCGCAAGCTCCACGGCCTTCTTGATGAACAGGACGGACGCCGCTCCGGTTTGAGGCGCCGCCACTCCACGAGGAAACCGCCCAAGGGGACGATCCAGCGGATCCAGCACAGCAAGCTGATTGGACCGCGGAGACACCGTTTCGTGACCTTCTACGCGGATCACGTCCATCATGAGTTTCAGCTTCTTAACCGTCTGCTGCATGACCGGGAACGAACCGATGACAATCGGACGACACAGTCGCCGCAACGATTTTTCTGCCAAGGCCTTCGCAATCACCTCTGGGCCAATCCCGGCTGGATCTCCCATCGTGATTCCAAGAAGCGGTTTGTCTTTCGATCTCGTCATGTTTTTCCTAACATTCATACCCTTCGTCAATCACTGATCGAGCAGGATGCTCAAAAAGGGCTGACATCTCACCCGCCCGCCCAGAGTCTGTCAAGACAGACTCTTCGCCCTGGGACGCGCCTTACCCCAAACAAGGCCGCAGCGAGCTGTCATTTTAAAGGGGTGGGTGGGATGATCCCAACTGCGCGCGACGTTCTCACCCGCCCACCCACTGGCACGCCGAGACGTGCCATTTGCCCGGACGAGGGCCTTCCGATTCCTTACACCTCTCTTGGAGGAAGTGGCCCAGGCTGCCCTTAACTGCGCGCATCGAACGAGCACTTTCTGAATGTGCGCGTTCTGCGAGCAAGAAGGGCACCTGGCCGCTCCCTCTCATCCTTCTGAGGCCGCGCGTTGCGCGAGCACGGGGATCGTCCCAGCTACCCCATCCCTCTTTTTCAGCATCCTGCTTAGACCCAGTACAGGTACACGACATACCCTATATAAAGGATGGCGCTCCCGCTCAGCAACCAGGGCCGCCAGAGAGCACCCCACGCCGCCTGTGCTAATAAGAAGGTGGCTGCCGTCACCGCGAGTACCATCGTAATCAATGCCGTCGGCGCTAACGTCCAGTCCGTGCCCAGAAGCCCGATCGAGACCGGAATGGTGCCTTGAAAGACGATCGCGCCGGTGACGTTCCCGATCGCCAACCGATCTTTCTTTCGATAGAGCCAGAGAAAACTGTTGGACATCTCGGGCAACTCGGTCGCCAAGGGCGCGACGAGGAGGGCCAGGATCAACGGAGAAATCGACAAAGCATTCGCTATCGTTTCTGCGGCAAGCACGAAGAGATGCGCGCCGAGTGCGAGCCCCGCCAGGCCGATGATCGCTTGAAGACCGATGACTCCAAACGACGGAATTGCCGCCTTTCTGGCAAAGAGCAGCGGCTCAAGTCCCCCTTCGCCCCCCTCCTCATCAGTCTCACTGAACTTCAGCTTGACGTAATAGAGATAGAGCCCTATCAACCCGACGGCAGCGACAGCATGCATCAGTCGAGACGGAATAAA